>CALQEM020000009.1:0-32783 GCA_943329595.2 Bifidobacterium breve
AGGTCGCCGCCGAACACCGCGACCGAGCTCGGGAATAGCACCCGCGGCACGGTGCCGGCCGCGCGGCAGGCTTCGAGCACGGCTCGCGTGCCGTCGATGTTCACGCACAGGCCTAGGTCGAAGTCGGCCTCGGCGGTGCCGCTCACCACTGCTGCGAGGTGCACCACCAGCGCGGTGTCGGGCCCCACGAGACTGGCAACCTGCGCGGCATCGGCGATGTCACCCACGATGCTGTCGAGCCGTGGGTCGGTGACTGCACTCGGCCCGGTGTCGAAGGCCGTGATGCCGTCGATGGGCACGGTCGCGCCATCGACGCCTAGCGGCAGACCTGCCGAGGCGAGCAGCGCCGCGATGAACTGCTGGCCCAGGAAGCCGGAGCCTCCCGTCACCACAACATGCGTGGTCACTGCGCCCGGCCGATCTCAGCGCTGAGGCCAACGACCACGTTCGAATTGCGACCCACGCTGTCGGCCACGGATCGCGACTTAACCATTACCCCATCGTGTCATCCCGAGCCCTCCTTCTGCGGGCAGGTCTGCACGCCACCTCACTAGTCGTCTGCCCGAAGGCGGGAAGGCAGGGTGGTCACGGAAAGTTGTCTCACCCCGCAGCAGGAGCGAGTACCTGCGCGAATGGGCGGAGGAACCGTCGCTCGCCCGACCAGTCGCTGATGGCAAACACCACGTCGCTAAACACGCCGTCGAAAGTGCCCGTGAGCAGATCGCGGAAGGCCTCGGCGGTGAGGGTTGGATCGTTTCGAAAGGCGCCGCAACCCCACGCTCCCAGTACCAGCGATTGGTATCCGTGTGCGGCGGCAACGGACAGCAGACGCTCGATCCGATCGGCCATGATGATCGCCGAACGCTCTCGTCCGACGCGTTGGGCCACCGGGGCCGCGCACGTGATGAACGAGCACATCCACGGTTCGGAGATGGGCGCCCCCTCGTCGTCGCGAATCACGGCGACGTCGGACGACACGATGGCCCAGTGGCTCGACTCGTAGTGACCCAGCTCGGCATGAAAGCCATACATGGGGTCGTCCCGAATCGTCGCGTACAGCGCTGTCGAACGGCAGAGGTACTCCTCCTGCGCGATAGACCCGTGGAGGAACCCGCCGCCCGGCATGACCCCATTGGCCATGTTCAGAACGAGCGGTGACAACCCACTGGCGTTCAGGCGCCTTGCCGCTGTAAGCGACGACTCGTTGGCCACCTCGACGCGGGTGATCCTCTCTGGGCGCGAATGCACCGCTGGCACATGAGCTTCTGGGGGGATGCTTACGCCGGCACGAGCCGCAGGGAGTGAGACCTGGACGTCGCCCACCGGGTACTCGCCAGCATCGACCCACTCGACCATCTCGCTGCCCAGCATCAACGCGAGTGAGCGGTCGATGTCGAGCCGAACTCTGCAGACTCGTGCTCGTGCGTCGTCGTCGAGCGCCGGCAGAAACTGCGTGACCATACAACCTCCACCCGAGAGTGTGGCCAGCTACTAGAGAGACTCGATGTGAGGCACGATGGGAAATGGCTGGGCCACATTCCCGCTGTGCAGGTCCAAGACTATGGAGTGCGCTCCGGATGCAGAGCAGAAAATCAGATTTTCTGCTCTCACCAGCGACTTTCCTCAACTCATTTACCCACCGAAGGTAGCAATATGTGCTACTCGCAGGCGACACTCTGGTCAGATCCCTGCGGTCAGTCGAGCAATCCCAGCGCGGCGCGCAGTCGGTCGGCGTCCATGGTGTTCGGATGACCTCGAGGGAACGAGTTCAGCAAGGCGATCAGATCGTTGCGGGCGATGGGGTCGACCGCCGCCTCGCGAGGAGTGAGACCGCCGAGTGCAGGAATGTCCATGTCGAGCCAGTCGCGCTCATACTTCGCGATGTACTCGGCGAACATCGCGGCCACCTCCGGGTCGTCCAGCGAGGGAACAGATGCAGGCTTCACCGACTCGGATGCCGCTGACAAGACCGACTCGCCCACGTTCACCACGCTCTCCGAGACGAGCGAAAACTCGAAGCCAAGGCTCTCGACCACGTCGAGCACCAGGTCTGTACGGGCGCGACTCGTTGTGTTGATGGTGACCCGACGGCTCCGCGCTGGGGCTGGAGTTGAACGGCGCAGCGAGCAAGACCGGTGAGACAACCACGTTCGAAGGGGTGGGCGTGGTGATCGGCGGCACCGGCAACTACGCGAACGCCACCGGCAGCACCTCGTGGACCGGCTCGCGCACGGGCGCCGTAGGCAGCCCGGTCGAATTCAACTGGACCCTCGCACTCGCGCAGTAGTACGCGCGCAGCCCACCGCCAGCTAGGCGGGCGAGCTGCGGGGCGACGAGGCGCGCTACCCGAACTCCTCCACCACCGCAGTACGAACTGGCGACATGTGCCAGGCCTGCCCCTCACGGGTGAGCTCAACCTCGAACGACGTTCCCGGCAGCCCGGCATCCGGGCCGAACCAACTCCACAGCAGGTCGGGCAAGACGTTCGTCGCACCGCCCGGCTTTCGCACCACGTTCAGCGCGATCTTCACAAAGTCGGCCTCATAGGTGTTGTCTCCCGCCAGAAGCGACGTGGTCCCATCGGGGAGGTCAGGCCTGCGCTGCCGGTCGAAGCGGATGATCGGTCTTCCGCTGCTGTGGCTCACTCTGAGTCGCGTCGAGCCGGCCGTCGCGCGATCCAGCTTCGCCGTGAGTCGCCAGTCGACGAGTTCGTGAATCAGCGCGCTGAGGGTCACCACCTGATCAGCCGAAACACCCTGCGCGAGCGAGAACGTGTCATTCCGAAGCACGAACGATCCCTTGCCCGCGAGATGCTCAAGCGGCCACGTGCGCCACCACGCCGCCCACGCCTTGTCTGAGACATGTTCCTTACCGTCAACGTCAGCCACGAGCCGCGGGTCGCGCAAGACCAGGGCCCGGGCCACAGTGGCATTGCGCTGAAGCGTATGACCCTGCATCGAGGGGTCGTCAAACAGCCACGCCCGCAGGGCCACCATCTTGTAGGTCTTGTTCATTGAGGTCGTGGCCACCTCGAGCAGTAGCGCGGCGCTGTCGCGCGCCCCAACGGCCTCCTCGTCTGAGAGCACGCCGAGCTCGAGCAGCAGCGCGAACCAGCCCTGCTTGGCAAGCTGAGGGAGGTACCCGGAGCGGAGCGCCTGCAGCGCAGTGGGACGCTGCCCATGCTCGGCCGTCCACGCGATGACGAAGTCTTCAAGCACCTTGCTCGTGGTTGGCAGCATCGAGAGCAGGTTGTCGCGAGCCTCGAGCGCGTAGTCGACGCTGCAGCCCGAGGGCAGGGTCAGCGCACCACCACCCAGCGCGGCCCGCAGCGAAGCATCTGTTGGTGAGTCGACCAGCCCGGCGAGCAGTCGAAGAGGAATGAGAAAGCTGCGGTGGTTGCCCACGAAGTCAATGACGTGAAGCACGTCCTTTCCGGCACTGGTGCGGAGCCCACGCCCGAGCTGCTGCATAAACAACACGGGCGAGGCGGTCGGCCTCAGCATGAGAACGGTGTCGACCTCGGGCACGTCGAGGCCCTCGTTGAATAGGTCGACGGCGAACAGCACCTCGAGCTCCCCCGTCCTCAACTGCTCGAGCGACTGCGCGCGAGGCGCCGAGAGCGGACCCGTGTGCACTGCCACGGCCCGGATGCCCGCTGCGCGGAAGTACTCCGCCATCCGGTCGGCATGCGTCTGCGAAACGCAGAACGCGATCGTGCGCTGCCCACGCCGCAGGCTCCACTCGCGAAGGGCCGCCTCCATCCGCTCGCTCGCGATGACCGCGTGCTCGAGGGCGTCCGGGTCAAACCGTCCGTTCCGCCACGGCAGCGGCCGGAAGTCAACGGGATCAGGCACTCCGAAGTACAGGAAGGGCACCAGCAGGCTTCGCTCGATCCCCTCGGCGAGTCCGCAGTCGTACACGAGGTTGTCCTCGCACAGCGCCAGAAGGTTCGCGCCATCGGCGCGGTCGGGCGTGGCGGTGATGCCTAGCAGGAACTTCGGCCGCAGTCGCCCCAGAAGTCGCCGGTAGGTGGGAGCCGAGGCGTGATGGAACTCGTCGACAACCACGTAGTCGAACTGCTCCGGATCGATCTCGTCGATGCGGCTAGCCAGAGTCTGCACCGTGGCGAAGACCATCTCACTGTCGCCTGGCTGCCGATCTCCGATCATGAGTCCGGCGGTGGCCTGCGGTCGAACGAGACGGAACACGGCCCTGGCCTGCAGCAGGATCTCCTCGCGGTGGGCCACGAACAACACCCGGCGGAACTGTGGTCGAGTGCTGTCGAAAGCCGCGAGCCACGTCTTACCCAGCCCGGTCGCCATGACCACCATCCCGGCGCCGTAGCCCTCGGCCCGGCTTGCCTCAAGAGCCACCAGCGCCTCCCGCTGCACCGAGTTAGGAGCAGCGGCGGCTTCGAGAGGCTCATCGGTATCGGCCGATTCGGGTGCCGCGGGGTAGATGGACCTCACTACCTCGCGGTAGTCGGCCACGACGCTTGGAGTGAGCACCACGCTGCGCGGATCGGCCCACAATCGCTCGAACTCTGCGTCGGCCTCGTCGATCGCTGATGGATCCTGGGTAGCCAGAGTCCACTCGACCCCATCGAGGAGCGCAGTTCGACTCGCATTGGCGCTGCCGACATACGCCCAGCGGCGCTGGCTCGTGGCCGACAGCAGGTATGCCTTGGGATGGAATGACGTCTGGCCGGCGAGGAAGAGGCGAGGCTGGAAACGATCGCCGTACTCCTCGCTGCGCGAAAGCAGCCGTTCCAAGGCCCGACGTTCGGTGATGCCGAGGTAGTCACCGGTGAGAACCCGCACCGAGCCACCCCGGTCGAGGATGCGATCGAGCAGGGGCTCGAGCAGCCCGAGGCCCGACTGCATCACGAAGCTGACCAACACGTCTGCCCGGTTGATCGGCTCCACCTCAACGACGTCGATCAGAGCTGGGCCCAGGGGATGGCTCGGACCATGCCAGAGTTGGCGCTGCGGCTGGGCAAGGTAGTTGCCGCCCGGGAGCACGTGTCGCACACCCCCGCGGGGATCTGCGACATCGCCCTCGTAGCGGGGGATCACGTGCACGTGAAGATGAAAGACGGTTTGCCCCGCCGCCGCTCCTGCGTTGAATCCGACGTTGTAGCCGTCGGGGCCGAATTCGACATCGAGCTGCGCCTTGACCACCTCGACAAGCGCGAACATGGCCGACTGTTCCTCACTAGTCGCCCCCCACCAGTCGGCGACAACCCTTCGCGGCAGAACGAGCGTGTGACCGGGACTAACCGGGAATCGGTCTCGAAAGGCGAAGGCGAGTTCGTTCTCGGCAGTCCAAAGCTCGGCGGGCACGTCGAGGAAGGGAGACTGACCAGTCACGCGTCCCAACATAGGCGGGTGAGCGGGATCGGGGGCCAGATCCCTGCGGTCAGTCGAGCAATCCCAGCGCCGCGCGCAGTCTGTCGGCGTCCATGGTGTTCGGATGACCTCGAGGGAACGAGTTCAGCAAGGCGATCAGATCGTTGCGGGCGATGGGGTCGCCCGCCGCCTCGCGAGGAGTGAGACCGCCGAGTGCAGGAATGTCCATGTCGAGCCAGTCGCGCTCATACTTCGCGATGTACTCGGCGAACATCGCGGCCACCTCCGGGTCGTCCAGCGAGGGAACAGATGCAGGCTTCACCGATTCGGATGCCGCTGACAAGACCGACTCGCCCACGTTCACCACGCTCTCCGAAACGAGCGAAAACTCGAAGCCAAGGCTCTCGACCACGTCGAGCACCAGGTCTGTGCGGGCGCGACTCGTCGTGTTGATGGTGACCCGACG
The DNA here is from genome assembly GCA_943329595.2 of Bifidobacterium breve. Classification (GTDB taxonomy): domain Bacteria; phylum Actinomycetota; class Actinomycetes; order S36-B12; family CAIYMF01; genus CAIYMF01. The sequence continues at coordinate 5,815 of CALQEM020000009.1, forward strand.
GCCATCCAGAGTCAGTGACCCTCCGATGGAGTCACCTTCCTCAACCGTGCCGCCGTCGACCCCAGCGATCCACTCGGTCTCAGACTCGCGCCTGAATTGCGAGTCGAAGGCTCGCGCGATGGACTTGCGCCCCTTAACGGCGATAACCGTGGTGCAGAGCTCGAGGGCATCACCCTCCTTGGTGACCAGCTGAGGCGGGGCGAAGCGATCGGTCATCGCAGACACGAGCTCGAACGGATCGGGCATGCTGTCGAGGAGTTGCATCACCCTCTCGCGGTGCTGCAGGCTCACCGGTTCAATGCCACCGAAGAAGCCGAAGGTAGCGTCGCCGACGGGCAAAACGAGCGACACGAACAGCATGCCCACGTACGAATCGCGAGATCCCAGTACCTCGGGCACGAACACTCGCTCGCCATCGAGAACGTTGCGCACGAGCAGGCCTTCGTCACGGTGCACTTCCTCAACCTCATAGAGGCCTCGGTCAACCTCATTCCAACTTCGCAGCAACTCCAACTCGTCGGCCGGCAAGAGCGGCCCTCGCGTGTAGGCGTACTCGTCTAGAACTTCGCCCTCGATGAACATCGCGCTGAGCAACAGCGGATCTGACAGGGCCTCGAACATCTCGCGGTCGCCGCCGTAGCGGCTGCGCTCGGCGGCTAGCTCAAAGATCTCTGATCGCCAGGGGCCATCCTGCACAAAAGCCATGGCCTTGTGCCAGAGCCACGATGCTCGCGTCGTGAGGGGCAGGGGCTCGGCGCCGCGATGGCACTGCTTGAGTTTGCGGCCGGAGCCGCACCAGCAGGGGTCGTTGCGCTGAAGCGACACCACATTGCCCGGACGGTACTTCACGAGCATCCGATACAAGCCATCGTCGGGACTGACGCCGGCCCGGTCGAGCAGACTCAGCGCTCGGTCGGCATCACCGCGGTCGTTAGCCAGTGCGGCGAGCCATTCCAGCGCCGGAACCCACTGCGGGTCGAATGCCAAGGCGCGCTCGAACGCTGTCTCGGCGTCGAGGCCCGAGCCCATTCGGTCGGCCACCCTCCCCCGCAGGTACTCAACAGCAACTCTGGCGCGGTGGGGTACGACCGGTGACATCGCCTCGACGAGCAACTGCAGGCCGAAAACCGACGGCTCGTCGACGTCGCCGCCAAGGCAGAGCGCCACCACTGCCTCAGTCAGCTCGGCCTGGCCCAACCTGCCCAGCAGGTCCCGATAAGGCAGCATCTCGTTGTGCATGGTCTCGATGATCACGGGCGACTGGGCGGTGAGGTAGTCGATATCGATGCCGCTGGAGTCGCGACGAAAGGCTTGTCCGAGTGAGACAGAGATGAGGTCTTGCACCTCGTCGTGCCACGTACCGATACGAACGAGTGTGTCTCGCTCGTCGGGCGTGAGGCCGAACGTCTTGGCCAAGCTGGTGACGGATGCCTCGAGGCGCGCACCTGCGTCGTCGATTTCACGGTCGTCGGAGGCCACTGGCCGCGCTCCCTTCAGCGCCTGAGATGGTACACAGTACCGAAGCCACACTCAGCAGTGTGGCCACGGTACTGCGGTGAATGGAGCTACACCATCTGCCATGTCCACGGCGCACCGGTGGTCCTTCGCACGACCTTCTTCATCTCGAGCCACTCCAGGTGAGCAAGTGCCTCTCCCACGGCGGCCCGCCTCATATCCGACGTGAGACTGTCGAATGGTCGCGACCAGGGAAGTTGCTGTGCAACCCTCCACGTCGTGAGGCCCGGATCTGCGGCAACTGTGGTGGCGGTCTCGATCAGGCGGGCGTCATGGTGTTCGAGAAGTGCGTTGACGCGGCCGTCGAGATCACGCAATGGCCACTCGTGTGCTGGAAGCACCCAATCGACCTCAAGGCCGAGAAGCAGTCGCAGCGAGGCGAGGTAAGCAGCCAATGGATAGGGGGGCTGCCCTGGCCGTCGAGACACGTTGGGCGTGACGCGAGGAAGAACGTGGTCGCCGGTCAGAATATGACGGCGCTTTTCATCGAAGAGGCAGATATGGCCAGGGGAATGACCGGGGGTGCCAATCACCCGAAGGGAGGGGTCAATGTCGACCAACACTTCCCCGTCTGTCATCAGTCGATCCGGTGAGGGCATATCCAGGTAGGTCACGGCCTCGACCATGTCCTCAGTGACAGCCAACACCTCATCTGGAGGAGCTCCGCACTCGGTGAGAAAGCGGCGGTAGCTGCTCAGGAAATCCGCCAGCTGTGTGGTTGACGTGGGAACCAAGAGTGCGTCGCGCTCATGGAGGCAGATTCGTGCTCCGGATTCCTGCCGGATGGGTCCAGCCAGACCCAGGTGATCCGGATGGGCATGCGTCACCACCACCGCTTGCACGTCACGAACGCCGTAACCAATCTGCGCAAGTCCGTTCTCGAGAGACGCCCAACTTTGGGGGGTGTTCCAACCAGCATCGACCAGCACGATTCCCTGGGGAACCTCGCGCACGTAGCACACGACATAGCGCAAGCCCTCCAGTGGAAGGGGAAGCTTCAGGGCCCACAGCCCGCTATCGATCTGGGCGGGGGTGGAGTCGACATCCCGAGACTTGGACGTGATGGGCCATTCTTCGGCCAGCCGGCTGAGAGCCTCTGCTGAGCGATTAGGAGCGTTCACGTGACCGATGGGCGACGAGCAAATCACCCGCATGTCGAATGTGCAGGCTCATGGCCTCGCGGGCTTCCTCTTCATCTCCGCGTTCCATCGCTCGAAGAATTGCTGAGTGATCATGCACCGATGCGGCGGGCCATCCCTCAATGGTGCCGAAGAAGCTTCGAGGCACGTATTTCGCGGCGGTCCCGATGAACCACGCGACTTTCGGAGAGTCGGCGCACAGGTTCACGAGGCGATGGAACTCGTAGTTGGCCGCGTCGACGCGATTCGCGTCTTCCTCCTTCAAGCCATCATTGATCTCATCCTGAATCTCACGTAGCTGCGCGATGTGCTCGGCACTGATCCTCCGCGCAGACCGGGCCGCGAGTTCTCCTGCCAAGATGCTTTGCACCCAGAAGACATCGCGCACATCATTGCTCGACAGTTCAGCAACAGCGAAGCCTCGGCGAGGTTCGAGTCTCAAGAAGCCCTCACCCCGGAGAATGAGCAGGGCTTCCCTGACCGGAGTGATGCTGATGTCGAGTGAGTCGGCGATGCTCTCGGCTCGGATGAACGTTCCGACCGGGAGTTCACCCGCAATGATCGAGTCGCGCAGGTAGTCCGCCGCTTCATCACTGAGTTGTTGACGCCGCCGCTGCCTCACGTGTCACCCCTTCCAGCGTTCCAACGAGGTGAAGCCGCGGACTGACTCCACTCTTGGATATATTGTATTAGATTAGAGGTGAACGCCACTCGGCAGGAGACACAGTATGACAATACGGGAGCGGGATGCCGTCATCGTGGCGACCTCGAGGTCTGCGGTGACTCGAGCCTCCAAGGGTGCCTTTGCCTCCACACGACCCGACGATCTCGCTGCTGCCGTGTGCGCGCAACTTTTGTCGGACTGCGGAAATCCACCGGTCGACGAGGTACTCGTGGGCTGCGGTTACCCCTGGGGGGAACAGGGGTACAACGTGGCTCGCGCCATCACCCTGCTTGCTGGTCTGCCAGTGTCAACGGCAGCCGCTACCGTCTCGCGCCTTTGCGCTTCGTCGCTACAGGCGCTACGCATGGCGCACCACGCTATCGCCATGGGGGAGTGTGAAAGCGTCCTCGTTGCGGGGGTGGAGTCGTTCTCTCGCGTCGGTCGAGACAGGCACCTCGCCGAGCCCAACCCTCGGCTCGCAGCGGAGGCTGACCTCGGCATCGACTACTACCTGCCGATGGTCGAAACTGCCGAAAGAGTGGCGCGTGACTACGGGGTGTCGCGAGTAGACATGGATCTCTTCGCGCAACGAAGTCAGGAGCGCGCACTCAGCGCCTACCAATCAGGATTCTTTGGCCGCGAGATTGTGCCGCTGATCAATGCTGACGGCGTAGTGATCGATCGTGATGAGGGGCCGCGCGCCACCTCCACGCTGGAGAAACTCAGCCAGCTCGAACCTGTGGTGGGCGGCCTGGTTACCGCTGGCAATGCGTGCCCACTCAACGACGGGGCAGTCGCCCTCCTCGTCATGTCGCCAGATGCCGCAGCTGCCCACGGCGCTCGCCCGCGCGCTCGGATTCTGGGTTCAAGCGTTGCTGGCGTCAGCCCGGAGTTGATGGGCATTGGCCCCATTCCCGCGGTCAACATGCTGCTTTCGCGTCTGGGAATGGCCATCGCCGACATTGATCTGGTCGAGGTGAATGAAGCGTTCGCAGCGCAGGTGATTCCTTCTGTGCGTGGCTTCGGCATGGACTCCGATGATCCGCGACTGAACGCGCGAGGCGGCGCTATCGCTATTGGCCATCCCTTTGGAATGACCGGTGGACGGCTCGTGACAACTCTGATCAATGGACTTGAGCACGATGACAAGGAAGTGGGACTCGTGACCCTCTGCGTCGGAGGCGGGCAGGGCCAAGCGATGCTCATCGAGCGGATCCGGTCTTAGCGCCGATCCTCGATCCGATCAACAACCCGATCAGCATGGTCGAGAAGTTCGGCGCGAAACTGCGGGTGAGCAATCACCGCGAGAGCGTGAGCTCGCTCGCGTAAGCCCAGGCCGTTGACCTGCGCTGAGCCCCACTCAGTAATCACGAGTGACACGTCGCTCGCTGGTACGGTGGTGAGTTCGACAGGTTGCGGAACAATTCGCGAGACGCGATCGGTGTGGGCCGTTGAGGGGAGAACGAACACTGACTGTCCCCCCGGAGACCTCACCGCCGCTGCTGCAAAGTCGGGCGCCCCACCCATGGCCCCAACGTACCGACCCCCAGCCATCTCAGTATTGATGTTTCCGGCGAGGTCCACCTGCACCGCCGCGTTGATGCTGTGGAACCCGACGAGCCCGACGAGAGACTCGCTGTGGGTAGCTTCGACTCGTTCAAGCAGCACATTCCCGCGAGACGCCCACTCGCGCACCTCACTTCCGCCGAAGAGAGCGGTGGCGATGGCGGGGTGATCGGTGTCGAGGACACCGCATGCCCACAACTGCGCGGCAACCGTCGATAGTGATCCACTGCGAACCCGCAGCCCGCGCCGCGGCCGAAGCCCTGCAAGTGCGTTGTCGATAATTCGACCCAGCCCCAGCTGAACAACCGCGCCGTCTGGCACGGTGCGCTCGACGATGGAGGCCAGGGGCCCGGAAGTGTCGCCGAGAGGTGGCGCAGTGACATCAACGTCGGAGCTGGAAGCGCGCTCCACGACCTCCATCACCTCCACGACATCCGCGGCCACGGCGCATGTTGTGGTCACCCACGGTGCAGCCTCGTCGACTTCCACCAGCGTGGTGCGCGCCTTGTCGATGGCGGCCGGCAAGTACTCGGCCGTCATCGACAGGGAATGTAGGCCGTTCCGCGGCGGAGATACCTTCGCAAGAACGACGATGTCTCTGCCGTCAAGGAACTGCGGGATCTGGCTGTAGGGGAGCCGGACGATGACATCGCGGCGCTCAGCACGGGGCGGCTGCCCAAACCAACCGAATCGCAGAACGGTGGTTCCAGGGCACCCGTGCTCATCCCAATCAGCACCTCCGTGAATCCCGAACACGACCTCAACCGCGCTGAGAGTGCAGCAGATTTCGCGCAGTGCTCTCACAAGCGTCCGCGGCTCGCCCTCCCCTCCGCCCACCACGATCGTGGTTCCTGAGGTCAGCGCGAGCTGAAGGCGCCGGGCTGTGCTCGGTCTAGACATATTGAGTGCATTATATATAGATTGCCTCCATGACTGGAACGGAAGACGTTCTCGAGCAGCTCTCGGAGGACGAGGCCGACTTCGTTCGGGTCGTCCGACGATTTGTCGATCAGGACGTGATTCCCGAAGTCCACGACATCGAAGCTCGCAATGAGTACCCCGCGGCCTTCATCGACACGATGAAGAAGCTCGGCGTGTACGGCATGCAGATCCCCGCCGACTACAGCGATTCCACCTCGTCAACCGCGTGCTTCGCCCTCGTCACGGAGGAGCTGGCACGCGGCTGGATGAGCCTGGCCGGCGCGGTCGGTGGACACGCCGTGATGGGGTTCATCATCAACGCCTTCGGCACCGAAGAGCAACGCGATCGGCTCCTTCCCGCGATGTCTACCGGCGAGTTGAGGGCCGCGATGGCGCTCACTGAGCCCCAGGGGGGCTCTGATCTTCAGGCCATCCGAACCGTGGCGAAGCAGGTTGAGGGGGGCTATCTGCTCAACGGCACCAAGATGTGGATTACCAACGCCAGGCACGCGGGAGTGCTGGGAGTTCTGTGCAAGACGGACCCTGCAGCAGACCCGCGCCATCGTGGAATCAGCATTCTCCTCGTGCCGTCAGACACGCAGGGAGTCTCCATCCCTCGAGATCTGCCGAAGTTGGGGTATCGGGGTGTCGAAAGCTGCGAAGTGGTGTTCGACAACGCCTTCGTGCCTGCCGAGCATCTCCTCGGCCCAGAAGAGGGCCACGGGTTCTCACAAATGATGAGGGGCTTGGAGGTCGGGCGGATTCAGGTGGCCGCGCGATCGGTCGGCGTTGCCCAGGCGGCCCTCGATGCGAGCGTCCGCTACTCGGCCACGCGCGAGACCTTCGGGGTTCCGATCTGGCAGCACCAATCAATCGGCAACTACCTCGCCGACATGGCCACGCAGGTTCTGGCGGCCAGAGTCACGGTGATGCATGCCGCCCGGAAGTTTGACCGCGGCGAGCGCTGCGACCTTGAGGCAGGGATCGCCAAAGTCTTCGCGTCGGAATCAGGGCTGAGGGTGGCCGAGATGGCCCTGAGACTCCACGGAAGTGCGGGCTATTCCACCGAGTACGACGTGGAGAGGTACTTCAGAGACGCGCCTCTGATGATCATCGGGGAAGGAACGAACGAGATACAACGCAACCTGATCGCCCGCCGATTAATGCAGGCAGCACCGAAGCGAGACAACTAACTAACGCTAAACCTCGTTAGAAATTTTCAATATCATATATCGTGCCCACCAGTGCTTCCACCGTAATTCCAACCTGTGAGAGGGGTTCCAATGACAAGACAGCGACCCGGGGCGTCAGCGCTCCGCCGCTCTGCACTGCTGATGGGAGTGGGGGCAACAGCGATCGCCCTAGCAGCCTGCGGTTCATCAGGGGGAGGTGCGGCCAGCAGTTCGGCCGCTATCACACCCACCAGCGCGTCTGCCTCTGCCGCAGAGTCGTCGGCTGCCGCGCTGCCCGCGATTCCGACCAAGAAGATCGCGTACGTTGAGATTTTCCTCCAGGCCCCCATCGAGGCGCGAATCAATGCCTCGTTCGTAGCGGCAGCCGAGGCTGTTGGCTGGGAGGTGACCACGACCGATGTGGCTGCCGACCCGCAGAAAGCAAACGACGCGATCAACTCGGCCATTCTCCAGAAGTACGACGCCATCGTGCTTGGCTCCGTGGAGCCGTCGCTCGTTCAAGAGTCGTTGAAGAAGGCCAAGGAAGCCAACATCCCCATCATCGCGATTGCCGGAGAGTCTCGGCATGACCTCGACAGCCTTCTATCGGCTGTGTACACGGAGAACGACACGAAGCTCAGCGAGCCCCTCGGCGCGGAGCTGTGCGCGAACGTCAAGCCTGGATCGGAAGTTGCGATCATCCGGTTCAACCTGTTCTTCAGCGGCCAGATCCGTGGCGACACGATGAAGGCAGCGGCAGAGAAGTGCGGACTCAAGGTTGTTGCTGACCCCGAGGCCGAGCAGACTCTTACCGACTCTCAGGCGAAGACCTCGGCCATCATCAATCAGTTCCCCAATCTCGCGGCCGTCATTCCGGTGTACGACACCTTCACCGCCGGCGCCGTCGCTGCAATCAAGGCAGCCAGCAAGACCGATCAGATCTCGGTGTACAGCTACTACGCCGACGCCATCAACAACCCGCTGATGCGAGACAACAAGAACATCGTTGCTCTGGCTGACTGTGACTGCGTCATTGAGGGACCGTTCACCGTGAATGCGTTGATTGACCTGTGGGTCAATAGCACGCCGCTTCCGGCGACGATCCCCGATGGAACCATCACGTACTCGGCCATCACTCAGGCCAACATTCCTCCGGCGGGTCAGGACGGACCGGCGACTGTCGAGTCAGTGCTGCAGCCCTACAAGGACAAGTGGGCCACGCAGTTCACACTTCCCTAACCCAAGTGGGTTGCCTCCCGTGGCGTGATGCCGCGGGGGGCAACCCATCATCAAGTGGACCGATAGGGGTCGTGGATGTCATCAAGCCCGGAGGCTCCCGTGGGCCCTCGTCGCAGGTTGAGCGGCACTAGCGTTCGAGGGGCTCTGGCAACGCTTGGCGGACTCGCCGTCATGCTCATTACCCTCATAGTTTTCGCGGCTCTGCGGCCAGACGCCTTCCCGACGTGGGCCAACGTTCAGGGCATCCTGGACTCCGTCACAGTCCTTCTCATTCTTGGAGCCGGACTCACCGTCGTGCTCGCCATCGGTGAGTTTGATTTGTCCTTTGCGGCAACGACAGGGCTTTCGGGAGCCGTCGCCGTGTTGGCGGTCGTGCAATGGGGCTGGCCGGTCTGGCTGGGAGTGGCCGCCGCCGTTGGCGTTGGGATAATTGTGGGCCTCGGGAACGGTGCATCTGTCGCCTACGGTCGAGCTCCCGCGTTCATCATCACACTGGCGATCGGCTCCATCGCGCTCGGCATCGAGCGTTTCATCAGCAACGACAAGGTCATCTACGGCCTTCCGGAGTCGTTGATCTCGCTCGGTCAGGGAAAAATCCTGGGCTTCAGCACAGGCCTCTGGGTTGCGGTCTTCGTCACCGTGGGTGTGTTCGTGCTGATGAGATTCACCACCTATGGGCGCCGCGTGCAGGCCATTGGGTCGAACCGGCGGGCGGCCGATCTTGCCGGGCTCGCCGTTGCACGCTCCCGGATGATGGCCTTCGTCATCATGGGAGGCATCGCTGGTTTGGGTGGTGTCATCCTGATGGCCAAGGCTTCCCAGTACTTCCCCAACAGTGCGGCGGGGTTGCTTCTTTCTCCCTACGCAGCAGCCTTCTTGGGTGCCGCCGTGATAGGGCGCGGTCGATTTGGCGCAGTGCCCACGTTTGTCGGAGTCGTCTACATCGGAGTACTCCAAAACGGAATCACGATGCTTGGTCAACCGGGGTGGGTCGTGCTGCTGGTTCAAGGTGTCGTGCTCGCCGCTGCCGTCCTTCTCGCACGGCAGTTTCGGTAGAGGCGATGATCACTGACAGCGTGCACGTGAAAGCCGTCGGACTGGCCAAGTCCTACGGCGCAATCCGGGCGCTCCGCGAGGGCGACATTGAGATTCGACCTGGCTATTGCACGGGCCTGATTGGCCCCAACGGCGCAGGCAAGAGCACGCTGGTCGGCTGTCTCACTGGCCGAATTGCGTCCGATGCCGGTGAGATCCTGCTCAATGAGTCGCCGGTGAATTTCCGAAACGCTCGCCAGGCCGTTGACCTGGGGGTCGTAGCCGTCCCCCAGGAACTCGCCGTTCCGGCCGGCATGAGCCTCGGACAGTTCGTCGCGCTCGGTTGGGAGCCCAACCGCCTCGGTTTTGTTCGGCGGAAGGTCGAGCGATCATCGGCGAAGGAGTGCCTCGCTCGCATCAAGTTGCCACTCGATCCAGATATGCCAGTTGAGGCTTTGACCCCCTCGCAGGCGCGAGCGGCTCTCATTGCTCAAGCCCTCTATCGTGAAGCGCGGGTTCTGCTGTTGGACGAACCCACAGCAGGGATGAGTCAAGAGCAGGCCGACGTGCTGTGCGCTTTGATGCGCACGCTGTGCGACGAGGGGCTCGCGCTCCTGTTCATTTCGCACCGGCTTAGCGAGGTCGAACGTACCTGCGACACAGTCAGTGTGATGCGGGACGGATCCATCATTGACCGAATTGAAGGCAGCGATCTCACGGTTGCCGCCATGGTCGAGCACCTCGCGAGTGGCCTTGCGGGCGAATCTCGTCCGGTTCCCCCGGCACCCGACCTGAACGACCCCTTGATTGTGGTTGAGGACCTTCCCCTGCAATACGGTACGGCTTCATTCACCGTCTACCGGGGCGAGTTGCTTGGCCTAGCAGGACTGCCCAGTTCGGGTGTCGAGGCAGCTTTCCAGGCCATCACGGGAGTCGGTCGGCCGGCCAAGGGAGTAGTGATGGCCGGCGGACGCTCGATTCGGTCACCCGAGGGGGCTATCAGTGCAGGGGTGGCGTACCTACCGCCAAGCCGCAGCGATTCGGCAATCCTCGATCAGACGGTGACGAGAAACATCGTGCTATCTGCGCTGCCCACGATGTCTCGGGGGGGCTTCTTGCGGCAGCAACACGAGCGTCGTGCAGCTGCACCCGTGGCTGAAGCGGTGCAGGTAGCTCCCGTCTTGGACCGAATGATGTCCTCGCTGAGCGGTGGCAACCAGCAGAGGAGTCTGATCGGACGACTGTTGATGACAGGCGCAGACACGATCGTGCTCGAAGATCCGACGCTCGGCGTCGATGTTGCCGCACGTGCGGCCATTCACGACCTGCTCAAGGGGCTCGTGGCGTCGGGCCGCTCGTGCGTCGTTGGCTCGTCCGAGCCGGAGGAACTTGCCCTTCTGTGCAATCGGGTGTTGATCTTCCGATCGGGTCAACTGGTTCAGGAACTGACAGGCACCGAGGTGACCGAGCGACGAATCATTCAAGGAATCACCAGCCACGAGAAGGTGAGTTGATGGATATGAGTACTCAAGATCCGTTCTTTGTCGCGGGCTTTGACGTGACTGCCGACGCTGATACTGAGTTCAACGAGTGGTACGACTCGGTGCACATCCCCGACGCCCTAGGCATCGGCGGGTTTCGTTCAGTGACGCGGTTGGTGAGAGCCGGCGAGTACGACAACACGTTCGGTCCCAAGTACCTCAACCTCTACCAGGTGAGTAGCCAATCAGACTTCGAGGCTGGTTGGGATACCGACTACCGTCGTGCGTCGAGCGCCGACTTCAACCGCTGGGGCCCCTCATTACGCAATGGCCACGTGGGCCTCTATGTCCCTTTCGAAAGGTGATGTGACATGTCTGGACTTGAGTTCCACCCATTTCTGTCAGCAGAGTTCGTCCTCGATCAGTCAGTAATGACCGTCGGAGTTGGCTGTGGCGTGACCACGCGCATCACCGTGACATGGTCGGTGGTGAAGCACCCCGAGGGAGTGGTGTTGATCGACACCGGCATGTGCAAGGAAGTCATCACCGACGCTGACACGGCATGGGGCACCGGCGAGGAACGCCTCGGAGTCCCGATCATGCATAGCGGGCAGGAGATCTCGGCACAGCTCGCGAAGATCGGGTTAGTGCCCGCCGATGTGAGGTATGTCGTGCATACCCACCTGCATGGAGATCACGCGGGTGGAAACCTTGATGTGCCACAGGCAACCTTCATCGCCCAGCAGGATGAATTCGACTACGCGCTCGGCCCTGACATTCCCACGATGGTTCGTGAATACCCGGTCGACCAAATCGGTATCGGCGTGCTGAACTTCCAGACGATTAACGGCGACCTTGACCTCTTTGAGGACGGCAGCATCAAGATCATGAAGACTCCTGGCCACACGCCAGGTCACTCATCGGTACTGCTGAACCTGAAGGACACCGGGCCCGTCATCGTTTCTGGCGATGCAATGTGGACCCACGAGATGACCGACGAGATGATGATGCCGGGCATTTGTTGGTTCGCGTCGGACTACGTTAAGAGTCGTCGCAAGTTGGCGAATTTGCAGGAAGACAAAGACGCCAAGTGGTTTTTCCCGCACGATCCTGACACCTTCAAAAAGGGCTTCTGGGAAGAGGCCAAGGTGTACACGTGAGTCGAATCATCGATACGTGGGTGGTACCGAATCCGCCGGAGATCGCAAGGAATTGGCCCTCTCACCTCGCACATGTCTTCAAGGTCTTTCGCCGAGAGCACATGCTGGCAGGGACGACCGTGGAGGAGTTCATCGAGTCGATGGATGCCTCGGGAGTGGCCGTCTCGATCCTCACGGGATTGGTGGAAGACTCCTTCACGATCTCCAACGATGACGTCGCTCAGTGGGTGCGGCACGCCCCTGATCGCCTTCAGGGACGAGCGTGTGTCGACCCACGTTCGCCCGCCCTCGCGGTAGCCGAACTGCGCAGGTCTGTGGAGGAGCTTGGATTCCGCTCCCTGCAGGTTCTGCCCTACGCCTTCGGGCTGCCATTCGACGACCGCTTGTACTACCCCTTGTATTCAGCCTGTGTCGAATACGGCATTCCCGTCGTTACTCAAGTGGGGCACACCGCCTCGCTCCTTCCCAGTGACCCGGGACGCCCCATCTACCTCGATCGAGTGGCACTGGACTTTCCCGACCTCGTGATCGTGGGAGGTCACATCGGCTGGCCCTGGACCGACGAGATGATTGCCATGGCACTTAAGCATCCGAACGTCTACATCGAGACGTCCGCTCATTTGCCTCGGCGCTACCCGCCAACCTTTGTCGATTTCCTGAGGGGACCGGGTGCCTCCAAGTGCCTGTTTGGCACCGACTGGCCATGGATTGATCCGGCCGGCGCACTACGACAGGTATCTGAGTTGGGCCTGTCGGTTGAGGGCGAAGAGGCCTTCCTGTCATCGAACGCCGCCCGCGTGTTCGGGATTTCACTGCCATGAATGTGGCAAGTCTCCTCGAGTCAGCTCGGCTCCGCTATGGCGACCGCTTGGCGGTCAGCGACGCCAGCCGGTCTTTGAATTACAGCGAGTACAGCGCACGAGCAGAAGCGGTGGCTACCGCACTGAGGTCGTCGGGCCTCGGCTCATCCCATCGGGTGGCGGTTCTTCTTCACAACAGTGTTGAGTACGCCGAGGTAATCTTCGGAATCGCTTTGGCCGGCCTGACAGCAGTTCACATTTCCTACCGACTGACTCCGGCTGAGATGGCCTACCTGCTGGAGAACTCCAACGTCGGCATGATCATCTACGACAAAGAGCTTGAAGACGTGGTGGCCGAGATCCGAGAGCGGTTCGGGTTCGCGCCAGCGGTGAGTGACGTTGTGGTGGGTGGTGAACCGCAACTAGAGCACGCGGCAGCCTATGAGGGCTGGATCCTGGCTCAAGGGCTCGGCGTGCCGTCGCAGGCGCCCACTGAGATCGGCACCTTCTACATCGGCTACACCTCAGGAACGACAGGGCGGCCCAAGGGAGCCGTCATTACGCATGACTCGCGAGTTCTCACCGCGACCATGGCGTGTCTTGAATACGGGTTCTCTGACGGCGAGACCACCTTGATGTTCACGCCTATGCATCATGGTGGGCCACTTGTCTTCGTCCTCACTCCCCTGGTCGTCGGGGGTCACCTGCGGGTGATGCGTCACTTTGACGAGGAAGAGGTGGCGTGGAACGCCCAGCAGTACCCCTCATCGAACGCCTTCGCCGTTCCGACCATTCTGACGCGGATGACCGACTCACCCGCCGACGTGCTGGGCCAATGCCGCGACAGGCTCCGAGTGATTGTCTCCAACGCCGCTCCCTTGGCGACGAGCACCAAAGAAACTCTTCTTTCAGAGATGCCAGCGGTTCAGCTGCATGAGTTCTATGGCTCCACGGAGGCCGGAATTGTCACCAACCTTCGGCCCAGCGACCAGAGCCGCAAGGTGCGCTGCGCCGGCCAACCCTTCTTGCTCAATCACGTGGAGATTCTCGGCGACGACGGAATTGAAGTCCCCGCCGGGGAAGTGGGCCGGTTGTTCTCTCGCAGCCCGTACCTATTCGGCGGCTACCTCAACCTCCCGGAGGCAACGGCTTCGGCCTATCACAGGGGACTGGTGGGTGTCGGAGATCTCGCGACGAAGGACGACGAGGGCTTCGTCTACATCGTGGATCGAGAGTCAGACATGATCCTGTCGGGTGGCGTCAACATCTATCCGCGTGAGATCGAGGACGCTCTCCTGCTGCATCCCGAGATTGTCGAAGTCGCTGTCGTGGGCAGGCCCAGTCGCGAATGGGGTGAAGAGGTAGTGGCCTATGTGGTGACGAACTCTTCTCGCCCAGTCGAGCAGTTGGTGGCGGAGGCCATCGGTGACGTGGCCTCCTACAAGCGTCCCCGACACACATTCGAGGTCGAATCCTTGCCGCGCAACTCCACGGGGAAGTTGCTCAAGCGTGAACTGCGAGACCAGGCGGCCGTCACGGGGACTCCACCGGAGGTATCGACATGAGCAAGGAACCGCAGACTTTCGCCAAGTGGGTTGTGATCTGGAACCTTCCTCCCGACACAGATGTGGAGGCGTGGGAAGAGTGGTACTGGGGCCATCATGTGCCTCTCGCCATCAAGATGCCGGGCCAGGTGAAGTACACGGTCAGCAAGGTCGAGCACGTCATGTACGGTGCCGGCTACTACCGCATCGCCGAGCAGTTCTTCCCTGACATGGACACTCTGCTGGCTTCGATCAACTCACCTGAGGGCAAGGCAGTCGCTGACGACGCCGGCGAATTCGTCGTCGATCTGCAACTTCTGGCCTCGGTCGAAACTGACGTGGCGCTGGACAACTGAAATGGTCGACGACAGTGCCGGATCTCGCGGCCCACTTGCAGGCGTCAAGGTTCTTGACTTCTCGCAGGCGTGGGCCGGACCGCTCTGTACCCGCACCCTAGGTGATCTCGGCGCAGATGTTCTCAAGGTCGAGTCCGACGCATTCATGGATGTCAGCCGCACTCTCGGACCATACCCAGCAAGCCCAGACCGCGATTCCTCCGGCTATTTCCTCGAGTGGAACCGGGCAAAGAGGTCTGTCTCATTGGACCTGCGCACCGATGAGGGGCGCGCCTCAGCTCAGCGGCTGGCGTCGCTGTGCGACGTCGTTGTCGAAAACTTCTCGCCCGGAGTGATGGAGCGTCTTGGTTTGGGTTACGACGTGCTACATGAAGCCAACCAGCAACTCGTGATGGTGAGCATCTCCGGGTTCGGGCGGACGGGCCCCGCTAGAGAGCATGTCGCATTTGGGCAGCAGATTGAAGCTGTTTCTGGGCTCATGTCGCTCATGACCTATGACGATGGTCGGCCCACGAAGACCGGCATTTCGTGGTCTGATCCGCTTGCAGGATTCCTTGCGGCTTTCTCCGTTCTCGCCGCCCTTGAGCAACGAGATCGATCTGGGAAAGGCGAGTGGCTCGAGGTGTCGATGCTCGAGGCCACCCTCGCGACCATGGGGCGCGCATTCGCGCTGATGAATGTGGACCGTTCGCCCGCGGATGAGTTTCGGGGGGGTCGTCATCCGGAGTTGTGCCCCGCCGGGGTGTACCCCACTCACGGAGAGGACGCATGGATTGCGATTGAGTGTCGCGACCAAGCCGAGTGGGAGTCCCTGTGTCGTGTCGCGGGAGTCGATTGGGCTGATCGGAGCGAGTTCTCTGGGCCCACGGAACGCCTTCGGAATCGAGATGAACTCGATTCACTCATGGCGTCATTGACGACGAACCTCGACGCACAGGTCTTGGCAGACGAACTCCAAAGGGAGGGTGTTCCCGCTTCGCCCTTGGTGAGTATCGCTGATCTGCTCGGCGACGAGCACCTGGCGGATCGGGGCTTTTGGGTCACTGTCGATCACCCAACAGTCGGAAAGCTCGTGACCGCTGGCACTGCCCTCCCCATCGCGCCAGCAACGCGTGCCTCCATGCCCGCACCACCGATTCTCGGGACGACTACTTTCGAGGCGGAGTGGCCGTGAGCGCGATGGCACTGCTCGCTGGGGTTACGGTCGTGGATTTGAGCACCAGGGTTCCTGCGCGATTGGCAAGCCGGTTGCTTTCCGATCTCGGCGCAACGGTTATGCGGCCATCCTCGATTCTGGTTGACGGTCCTGAACTCGGAGCCGAGACACAGTCGCGTGATGCCTATACGGCGTTGCTAGACCGCGGGAAGGTGGCACTCCAGGCTCAGAGTGTCGACGACGTGTGGGCTGCGCTGTCCGGCGCCGACGCCGTTGTTCTCGACGAGGGCTCGCCCGATGTCTGGGCGCTGTTTGAATCAATGCCCGATTCCCGACCGGGAACGGTGACAGTGACTCCATTCGGGGGCACTGGCCGGCGTTCGGGATGGCGAGGTGGTGATCTGATCGCTCAGGCATCGGGAGGCCTCCTCCGCATCACAGGAGACGCTGATCGCCAGCCGATGCCGCTGCCCCCCGACGTTACCCACGGGGTAGTGGGCGTCCAGGTGGCCATCGCACTGGTGTCGATAGTCCGGAGCCGCCGGTTGGGCACGGTCGATGACATTGACCTGTCGGTGCAGGATGGCGTGGTCGGGATTTTGGAAGGGGCTGTGACTCCGGCTCAGATGGCCGGAACTGTGCGTGAGCGGATGGGCACCATGCATCCCTCCGTTCATGGCATCGGTCTGCAACACACACGGGACGGTCGGTGGGTTCTCTTCGGCACCTGCCCGCGCCCGGCCATGTGGGACTCGCTCGCCGACGTCTTGGGTAGACCGGACTGGTCAGCGAACGAGCGGTGGCTCGATGCGCGCCTGCGTCGAGAGGACTCGACCGAGGTCGATGACGCCGCGGCGCCGACTATCGAGGCACTCGATGTGGGCGACTTCTACGGACCCATGCTGGCCCGCGGGGTTCCCGTGGGGGTCGTCAATGAGCTCCACCAGGTGCTGAATTGGGATCAGATCGTCGAACGCGAATTCATTGACGTCATCGACGGGCCTGAAGGTCGGCGAGATCGGGCACCAGGCGTCGTGCCTCGATTGGCCAGTGACAACCTCTCAGCCGACGACAACACCACAACCACCACCACTAAGTCAGGAGCCCCACGATGAGCGCAATCAACACCGAGGTAAGCGATGGGGTAGCGACCCTGACCCTTGACCGACCTCCGGTCAACGCAGTGCGGTTTGAGGATATGACCGAGATGCTTGATGCATTTCGGAGTGTGCAGGATAGAGATGACGTCCGCGCCGTGGTGTTTACCGGGGCGGGGGACAGGGCCTTTGTTGCCGGCACCGACCTCCAAGAGTTGGCCTCGCTGACGGCCGAGACCGCAGCTGAATCGGTGATGATTGTTCAGGACCTCGTCAACCTCATCTACAGCTTCCCGGTTCCTGTGATCTCTGCGGTGAACGGTCCGGCGCTCGGCTCGGGAGTGGCCATTGCCTGCGCCTCAGACATTCGCATCGCCTCCACCAAGGCCTCCTTCATCCTTCCTGAAGTCAACATTGGAGTGATGGGCGGATCTGCGCACGTCGCACGATTCCTCCCGCAGGGTCGCGCCCGCTGGATGATGTACACCGGAGAGCCAGTGTCATGCGAAGAGGCGTACCGGTTCGGCATGGTGGACAAGGTGGTTGAGCCTGCCGACTTGATGGCTGAAGCGCGCGAGTTAGCACTGAAGATTGCCTCCAAGTACCCGCCCGCCATTCGACTGGCCAAGGCTGGGTTGAACGGCAGCGAATGGCTCGATCTGCAAGCGGGCTACGCGTACGAATGCGAACTCACGGTTGAGCTTCGACGAGACCCAGGCTCCGCCGAGGTCTCGCGGGCATTCCTTGAAGCGCGGACGAAGCGGTGATCGAGCGAATCTGGCCTGAGGGGTGGCCTTCACATTTCACGTTTCCGGCTGCCTGCGAAGTTGACGGCTGGGTGGTGCTCTCGGGCATGACGGCCTCAAACGAGGTGGGCGAAATTCAATGTCCTGGTGACATTGCTGGTCAGGCCCGCTACATCTTGCAGAAGGCTGAGCGCACGCTCGACTCGGTGGGGCTGAGTATGTCCGACGTGGTATTCACGCGAGACTTCATTACGACTACTGAAGGGTACGGCGCTACCGGAGCAGTTCGTCGAGAGGTCTTTGGTGAGCATCTGCCAGCGGCAACAGGGGTCATCGTGGCTGGCTTGTTGCGCAGCGGCGCCCTGATCGAGATTGAGGTGGTGGCGCATCGTGGTGGATGACCAGGGAGACCTTCAGCGCTACCTCTCGGACTTCCACGTTGGTGAGACCTTTCGCGGACCGGTGACCACTCTGACCGATGAGCACTTTCGGTCGTTCGCACTCCTCACCGGCGACGACCACCCCATTCATTACGACGAGACGTACGCGGCCGCTCACCCCCTGGGTAAGAGGGTGGCACATGGGCTCCTGCTCATGTCTCTCACTGCTGTCGGCGCCACACCGCTGGCGTCGCACATTCATGAGAGTCTGCTGGCTTTCGCCGGTCAGAGTTGCCGGTTTCTCAGCGCCGCCACGGTCGGCGACACCGTATGGCCGGAGTTTGAGGTGCACGAGATCGTCGAGAAGTCTGGAAATAGGGGCCTTCTCAAGCTGAGAGTGCGGCTAGTGTGCGAGACCGGAGTGCTCCTCGATGGTGAGCACGTCTACCTCATGCTCATGGAGCCCAGTGACTGACTATGGCTCGCTCTCGGTAGTGCTACCGACGCGATACCAGGGCCCGCTGCTGGAGTACGTCGAACTCGCGACCCGGTGCGAGGGCTGGGGCTACGACGGGGTGTGGGCGACCGAAGTGGCAGGCGCTGATGCGTTCGTCCTGGCAACCGCCTGCGGGCTTGCCACTCAACGAATGACGGTAGGTACCGGAGCCGTTGCTGTGGGCAGCCGCAGCCCGGCGATGATCGCACTATCAGCGGCGACGGCCTCCTCGCTCGTGCCGGGACGCTTCATTCTTGGCCTAGGCACATCAACGCCGGCCATCGTTTCGGGCTGGCACGGACAGCCATTCGAGGCTCCCCTTCGGCGCCTCGAGGCGACGGTTGATGTGGTGCGCGCTGTCCTCGCAGGGCGAGAGTCGAGTGGGAATTCGCCCCTCGCTCCGGGCAGTGGATTCAGGGTCGAGATAGACCCGCTCCCTGCTCCTGCACCCATTTACACCGCGGCGCTGAGGGCTGCTTCGCTCAGGCTGGCGGGACGACAAGCCGATGGCGCCATTCTTACTCTCACCGATCCGGCACACGTCGAGTGGCAACTGCGGCAGATCCATGACGCCGAGGCGGTAGCGGGAAGCACGCAGGCTGTTGTATACGTCCGTTGTTGCGTGACTGCTGACCCCGAGGGCGCACACAGTTGGATGCGGCGCGAGCTTGCGTGGTACTCAACGTCGTCCGCGTACCGCGAGCATTTCGCATCGATGGGTCACGAGCAAGCGATGCACGACATCGCCGAGGTGTGGGGTCGCGATCGTTCGATTGAGGGTGTGGCCGATCTCGTGCCCCAGCCCCTCATTGACGACTTGATGCTGGCGGGGAGCGCTGAGGTCGTGTCGGCACGGCTCGCGGAGTTTTGGGAAGCTGGCGCCAACGATGTCGCGATTTACCCCATCTCGGCTGACGGAACGTGCCGAGCTGCCGATCTGGCAGCCACACTCAGCAGTGTGGCCACGGTACTGCGATGAATGGGGCTACCACCCTGTGAGCAGTCCCTATACTGAGGCCTCAGCGCTAGGCGCACACTATGTCGCCCAGTGGCGGGTGATGGGTCACGCCGTCGAGAGCGGTCAATCGATGCCGATGGTATGTCCTACGTGGAGGTTCAATGGAGCTGAACGACTTGCAGGCGGTTGAACCTTCAGGCCTTGGGAAGGCGACCCGTCGGGCGCATGTGATTGGCGCCGGGCCGGTGGGGTTGATGGTGGCCGCACTTCTCCAGCCGATTGAGGGACTCTCGGTCGTCCTGTACGAGAAGCGTGCCGGCTACACCCGCCTTCGCATGGTTCACCTCGAGCCGTATTTGGCGGCCGATTCGGTCGAGAGCTACCGAGCGGGGCACATCGATCAAGATGACCTTCAAGCAATTTTCGATCACGACGGGCTCGAGGAGATCATCGGATTCCGTCAGACAATTGAGCCCGACCTGAAGGCGCTCCTCGATGAGTGGACACTCGGGTTTTGCCCACTGAATGAGATTGAGGATTCGCTGAGCCTCCTCCTCGAGTCACGCGCTGGCAGCAGGGTGCAGCGAATCACCGGAGTGATGTCGCTGGCGGATGTGCAGGCGCTGGTCGATCCTGGTGACATCGTCATCGACTGCACCGGTCGGAATTCGCTGCTCAGAGACGCATTGGTTCCGCGGGATGACGAGTTTGAGGGCGGCGAGAACACGGTCAACCTCCGAGTTGAATGTGCCCTCGTGGTCACTTTCCTCTACGACAAGAATTACTCGTGCAACGAATTGTGCAAATACTACAAGAACTCAGAGAACCCCAATTACAAGTTCATTCCCTCGGTGAGCCGCACGTTTTACGACGACGATATCAGCTGTGTGACCGGCATCATCCGTATCACCCCTGACGAGGCAGAGCTCATGCCGACACAGTTTCGCGGCGAATGGCTACGGGAGAACTTCCCTGAAATCGCGTTGTCGATGGATAACTTTATCGCTCGCATGGAATCCGAGACCCACGGTCAGATCGTCGGGGACCTCGACATCATTTCGATTCCGCTCAATCTCTATCATGCGCGCAATGCCACCAGCAGACTGTTGCGTCAGCGAGGCGAAAGCGGCCATCCCTTCTCCACAGCGCCCGTCTTCCTTGTGGGCGACTCCGCCATCGGGTCGCCGTACTTCCAGTCGATTTCGCTGGGCTTCGAATGTGCGATGTACCTTGCCGAACTCTTCTCGCGGCCGGAACTGGATATTGACGAGATCCTCGACCTTTACGAGCGCTACGTCTATCAGCAGTGGATGTACGTGTACATTCGCAGCAAGCTGATCAAGCACCACAAGGACATCTTCGAAGTACTCGACGACAAATTGGGACTGCTTGAGCTGATTCGTCTCTACTAACTCCGTGGCCCGCCAATGACGGGAGGGCCATAAGCGGCGACGTGCACGCCGAGTTGGGCGAGGAAGTGGTCATCATCCGACGGCGTATGCCGCACCCCGACAGCCTGGTTGAGCAGGAGCTGACCGGACTCGCCATCGCAGCATCATCGTTTCGGGCGCTGAGTGGCCTCGTGGTTATCTGTCCAACACGCTAGTCTGTTAGGCATGGCTATCGAAATAGGCGTCTTTGAAGCCAAGGCGAGGCTTTCTCAACTTCTTGATTCCGCCGAGTCGGGCGAGGAAGTGATTATCACTCGACGCGGCACACCGGTGGCCCGTCTACTGGGCATGCCGCACCCCGACAGTGTGGTTGAGCAGGCGCTCGCCGAACTCATGTCCATCAGATCTCGGGCAACAACTGGTCCCGAATCGCTCAGAGAACTCATCGACGAGGGTCGTCATCGATGACCTTCATCCTTGATGCTTCAGTGGCGCTGGCCATGGTTCTGCCCGACGAGGGAACCCCGGTAGCGCAGCGGCTGCTCTCGGCCGTCGTTCGCGACGAGGCGATCGTGCCGAGTCTGTGGCACTACGAGGTGGCGTCGGGACTGCACAATGCAGCAGTCCGTGGCCGTCTGTCGCAAGTAGACGCAACCCAGGCGTTAGTCGTTCTCTGTCGCTTACCGCTGCGAATTGATCGTCCCGACCCAGTTCATCTCATCGATCTCTCACGCGAATTGGGACTCAGCGTGTACGACAGCAGCTACCTGTCTCTGTGTCTGAAGGAACGGGCACCGATTGCAACCCTCGATGGCCGACTCGCAGAGGCCGCACGCGCAGCCGGAGTGAGCGTCTTGTCGTGAGCCGCCGGCGGCCAACAGAGTCACGCGTGCTCTGATCGGTGGTCATCTTGGCGATCGACGACGCTAGTCAGCCTGAGCGAGTCCACGCAGCAGAGACTGAACCATCGCGGCGAAGTTTGCCTCGCGGTCGTGGGCAAAGTGCACGCCGGCAATTTCAAGGCTGACTGCGCCGTGGATGGCGCTCCAAATTTGTTGAGCAACTTCAGTGCTGTCGCCTGACGCCAGCCCACCGGAGTCCATCGCCGCATGCACTCGATCAACCAAGGTGGCGAAGGAAACCTTCGCAGCGTCCTTGGCTGCTGGCGACAACTCCAGCAGCATCATCTGCTCAAACATCACGTGATACAGCTGCGGATTGTCGATCGCGAATTGCCGGTAGGCCAGACATCCGGCCTGGAGACGAAGCAGTGGGCTCGACGTCGGAGGAATCTCAATCGCCGCTTGAAGCGCCTCAAATCCGCGAACGAAGAGAGCTTCGAGCAACCCATCCTTGTTGCCGAATCGTGAGTAGACCCCCATGGGTGCGACGCCGGCCCTCGCTGCCACTGATCGCACCGTGAGGGCGCCCAGGCCAGATTCCTCGATTAGCGTCAGAGCGGCATCGACCAGCGAGTCGGTTACCTCGAGGCTCGGCGTTCGGGTGCGCTGAAAACTTGACACGTTCCAGCATAGCGTGCCATGTTTCTAGAACGTTGTTCTCTAGAGAAGTGGTTCACATGTCGTCACTGAGTACAAGCCGTCGGTGGATCGCTTTGAGCGTGCTGTGCCTGAGCCTGCTGTTGTCGGTGGTCGACAACACCATCGTCAACGTGGCGCTGCCAACACTCAACAGCGATCTAGGTGCAGGCACGACCCAACTTCAATGGATCGTTGACGCCTACACGCTTGTTTTCTCAGCACTGCTACTCACCATGGGGCACCTGGGTGATCGCTTTGGCCGCCGACGTGCGTTGCAGCTAGGCCTGTTGATTTTTGCGGTCACATCGGGGCTCGCGACCCTGTCGACAACGTCGAACCAACTCATCGGGGCGCGCGCGCTCATGGGTATCGGTGCTGCTTTGATCTTCCCTGCCACTCTGGCGATCTTGGTGAATGTGTTCACCGATCCTAAGGAGCGCGCGGCGGCGATCGGGATTTGGTCGGCGATGGTGGGAGTCGCGGTGGCTATTGGCCCAATCGCAGGCGGACTGCTTCTTGAGCACTTCTGGTGGGGCTCCATCTTCCTGGTCAATATCCCGGTGGCACTCATCTCGATCGCCCTCGGCGCCCTGCTACTTCCCGAATCCCGCGACCCGAACGTCGGCCCGATGGACTACGCCGGATTGGTGCTCTCAGCCGCGGGCGTTGGGCTGGTGATCTGGGCGATTATTGAGGCCCCGACGCGGGGCTGGACGTCGCCGACCATCCTCATGGCATTCGCTGGCAGCGTCGTACTTCTGGTCGCCTTCGCGCTCGTCGAACGTCGACTGGTTCATCCGATGCTTGACGTTCTTCTCTTCAAGAATGCGCGGTTCACCGCAGCCAGCCTGTCGATCGCTACCGCATTCTTCGCGCTCTTCGGGTTCATTTTCCTCATCACGCAGTTCCTGCAACTGGTGCAGGGATACACCGCGCTGCAAGCCGGTGTTCGCACTCTCCCGTTTGCCATCGCTACGGGCATCATGTCGCCGGTTGCCATTGCGCTCATGCACCGCTTCGGCTCCAGGGCCATCGTGACACTCGGCCTGCTCGTGATGGCCATCGGATTCGTGATCGCCGCAACCGTGCAGGTCGACACTCCCTATCTGGGTCGTGTGCTGATCTCCATGGTGATCATCGCCGCCGGTCTTGGCCTGGCAACGAGTCCCGCGACCGAATCAATCATGGGAGCAGTGCCGCCCGACAAGGCCGGTGCGGGCGCGGCCGTGAACGACACCACTCGCGAGTTCGGTGGCACCCTCGGTGTCGCCGTGGTGGGCTCGGTATTTCTCACCGTGTACGCGCCGCTAGCTGTCGACGGCTACCGCAGCCTCGGCCTTCCGCCAGAGTTTGAGTCGATCGTCCGCGAATCGTTGGCCGGAGGGCTCGGGGTTGCAGCGAAACTTCCCCCTGACGTTGGGGCGCAACTCGCCGCCATCACCAAGGGTGCGTTCGTTGACGGACTCACGC
The DNA here is from genome assembly GCA_943329595.2 of Bifidobacterium breve. Classification (GTDB taxonomy): domain Bacteria; phylum Actinomycetota; class Actinomycetes; order S36-B12; family CAIYMF01; genus CAIYMF01. The sequence continues at coordinate 29,642 of CALQEM020000009.1, forward strand.
GAGGTTCGCTGGTATCGGCTGCTGTCGTCGCAGTGGGGGCCATCATTGCGTGGAAGTTTCTGCCGACAGGTACGAAGTCCTGACCATGGTGTTGCGTCACTGATTCGCTAGGGTCGCCCGGTAGTCATTCTCGCCCGCATTGGCAGGAGCGGTGACTCACACCCCCGAGAACTCGCCGATCGAGCGCGATCGTGACGAGCATCAGCGCCGGAACCACCACGCCGACACCCATCGCCCACCTTTTCCTTGCATCGTCACTTCCTGTCCGGTTGAATACGTCGCAACGGGCGTGCCGGCCGGCATCTCGTACGGGTTCGATGACGATGAGGCGGCTGAAATGCCCGGCTTCGATGACGATGGGGCGTTAACCCAACTCGGTCCGCTGATTGAGGCCATCCAGACCGACGATCACGTATTTGCGCCCTCGGCCGAGTTCGTTTCTCACTCGGCGATTACCGACCACTCCCTCTATGAGCAGGCGGCACACGATCTCACGGGGTACTGGGCCGAACAGGCTCAACGGATCGACTGGATATCGCCGTGGACTCAGGTGCTCGACGACTCGAAGGCTCCGTTCTACCAATGGTTCGTCGATGGCAAGCTGAACGTATCGGTGAACTGCCTCGATCGTCACCTTGCAACCAAGGGTGATCAGGTCGCGTACTTCTGGGAGGGTGAGCCCGGCGATACCGAGTCAATCACGTTCAGCGACCTCCATGCTCGCGTCTGCCGCATGGCGAACGCCCTGAGGGAGTTGGGTGTTCGCAAGGGCGACCCCGTCGCGATCTACATGGGCATGGTTCCTGAACTCCCGGTTGCGATGCTGGCCTGTGCACGCATCGGCGCACCGCACACGGTCGTCTTCGCGGGGTTCAGCCCCAGCGCAATCGCCGACCGGATCAACGACCTAGGCTGCACCACCGTCATCACGCAGGACGAGTCGTGGCGGCACGGGCGCTCAGTGCCGCTCAAGGGGCCCGTTGACGAAGCGCTCACCACCTGTCCTTCCGTGACCAACGTCGTGGTCACCCGGCGGACTGGCAGCCCCATCGAGTGGGTTGAGGGACGCGATCACTGGTACCACGAAATCGTCGCGAGCCAGCCTGCCACCTGTGATCCCGAGCCCATGGACGCCGAGGATCCCCTCTTCGTGCTCTACACCTCGGGCACCACTGGCAAGCCCAAAGGCATCCTGCACACCACCGGCGGATATCTGGTGGGCGTCTCGACCACCCATCGCCAAGTCTTCGACATCCACAGTGATGACGTCTACTGGTGCGCCGCCGACATCGGGTGGATCACCGGGCACAGCTACATCGTGTATGGCCCACTGGCGAATGGCACCACAGGGATCATCTACGAGGGAGCTCCTGGCACCCCTAACAAAGACCGCATCTGGAGCATGATCGAGCGCTACCGCGCGACGATTCTCTACACCGCGCCCACGGCGATTCACGCCTTCATGAAGTGGGGGGTTGAGCACCTCCAGAAGCACGACCTCACCTCGCTTCGCCTGCTGGGTTCGGTGGGCGAGCCGATCAAGCCCGAAGCCTGGCACTGGTACTACACCAACGTGGGCGGTGGCCGCTGCCCCATCGTCGACACATGGTGGCAGACCGAAACCGGCATGATCATGATCGCTCCCCTTCCGGGGGCGGTTCCGCTCAAGCCTGGCTCAGCGACCTTCCCGCTACCGGGCATCCGCGCCGACGTGATCAACGAAGATGGAACCAGCGTCGAATCTGGCCAGGGCGGGCTGCTGATGCTCGATGGCCCATGGCCGGCGATGATGCGTACCCTCTGGGGCGACGACGAGCGCTACGTGCAGACCTACTGGTCGCAGTACCCAGGTCGCTACCTCGCCGGCGATGGGTCGCGGCGCGACAACGACGATTACATCTGGGTTGTCGGTCGCATCGACGATGTGATGAACGTGTCAGGGCATCGGCTTTCAACGGTCGAACTCGAGGCCGCGCTTCTTGACCACCCCGCGGTGGCAGAGGCGGCGGTGGTCGGTCGCGCAGATCCAATGACCGGCCAAGCAATCGCTGCCTTCGTCACGCTCAAGAACTCGGTTGAGCCCAGCGAGGAGTTGATCACCGAACTGCGCGACCATGTGGCCCAGCGGATCGGTCGCTTCGCCCGACCCTCGTCAATCGTGATCACCGATGAGCTCCCCAAGACGGGGTCGGGCAAGATCATGAGACGGCTGCTGCGCGACATTAGCGAGAACCGAGATCTGGGCGATATCACCACGCTTCAGAATTCTGACGTGGTCGCCGATCTTGTGGCGCGCTCGCGCCGACCCACACCGAAAGAGGACCCGCTCGACGCAGTGCTCACGTGGCTCTCGAACCCCGAGAACGACGAGGCCCCTACGCCCGCGAGGTGTCTGACCTGCGAACACGGTGCTGACGGAGAGTGGACCCCTCGACCCGTCGACATCCACGTCCGCGGCGATAACTGCCCTCACTGTGCAGCAATCGCTGCCGAGGCCCGCGCCCAGGCTTCGGCAGGGTAGGCCTAGGCCGCGAGGGGGGTGACTGGGCCTCCTCGCTCGATCCGTAGTCTCCAGTACATGAGCATCGCCGTGCCGCTGGACCAACTCGAGGAACGTCTGGCGCACTTTCCCTGGGGGTACCTCATTACGGTGGGCGACGATGGCCGAGCGCAGAGCCTTGCGGTGCCAACTCGGTTTGCCGACGGAGTGCTGGTCGCGACCATCGGACGAAGTGCTGCAGGCAACGCGGCTGCGCGCCCGAACGTCACGATGGTCTTTCCGGGGGTGAGCGGTAACGAGCTCAGCCTGATCGTCGACGGTGACGCCCGGGTCGACGCTGACCGAATCGAAGTGACGCCCACGTGGGCCGTTCTGCACAGGCCCCCTCTCGGAAGCCCCTGAGCGCCTACCGGCTGGCGGTAACTCTCTCAGGTCAGGGGGTGGGGATGGGCCAGGGAGGCGTCGGTGTGGAGGTGGGCTCGCTGCCGTCGTACTTCGTGCGCACCGAAAGCGCGGAGGTCTTCAGCGTGCCGCCACCCACGTAGAAGCGGTAGGGACTGGTGTCCTCACTGCCTCGGAGCAAGCCCGTCGGCGGCACAGAGAACTGGATGAAGTCCCGCCCAGTCCAACCGCCACCGGCAA
>CALQEM020000010.1:0-32477 GCA_943329595.2 Bifidobacterium breve
AGCTGCTCCTGGCCCACCACCGAGTCGGTGCGATTGACGAAGGCCTGCGTGGTGGTGATTCCATCGGCCTTGAGCGTGCTCGCGAACCCGGCGAGCACGAGCAGTGCCAGGCCCGTGGCGATCCACGTGAGGCGCGGTCGGCGGCCGACACCGCCAGCGAGCTTGGCCCAGAAGCCGCTGAGCTTCTCGTCGGGCTGGCCGAAGCGCGGGATGCGGGGCCAGAAGACCTTCCGGCCGACGAGGATGAGAAGTGCGGGCAGCAGGGTGAGCATCACCAGCAGGGCAGCCAGAATGCCGGCCGCGCCCACCGGGCCAATGCTTCGGTTCGAGTTGAGCTCGCTCAGCAGCAGGCACATGAGACCGATGCACACGGTGGCAGCGCTCGCGACGATGGGCTCCGTGACCCCGCGCAGCGTCGCCCTCATTGCCTCGACGTTTGACTCGAACTTGTGCAGTTCCTCGCGGTATCGGGCAACCAGGAGAAGCGCGTAGTCGGTGCCGGCTCCGAACACCAGCACGGTGAGGATGCCCTGGCTCTGCCCGCTCAGCACGAGGATGTCGTTCTTGGCCAGCACGTACACGATGGCGTTGGCGGCGGTGAGTGCCCACGCTGCGGACAGGAGAGGAATCAGCCACAGGAAGGGGCTTCGGTACACGAAGATCAAGATGATCGCGACGACGAGCGCGGTGATTCCGAGCAGTTGGGTGTCGAGGGCACCGAAGACCTTGAACAGGTCGGCGAGGATTCCGCCGGGACCGGTCACGTTGATCTGCACGCTGGGGTAGCTGGCGGCCGCCTCACGAAGTGACGCGGTGATGGCCGCGAGGGTGAGTTCGCCGCTACTCAGTCGTGCTGTTGCTTTGTCGGCCATCACCGACGCGTTGATCAACACGGCCTTGCCGTCGGGCGACGGGATGGGCACGATCGGGCCCGGCTCGAGGTAGGCGCTCATCGCTGAGCCGCCTGCCACCGGCAGTCCAGGAATCGAGGCCGCGTACGTGGCGGCGTCGGCGAGCTGCGCCGGAGTCAGGACTGCGCCGTCAGGACTGGTGATGACCACAAGCGCCGGTAGTGACTTGACCTCGTTGAAGGCTGCCTGCTGGTTAGCGACCACGGTCGACTCGGCCGAGGCTGGGAGGAACGATGCGTTGTCGTTCTTCTGCACCTCGTTGAGCTTGCCCGACAGTGGCCCCACGGCGCCGCCGATGAGGAGCCAGGCGATGACCACGCCGATTGCGAGCCAGATGGCTCCGCGGGCCCTGCGACTTCGCTTCGGCGCAGACGCCGTGGCAGTGCTGATGGGTGACGCGGGCGACGAGGGCGAGATGTCGTCAGGTGTGGGCATGGTCCAATCCTTACACCTCGCGAGCAGCTGCCAACGCAGCCTTCACCAAGGCGTCGCCCACCTGGTCTGTTGATCGCGGAGCCGAACCTCGCACTGCCAGGTCTGACGCTGCCCCTGCCTCAACCCATGCGGCCGCCCGGTGTTCGCCCACGTGGTCGAGAAGCATGGCGAGTGAGAGCACGGCGGCGGTCGGATCGGCCTTGTTCTGCCCCGCGATGTCAGGCGCCGAGCCGTGCACCGGCTCGAACATGCTGGGGTTGACCCGCGTGGGGTCGATGGTGCCACTCGCGGCGAGACCGATGCTGTGGACGGTGGCGGCAAGTTGCGGCACAGACTCTTAAACGACACACTGTCAACTCCCTATCCACATAAAAGAATCCGAGATTTGGAGTAGATTGTGAGATACACGAAGCTAGCCGCTGTTGCCACAGTGGCGCTGGCCGCCAGCACCCTTGCCGCCTGCGCCCCGAGCACTGCCCCCAGTTGGTTTGCTCTCGGCTACCAGAGCAAGGCCTCGGTCTACGAGGGAACAGTCACCCTGAAAACGACGACGATTGCGCCCACACTCATTGGGGCTAGCGGAGAGACGTTCGATCGCAAGTATGGTGGCTCGAACACCACTGCGCGTGTCTCGACCGACGCCACCTACCTCGATGGAAACTGGAAGATTAAGGGTTCCTGGAGCGATGGCTTCGTGAGGTTCAAGTTCTCGGGCTGGGCCCTCGACTCGTGGGCTGCCAATAATTACGCGAATAATGCGGCACCCAATCAGGCTCTGAACCGCGCAGATGGCGATCGCAAACCCAGAGATTGGGTCAGTGGCGGGTGCAGCAGTTTCGTGACCTACTACACGAGCACCAACTCTGCCTACCCCGGCACCGGAATCGCCGAGATCGTGCTGTGCGACAACGGACCCAGCACCGGACCGTCATCCCTGTATGGCAACTGGCCCAACCCCGATACCGTGGCTGTTCGGGTCCTTCCGACGCGGGATGGCGGGTTCGCAGATGCAAGCCCCTACGTGGGGTACTCCAGCGGTGGCACGCTGCCGAATAGCAAGGTCTCTGTTCTCAGTGCGTTCACCGGAGTTACTCCGTCGGCCACCGCACCGACAATCGACTTCTTGTCGCCGACCCCGTCGCCGACATCGACGTAGTCACCTCGTGGTGCGTCACCTCAGGCGCAACATCGTCCCCCGACCCATCAGGGTGCGGGGGACGATGTTCGTCTGAGGTGTGGTCGTGAGGCGTGCTAGCGGCCGATCCTCACGACTCGCGGGCGGCGAGAAGAACCGCCTCGATCAGGGCGTCGCCCACCTGGTCTGTTGATCGCGGAGCCGAACCTCGCACCGCCAGGTCCGACGCTGCCCCTGCCTCAACCCATGCGGCCGCCCGGTGCTCGCCCACGTGGTCGAGAAGCATGGCGAGTGAGAGCACCGCAGCGGTGGGGTCGGCCTTGTTCTGCCCCGCGATATCAGGCGCCGAACCGTGCACCGGCTCGAACATGCTGGGGTTGACCCGCGTGGGGTCGATGTTGCCACTCGCGGCGAGACCGATGCCCCCGCCAATAGCGGCCCCGATGTCGGTGAGGATGTCGCCGAACAGGTTGTCGGCCACCACCACGTCGAAGCGCTCAGGCGAGGTAATGAAGTACATCGACGCTGCATCGACATGGCAGTAGTCGGTGGTGACGTCGGGATAGTCGGCGGCCACGGCGTCGAAGGTCCGCTGCCAAAGGCGTCCCGAGTGCACCAGCACGTTGGTCTTGGCGATCAACGTCACCTTGCGTCGGCGCGTGAGCGAGCGTTCGAAGGCGTCGCGAATAATGCGCTCGACGCCTAGCCGGGTGTGAATGCTCACCTCGGTGGTCACCTCGTTCTCGGTGCCTTCGCGCAGGCTGCCCCCGGCGCCCACGTACGGCCCCTCGGTTCCTTCGCGGCACACCACGAAGTCGATGTCGGCAGAGGTCTTGTCGGCCAGCGGACCTCGCACGCCCGGGTAGAGCCTCACCGGTCGAAGGTTGAGGTAGTGCTCCATCGCAAAGCGAAGGGGCAGGATGATTCCTCGCTCGAGAATGCCGGGCTCAACCGACGGGTCGCCAATCGCACCGAAGAGAATCGCGTCGAAGGTGCGCAGTTCGGCAATCACGTAGTCGGGCAGCAACTCGCCCGTGGTGTTGTAGCGGCGGGAGCCGAGGTCGAACTCTGTGGTTGACACCGCAATGTCGGCCAGCGGCGCAATGGCCTCCAGCACCCGCAGTGCCTGGGCTGTCACGTCAACTCCGATCCCATCGCCTGGGATCACGGCCAGTGAAAGCGTGCGGGTCATGTGGGCTCCTCGGGGGCGGTGGTGCTGGACACACCAGGTGAGTGGGCGGCGGGCAGGCTGAGAAGTGCGATCGCACTTTGGTCGAGATCGCCAAAGCCCTGCTCGATCAGTTGTTCGTACAGGTCGGTCACTGCAGCGGTGAGTGGGTGTGACAGCCCGAGTTCGCTCGCGGCCAGTCGCGCGTAGCGCAGGTCCTTGAGGTGCAGTGATGCTGCTCCGCCCGGGGTGAAGTCGCCACTGAGAATCTTCTCGCCCTTGACGTCGAGTGCCCGAGAGCCAGCCAGGCCGCCGCTGAGCGCCTCGACCACCGCGCGGTCGTCGAGCCCGGCCGCTCGGGCCAGGTTGATGGCCTCACCGATGCCAGCCAGGGTCGCGCCGACGATGATCTGATTGCTCAACTTGGCTACCTGCCCGGAGCCAAGGGGCCCCAGGTGCCGTAGCCGCGAGCCAGCGGCCTCAAGAATTGGCCAGCACGCCTCCACCGGTTCGAGCTCGCCCCCGATCATGATCGACAAGGTGGCCTCCCACGCACCGACATCGCCGCCGCTGACCGGCGCATCGACCACGTGCACGCCGTGGGAGCCGAGCAGCCGCGCGCCGAGCCGGCGCACCGCATCAGGCGACACCGTGCTCATGACAACGAGGACGTCCCCCGGCTTCAGGGCCGATTCGAGGCCCTGCAGCAGCACCTCGTCGAGCTGAGGTGTGTCGGGCAGCACGGTGAGTACCACTCGGGCATCGATGTCGGCAAGACGCTCGACCTCCACCGCGCCGTGGTCGATCACGGGCTGCGCCCGCCCGCCGGTGCGATTCCACACCTGCACTGCGAAGCCGGCCTTGGCGGCATTCACGGCCACGGGAAGCCCGATCGCGCCCAAACCGATTACCGCAACATCTGCGGCCCGAGCTGTCGTGTGGTCGCTCACAGGTGACCCCTCTTAGAGAGTGCTGAGCGCTGCCAACGCTCCATTGACGATGGAGCCTGGCAGCAGGTCGTGAACCGCGTAGAGGTCAGAGATGTTGCCGGACTGTCCGAACGAGTCGACACCGAGTGACACGCACGGAACGCCTAGCGCCGAGCCTAGCCAGGCCAGATGATGCGACGAGGCGTCGTGCACGGTCACGATAGGTGCGCGATCAGGGAACGCCGCGCGCAGGGTTCCGGCGATTGACGGCGTTGCTGCGGTGCGCACCGCGAACCGAACGGTGCGCTGCCACGCGGCGTAGAGGCGGTCAGACGACGTCACGTCGACCACATGCGCGGCGATTCCCTCGTCGGCCAATTCCTCCGCCGCGAGCAGCGCCTCGGGCAGCACCGCGCCGCAGGCAACGATGTACACCATGGGGGTGCCGGGAGTCTCCGCGAGTTCGGGATGTGCCTCGAAGGCGTCAACGAGCCGGTAGGCACCGGCAATCACCTGGCGGCGCAGAACCGTGTCGCTGAGACGCTGGCGGGCGGCCTCGAAGGGCGATTGGTCAAGCGGGCGAGTGGTGAGCCGGAAGTAGTAGGCCCCTCGCTCGCTGGTTGCGGGCTGCAGGTGAGACGTTGCCGTGTGCACCTCCTCGGTGCCGATGTTCGAGAGGGCGTCGCAGAGCAGCCAGTCGAGAGCCACCGCGTAGCCGGGTTCGAGAAAGGTGAGCCCCGGAAGCTCAAGGCCCACTGACGCAGTGATGGTCGACTGATGGGCACCACCTTCGGGCGCAAGCGTTACCCCCGACGGTGTTCCGGCGATGACGAAGCGCGCTCCGGAGTAGACCGAATAGATCAGTGCGTCGAGGCCACGCAGCACGAAGGGGTCGTAGACCGTTCCGATGCTGAGCAAAGGCTGGTCAGAGAGATCCCACGAGAGGCCGAGCTGTCCAAGTAGCAGGAACAGATTCATCTCGGAAATACCCAGCTCGATGTGCTGGCCGGTGGGCCCCTCGGTCCATTTCAGCAGGGGGTCGGCGTGCCAGGCTCGTTGCACCTCGGGGTGGAAGACCCCCACGTGGTTGATGAAGCCAGCGAGATTGGTCGAGGTGGCGACGTCGGGCGCGGTCGTGACCAGGTAGGGAGCAACTGATTCGAGCTTCGACAGGTCAACGATGATGCGCCCGAACGCCTCCTGTGTCGATACGGGCCGTTGCGATACGTGCGTGATCGTTGACGACGGAACGTCGATAGAGCGGGGTGTCGTACGAGCTGGGCGAGACAGAAGCTCACGTCGACGAGCGGCGAGCACGCCTTCGGCAGAGGCTGGGTCGAAGCGGTCCCACTCCGACGTGAGGTCGAGCCCGGACCTCACGCGCAACTCGTCGATGTGATCGGTGGTGAGCAGGGCTGAGTGATTGCGAGGATTTCCGGCGGTGGGAAGCTCCCACCCCTTGACCGTGTAGGCGAACATGACGCTCGGGCGGTCCTTGATGGCGTCGCATTCGTCGAGCGCCTCGATAAGCGATCCGAGGTCATGCCCTCCGAGGTCGGTCACCACCTCTCGCAGGGTGGGGTCGTCGTACTTTTCGATCAGCGACACCAGTTCGGCAGGGGCGCCCTCGGTGAAGCGTGCTCGGAGATCGGGGCCATGGAGTGCAAAGAGTGACTGGTACTTCTCGTTGGGCATGCCGTCGATCCAGTCGCGCAGGAGATGCCCTCCGGGCGCGCTGAACTCGTCGGTCAGCCGTTCCCCGTACTTGACCTCCTTGACGTGCCAGCCCGATGCCTCGAACTGGGCCCGCCACTGCTTGATCCGAATGCCGGGCACGACACGGTCAAGTGACTGCCGGTTGAAGTCGACAATCCAGAGCACATTGCCAAGACCCTCGGTGGCTGGGTCGGCGATCGCCTCCCACACGCTGCCCTCATCGAGTTCCGCATCGCCGAGAATCGATACGAAGCGCGACTGAGGCCGCTCGGCGAAGTGGGCATCGACGTACCTGCGCACCACTCCGGCGAAGAGGGGAGCCGCGGCTCCGAGACCCACCGAGCCGGTGGAAAAGTCGACGAGGTCGGGATCCTTCGTGCGGGACGGGTAGGCCTGCAATCCGCCGAACTCGCGCAGGGTGGTGAGGTAGGAGCGATCAAGGTTGCCGAGAAGGTACTGGATGGCATGGAAGACAGGCGACGCGTGCGGCTTGACGGCCACCCGGTCGGGCCCGTCAAGGTGGTGGAACCACAGCGCGGTCATGATGCTCACCATCGATGCCGACGAGGCCTGATGCCCACCCACCTTGATGTCGCCGGCCTGGGTTCGCTCGTGGTTGGCAAAGTCGACCATGCGAACCGCAAGCCAGAGAATCCGTTGCTCGATGCGACGCAGCGTGTCGATTGGCAGGTGGTCGTCGCTCACGGAACCTCCAGATTCATGAAGAATCCCACTGACTTCGGCCACCGCCAGAGCCTGGGAAGGGACAAACAGCGCGTAACACCCTCACGGCACTCATGTTGCATACGAAAATGCCGCTGAACGCTCTTGAAATCGAAACGTAACCTAAATTTGATCAAAGTTGTATACGTGGGACCCTCCGAGGCACTAATTTTTGAACAACCCCCTCGAGGGTCAACCAGCCAACACCCAAGGAGAACCCATGTTCCTATCTCGACGGCTTGCGCCGGTCGTGCTGATTGCCGCGGGGGCGGTCGCACTCGCGGCCTGTTCCAGTGGTGGATCGACCACGCCTTCGTCAAGCGCGCCCGCTCCTGCCTCATCGTCGGCAGAAGCCTCGTCACCCGCAGCATCGTCACCCGCGGCACCCGCTGTGAGCCAGCACGCTATCGATCAGGTGGCCAAGTTCTCGGCCGCGCCCACGTCATTCGTTGCCCCCGGACCCGAGGTGAACACCGCGGGCCTCAAGGGCAAGAAGATGTTCGTGATCCCCTCGATCCCCAACCCCTTCGTCCAGAACATCACCGACAACATCAAGGCTGCCGGCGACAGCCAGGGCCTAGTCACCACGGTGTTCGACAATCAGGGCCAGGTTTCGCAGTGGGTTCAGGGAATCCAGCAGGCCATCGGCTCGAAGCAGGACATCATCCTGCTCAACGGCTGCCCCGACCCTCGGGCACTCGGCCCGCAGATCGCTGAGGCGAAGGCTGCCGGCATCCCCACCATCTGCGTGCACTTCTACGACAACTCGCTGCCTCCTCCCCCCGCGTGTGAGGGCTGTGCTGACCTTGCTGCCAACGTCACTGCGCCGTTCTACCTCGCAGGCCAAGTTGCTGCCGACTGGATCATTGTCGACTCAGGTGGCAAGAGCAACACGCTGATCGTTGGCGGTTCGGACATCCTTCCGAGCCCCGGAACAATCGACGCCATGGTGGCCGAGTTCGCGGCTGACTGCCCCGATTGCAAGTCGACCGTCATCAACATCCCGGTCGCCGACTGGAACACCAAGACTCAGGGTGAGATCCAGTCTGCGCTGCAGAAGGACCCGAGCATCAACTACGTCTACGTGCTCTACGACGCTCTCGTCGCAGGAGCGCTTCCGGCAGTGGAGACGCTCGGCCGCACCGACGTGAAGATCGCCAGCTACAACGGCTCCGCCTTCGCGCTCGATGACATCGCCAAGGGAACTGCTGTCGCCATGAACGTCGGCGAAGACACCCCCTGCATCGGCTACACCTCGGCCGACCAGGCGTTCCGGGTTCTTACCGGCGCGGCTCCCGTCGTGACCAACACCCCCATCCGCATCTGGGACAGCACGAACGTCGCCGAGACCGGTGCGCCTGCTGCGCAGCCGGGTGTTGGCTACGGAACGGCGTGCGTGGATGGCTTCACGGCGCTCTGGAAGTCCTGACCTCTGGTCAGTGACCACTCCTTAGCACTAGATTACGTGCTCCGTGCCTGCGATATGCAGGCACGGAGCACGTAATAACTCCCCGCCCCGAACACCCTGTTGCAGAGAGGATCTGAGATGGCAGATGCTCCCCTCCTGAAGATCACCGGACTCACCAAGATCTTCGGCGGGCAGATCGCCCTCAATGAAGTCGACCTGGTGGTTCATGCCGGCGAGGTTCACGGCCTGCTCGGCGAGAACGGATCGGGCAAGTCCACCCTGATCAAGATCCTCTCCGGATTCCACGAGCCCAACTCTGGTGCGCTGCAAGTGAATGGCGACGATGTCGCACTCCCACTCTTGCCCGGTCAGTACCGTGACCTTGGCTTCGAATTCGTGCACCAAGACCTGGGTCTGGTGCCCAGCCTGTCGGTGACCGAGAACCTCTTCATGGGCGAAATCGTCGCCTCGCACGCGCGATTCTTTTCCTGGCGGTCTGCACGAGATCGTGCGCAGCAGGTCTTCGACGAGTACAACGTCGATATCGACCCCGGTGCCAACGTCGAGCACATCAGGCCCGTACAGCGGGCGATTCTCGCCATCATCCGCGCGATCGAGGGGCTGAAGGCCCTCGACAAGTCAGACCCCGATGCGCGCAGGCCCAACCTCCTCGTGCTCGATGAGCCCACGGTCTTCCTGCCTAAGCATGAGGTAGGAATCCTGTTCGACCTGGTGCGCGGAATCGTTGCCACGGGCTCGAGCGTTCTGTTCGTCTCGCACGACCTCGATGAGGTGCGCCAGATCACCGACCGCATCACGGTGCTGCGCGATGGCCGCTCGATGGGCACGATCGCGACAGAGGGCGCCTCCAAGCGCGACCTCGTGAAGCTCATCGTCGGCCACGACCTTGAGCGGGTGGAGGTAACTCCCCCGCAGGAGATCGCGGGCAGGCCGGTTGTTGTCTCGGTCGACCGCTTGAGCAGCAGCCTCGCGCGCGAGATTTCCTTCGATCTCCATGAGGGGGAAATCCTCGGGCTGGCTGGCTTGGTCGGCTCGGGCTACGAAGACGCCGTCTACTCGCTGTTCGGCAGTGACCGCAGCGCGCAGGGAACGTTCGAGCTTGCTGGTCGTCAGGTCAACTTCGCCAAGCACAACGCCTACGCTGCCAAGGAAATGGGTCTGGCGCTGGTGCCGGCCGACCGCAAGCGTGACGGCAGTGTCGCTGACCTGTCGGTGGCCGAGAACATCAACGTCACCGTGCTCGACCGCTTTTTCAGCGGCGGGCGACTGCGTCATGGCAAACTGCGCGACAATGCGCGGCAACTGCTCAAGGATTTCGATGTGCGCCCCCCTATCCCCACGATGGACTACGGGTCGTTCTCAGGCGGAAATCAGCAGAAGGCCATGATGGCCAAGTGGCAGCAGATCACGCCCAAGGTGCTCCTGCTCCATGAGCCGACCCAGGGGGTCGACGTCGGAGCGCGAGAGCAGATCTACCAGATCATTCGCAGCAATCTGGCAACCACTGCCGTCATCTGCGCGAGTTCTGACTACGAGGAACTAGCGACGCTGTGCCACCGGGTGGCCATAGTGGTTCGCGGGCGCCTGGTCGGCTTCCTGTCCGGTGACGACGTCACCCACTCGAAGATCGCTGATATGTGCATGAGTTATGAGGAAGAGGGAAGTGCCTCGGCAGCCGCCGCGGCCCTCCTAGGCGACGCAGTCGGAAACGGAGACTAGACCATGTCAACAGAGGCCCCCATGGCAAGCACTGCCGGGCCCACTGAGCCGGCTGCGCTCGACGTCGTGGCTCCCCGCAAGAGATCACGAGCGTGGGTCGAGGCGCTTGCGCTGCCCATGGCGTGGCTGGTCATCATCGTGGCGTTCAGCGCCCTGGCCCCGCAGACGTTCCCCACGTGGACGAACGTCTCGTCGCTCCTGGCGTCGCAGGCGGTGCTGGTGGTCATCACGCTGGCGTTGATCATTCCGCTCACCACAGGCGACTTTGACCTGTCGGTGGCCGCGGTTGCGGGTCTGAGTGCGGTGGTAGCCGCCCAACTCAATGCCGTGATGCACTATCCACTCTGGATCTCGCTCATCGCCGCGATTGTGGTGGGTCTCATCGTCGGGTTGGTGAATGCCCTGTTCATCGTGGTGTTCGGAGTCGAGAGCCTCATCATCACTCTGGGCATGGGCACGTTCATCACCGGAATCACCCTGTGGATCACCGACTCAAGAGTCATCACCGGTGTGGAAAAGGTCGTCACAGAGTGGGTGATCTCCAAGCGGATGCTCGGCATTCCACTGTCCTTCTGGTACGCGTTAGTTCTCACGGCGATCGTCTGGTACGTGTTCACGTACACGCCCATGGGGCAGCGCATGCTGGTGGTGGGCCGCAATCGCGATGTTGCCCGGTTGGCCGGAATCCGTGTGAGCCTGGTGCGCGCCGGCGCGCTGATCGCTGCGTCGCTCATGGCAGCGGTGGCGGGGGTCCTGCTGCTGGGCACCACGGGCTCGGCGAGCCCGTCAACCGCTCTCGACTACCTGCTGCCGGCCTTCGCGGCCGCCTTCCTCGGATCAACCACGATTAAGCCCGGTCGGTTCAACGCGTGGGGCACCATGATCGCCGTGTACTTCCTGGTGACTGGTATCACCGGCCTACAGTTGCTGGGGGCGAAGTCGTTTGTGCAGTACCTCTTCTACGGGGGTGCTCTGATCCTCGCGGTCACGTTCTCCCAGTTCGTGAAGCGGAGTCGAGCCAAGAGCGGAATCTAGCCTGATGGCGTCGTCGGTCGAAGGCCTGGTCGAAGAGATCGCAGAGGCGCGCCGACTTAACGCCCCACTATCGGCTGGCGCACCCCAGTGGAGTTCGCTTGACCGAGACACGGCAGAGAAGGTCGCGAGTGCGCTCTATGAGCGCTGGGGCGCTGTGGGGTCGCCCTTCTGGAAGCTTGGCGCCGTTGATGCCCCGACACAGGAGAGGTTCGGGCTCAACGGGCCGGTCTGTGGGCCGCTCGTCCCCTCCAACGTCCGCGTTGAGGCAACTCAGGTCACCATCGCTCGCTCCGACTTCATCCACGCCAAGTTCGAGGCGGAGGTGGGGGTCGGCGTCGGCGCCGACGGCGAACTCCGAGCCATGCCGTGCGTCGAGGTCGCCGACAGCAGGTTTGAGGGTTGGAAACTTCCTCCCTTCGGAGTTCTTGCTGACGGCGCGCTCCAGGGGATGATGCTTTTCGGGCCCGGGGTGGCTCCGCCCTCCACCCCCATCCATGTTGACGTCGTCCGCGACGGTGTACTTCTCGCCAGTGGCGACCAGGGGTGGCCAGAGTCTGCGGTGCGGCTCGATGTTCTTCCCCACGACGCCAACGCCACTCACGTGGCCACCGGCGCACTGACCGCCCTCTTCGATGTGATCGAGGGTGAGTGGACATTCGACTTCGGAACACTCGGGCGGCTCGTGGTCACGGTGCAATGACCGCGGAGCCCGCCGCACCTCAGTCGGAACCCGAGCGACCCACTCGCTCTGTCCGCGAGGGTGTGGCGATGTCGGTGCTCGTGCTGGCCGTCGGAAGCTTCTCAGTGATAGGCGCCTCGGCGAATGCGCCACTGCTGAGTTCGGCGCTAGGTCTCAGCGAGGTTGGCATTGGGGCAATCGCCTCGGTTGCCTATGTCGGAGCCATGTCCAGTGCGAGGGTCTCGGGTCGAATCACCGATCGTCGCGGCCCGGCTGTGGTGATTATCGCGGGGCTCGTCCTGATGGCACTCGGTGACGGCATTGCGCTCAGCGCTTTTCACGCCTCGGTGCTCTACCTCGGCATTGTCGTGGTGGGGCTGGGGTACGGAGCGATCAACCCCTCGACCACCGTGGTGTCGAATCCACGAAGTGCCAAGCGCCGCGGACTGGTGATGAGCGTCAAGCAGTCAGGTGTTCCACTGGGGGGTGTCGCGGCAGGTGCGGTCATTCCGTCAGTCGGCCTTGCTTTCGGGTGGAGGGCGGCATTTGGGCTTGCGCTCGTTCTGTGTCTCGCGCTGGCCCTCTTCGTCTGGCTGAGGGGTGGATATCGCGCTCGACCGCCCGCAACGAGGGTCGCTCCGAGGGCTCGTGGCGGCCGCAGGATGGCCCTCCCGTGGGGCTACACGTTCGGGCTTCTCATCGCCGGAGTGCAGGTGAGCATGTTCGCCTTCACTGCTGTGTACCTTGTCGATGCTCGCGGCCTATCGATCGCACGTGCCGGGCTCGGCGTGTCCATCCTGCTCATCGGGGGAGTGGTGGGTCGGCTGTTCTGGGGTTGGCTGTCCGATGTGTTTTTCCATCAAAGGCTTCTGGTGCTGCAGGGAGCTGCGCTTCTTGGCGCGGTGTCGATCGCCTTGCTCGTGGTGGCCCCCGACACAGTTCTTCCCTTGGTCTTGGTTGCCATTGGCGTCTCGTCAGTGGGGTGGAACGGCGTCTACATCGCCGCCGTGGCTGAGGCAGTGGAGCCCCATCGGATGGGAGCTGCCACGGGAACCTCGCTGGCTCTCATCAACTTCGGGGCCATCGTGACTCCCCTCCTGATCGGTGTGCTGGTGAGCCTGACGGGCAGTTGGTCGGTGGGGCTACTCACACTCGCCGCACTGAGCGTTGCCGCGAGTATCGTGGCGCTTGTCTTCAGCGAGCCAGGCCCAACACCAGCTGTCGTCTAGGAAGTGTGGAGGAATGTGATGCCCGCCATTGCGCATGCGTCGGTCGGTCGGTCAGGACTGAAGGTCTCGCGCCTGTGCCTGGGAACGGCAACGTTGGGCGGGCAGTGCGATGAAGATCTCTCCTTCCGCATCCTTGACCATGCGCGCGAGCTCGGAATCAGTTTCATCGACACCGCCGACAAGTATCCGCTGGGCAGTGGATACGAGGAGGCCGGCGTCACCGAGGAAATCGTTGGTCGCTGGATCGCCAGTCGACGACCCGATGTGGTGGTGGCCACCAAGGTGCACGGCCCCACGGGGACGATGCCCTGGAACGGGGGCCTGGGGCGCCGTCACCTGCGCGAGGCGGTGGAGGCATCTCTCCGGCGTCTTCAGATCGAGGCCATCGACCTGTATCAGCTCCATCGGCCTGACCCGAGCACTCCCATCGAGGAAACGCTGGAGACCCTCACCGACCTTGTCCGTGAGGGCAAGATCCTCTACGCCGGATGTTCGAACTTTCTTGCCTACCAGTTGGCGCTAGCTCTTGGGTCGAGCGACCTGAACGGCTTCGTGAGGTTCACCTCGGTGCAGCCGCGCTACAACATGCTCTTCCGGCAGGTCGAACGGGAGCTTCTTCCGCTGTGTGAGGAGAAGGGCATCGGAGTCGTCACCTACAACCTGCTCGCAGGCGGAATGCTCACGGGGAAGCACGACCCCACGCGGCCGCCCGACCCGAGTTCGCGCTTCGCAACCACCGGCGCCGTCGACATCTACCGCGAGCGCTATTGGCATGACGAGGCTTTCGCGGCGGTGAGTCGCCTCACTCAGGTGGCCGAGCGGCTCTCACTCACTCTTCCCACCCTCGCCTGTGCCTGGGTGCTGCACCAACCCACCGTGTCGTCGGTCCTGCTGGGGGCGACGCGTCCCGAGCAACTCGACCTGCCGTTTGCCGCGCTTGAGGTGAGTCTCGACGATGCCACGCTGCAGGAGATCGATGGGATCACCCGGGTCTTCCGGCAGGGCGACGCCGTTCAGTGACGCACCAGCGGATGTCGTGTCAGCCTGCGGGCTAGTCGGGAAGCCGGCTGTGAACGATCGCGCCGCCCTGCACCACGTGCTTGCGCTGCGCTGCCTGCTGTAGCACTGCTGGATCGACGAGCGGGTCGGAGGCGAGGACAAGTAGGTCGGCCCGCTTGCCCACGTCGATGGTTCCGGCGTCGTCGAGCACGCCGAGTAGCGTCGCCACGTTAACCGTCAGTGTGCGCAGTGCTTCGCGGGTGCTCATTCCGATGAGTTCCACGTACGAGACCGCTTCTTCAGCGCAGCTGCCCTGGGGAAAGTGAGTGAGTCCGGCATCTCCACCCGCCACGATCGGAACCCCCGCCTCAAACGCTGATCGCACGCTGGCGGCATGCCGTTCGTGCGTGCGCTTGTGCTGGTCGACGATGACGGCCGGAATCCCCATGCTCGCGCCTCGCGTCGCGAACGCGTGGTACATCGACAGGGTGGGCGACAGGGTGGTTCCGTTGGCCACCATGAGTTCGAGGGACTCATCATCGATATAGATCCCATGCTCGATGGTCTGAGCACCCAGCCGTGCTGCGGCTCGAACCGACTCCGCCGACTCGGCGTGAGCCGCCACCGGAACCCCTTGAAAGCGGGCCTCGTTCATCACTGCCTCGAACTCAATCTCCGACAGCCCGTTACGTTCAGCGGGGCACAGTGGATTGAAGCCGGTTCCGCTCACTCCGACCTTGATCCAGGCAACACCGTCTTTGAGTTGCCGTCGGATCTCGGCGCGAGCCTCGTGGGGGCCGATGACCTGCACACCGAGTCCATACGGGTACGCCCGACCCTCAAAGACGTGAGAGGGCTGGAAGTCGGCGAGCCCGCCGGGGGCTGAGAGGATGCGCCCGGCGGGAAAGACTCGTGGCCCTCGGATGTCACCGCGGTTGATGGCATTGCGGGTCTCAACACCGATGTTGCCGCGGCTCCCTACGTCTCTGATCGTGGTGAATCCGCAGTCGAGCAGGGTTGACGCGTTGAAGACGGCATCGATCGCCGCTTCGGCGATCGACTTCCGCAATTCGATGTCGTAGGGGTCGGCGACATCTCGGTAGATGAGGTGACAGTGAGCGTCCATGAGGCCCGGGATGACGTAGCCACCATCGAGGTCGATCACGGTGTCGCCGGGAAGCCGAGCTTGCTCACCCCCCACCGCGGTGATGCGCTCACCCTCGATCACCATGTCTCCAGTAACGCCGGTGAAGTCGCTGCCGACGTAGAAGGTCGCATTGCTCAGTACCAAGCGAGTCATCATCACTCCTAGGGTCGCCACTCTGCCCGCAAACTCGTCCGTGGAGTCAGCGGTACTGCTGTGCCATTCCGTGGAACTCCTCGTAGGTGCCGAACTGGGTCACCCGCGAGCGCGAGGGAATTCCGATCAACTGGGCCGCGTGCACGCCCACGGCGCGGAGCGCATCGAGGTCAACGCCCGTCTCAACGCCAATCTCGCGGAAGAGGTGCACGACGTCCTCGGTCGACACATTGCCCATGCCGAGAACCGACACCGGCATCGCGATGCCGCCCCCGTAGCCACCAATGCACGCCTCAAAAACAGTGGCGCCATTCTGGTAGGCAGCGAGGGTGTTGGCGATCGCCATTCCCGTGCATTCGTGCAGGTGAACGCCGAGGGTGATCTCGGGGAAGCGGGTGGTGATGGCATTGACGAGCGAACCAACATCGCGGGGGTTCGACATGCCGATGCTGTCGGCGATGCTGACCTCGTGGATTCCGAAACCGGCGAAGGTCTCGATGAGACCGAGCACTCGCGACTGCTCGATCGAGCCCTCGAAGGGGCAGAGGAAGCAGATGCCCATGCTGACGTCGATGTCGATGCCGGCACTGTGGGCCAGTTCGGCGATCTGACGGATCTGCTCAACGTTGTCGGCGATATTCATCCGAGAGTTCTTCATGCTGTACGCCTCGGAGGCCACGATGAGGGCTGAGACCTTGGTGCAACCGGCGTCGATTGCCCGCTGCGCGCCGCGCAGATTCGGCACGAGGGCGCGGTACACGACTCCCTCGCGCTGGGGCAGCCGGCGAACGACCTCATCGGCATCGGCGAGCATGGGGATCACCTTGGGATGCACGAAACCCGTGACCTCGATCTCCGGAACTCCGGCGTCGGCGATCATCTCGATCATGGCCAACTTCTCGTCGGTGGTAGGGACGTGCCACCCCTCCTCGTGCACCATCGTCTGGAGTCCGTCGCGCATGAGCACCTCGACGATCCGTGCCTTGGGTTGAGTCATGTCATGTCCTCTCGAGTCGTGCGTTGAATTGGTCACGGTCTGGTCTCGGTCTGGTCTGTGAACTGCTGATGAGTACCTCTGCCTCGACGATCATGGTGGCAATGCCGGTGGGGAACCACGTGAGGTGGGGCAGTTCCTGCGGCAAAGGCATCCCCAGCTGCCCAGTGTCGCTCGCGAAGTGCCCCTCGTACAGCACCTGTTCGGCCAGAGAGCGCACCTCGGCGCGGAGGCCAGGCAGCTGGCCGCTGGCGGCGAAGGCGTGAACCTCAGACCAGGGGTCCTCGGCACTGGAGAGCGCGAGGAGCCCACGCCAGAGTCCGGGGAGCAGTACGCCGCCGTGGGCACGGGTGATCTGGTCGTCGAGGGTCAGGTGGTCATCGGTCGGCGCACTGACCTCGGTCATCACGTCCGGCCAGTCATGGATGCCAGTTCCGAGCAGGGCGAGAACGAGTAGCAGGTTGAGAGGGTTCGCGGCGCGATAGCCCAGAATGACGTCGCGCGAGGCGTCGCTCAGTGCCAGTCTCGGCCGCGTCGACCCGGCGGCCTCGACCTCGAGGGCGGTGGCAGCGAGGGCGCAGACACGAGCGGGGAAGTCGGCGTCTCGAGCCAGGGCCACCACCCGGGGCAGTACCTCGACCGCTGCATCGAGTACGGGCGGGCAGGTGGCGAGCGACTGGTAAATGCTCGGAACGAAAGCGCTGTCGAGCGTTGACCGGATGAGGTCGTACGCGCGGGCTGTCGACGAGCCAGCCTCGGCCTCGGTAATCAGCCCCATGGTTTCCGGTGTCATCGGGCGCCCCGACCCTGTGCCTGCTCGATCTGCTCGGGGGTGAGTCCGAGCCTGTCGGCGAGCACCTCGACATTGTGGGCTCCCAGTGCAGGGCCCACCCAACGGATCGTTCCGGGGGTGCGAGAGGCCTTGGGGGCCACATTCTGCATGACCAGTGAGCCCAGGGTGGGGTGGTCAACTGAGACGAGTGAATCGCGGGCCGCGAAGTGGGGGTCGGCCAGCATGTCGGGCGCCCGGTAGATGGGGCCTGCCGGAACACCCGCCTGAGCGAGTAGTTCGACGAGTTCGTCGGCGAGCTGTGTGTGGGTCCAGGCGCGAATGATCTCGTCAATCTCGGCCATGTGCTCGCCGCGCGCGACATGGGAGGTGAACCGGGGGTCGTTGGCCAGTTCAGGCTGGCCCATCAACTCCGTCAGCCGACGAAAGACGCTGTCGTGATTGCCGGCAATCACGATGTCGCGCCCGTCGGCCGTGGGGTAGACGTTGGAAGGCGCCACGCCAGGAAGCGTGGGGCCGGTGCGCTCGCGAATCTCGCCGGTGGCGACGTACTCAGGAATGATCGACTCCATGAGGGTCAGCATCGACTCATACAGCGCGACGTCAATGACCTGCCCCAGCCCAGACGAGCGTCGCTCCAACAGCGAAATGACAGCCCCGAGGGCGCCCATCAGCCCTGACACGGCATCGGCAAGGGCCAGCCCGGTGCGCACGGTAGGCCGACCCGGCTCGCCCACGAGGTAGCGCAGCCCTCCCATCGCCTCACCGATGGCTCCGAACCCGGCGCGATGTGAGTACGGTCCCGTCTGACCAAAACCGCTGACGCGCACCATGATCAGACCAGGGTTCTGCGCGGTGAGGTCCTCGTAGGCGAGGCCCCACGACTCGAGGGTTCCGGGCCTGAAGTTTTCAACCACGACGTCGGCCTGACTGATGAGGCGCAGTAGTGCCGACCTCCCGGCCGAGGTACGAACGTCGAGGGTGACCGACTTTTTGTTGCGGGCAATCACCGACCACCAGAGCGACTCACCAGCCGGGGTTAGGCGCCCCCACTGCCGCATCGGATCGCCGCCCTCGGGCAGTTCAACCTTGATGATCTCGGCACCGAAGTCTCCAAGGATCTGACAGGCGAAGGGACCCGCGATCAGCTGACCGAGTTCGATCACCCTGATTCCGTCGAGGGGGCCCTTCGGGGTCTCGCCCAGCGACTCAGGGGCGTCGTCGGCGGTAGCCATGGCTGGTCCCGCAGCGCTTGAGGGCATGACGTCCTTCTGGAGTGACCGCGAACCGGCATGGCCGGAGGTGTCGTTGTGCTCTGAGACTAGAGATCAGACTCGAGTGAGTCAATGATCGTTGTATACCTTATCGAGGTCACACCTGCTGCAATCACAAGGCGCTAAACTCCGGACATGTCTGAGAGTGGGTCCAGTCGCATACAATCTGCGCCTCCCACGCCCAGTGCCAAACGCGTGGTCATCGCGACAACGAGCGCCTCTACCGCAGGAACGATCCCGGTGTTTCTACTCGGGGCAACAGCGCCGTTTGTGCGCGCGGAGCTGAACCTGAGCCAGGCGCAACTCGGCATCACGGTGTCGTGCTTCTGGCTCACCATGGCGCTGGGGGGTATTGCTGGCGGACGCATGAGCCAGCGCCTCGGTGCCACGCGCGCCACCCGCATCGGAGTGGGGGCTTCGATGTTCGCGATGGCTGGAGCTGCGCTGGCGCCCCACTGGCTGGTGCTCGCGGCCTTCATGGCGCTCGCTGGTGTGGCAAACTCGCTCACTCAGCCGGCCGTTGACCTCGCTCTGTTCGCAGGCGTGTCTCGCAAGCGCCTGTCGATGGCTTTCGGCATCAAGCAGACCGCGCTTCCTGGAGCCGCGCTTGTTTCTGGCCTGGTGGTTCCGCTTCTCGCTTCCTCGGTGGGGTGGCGACCAGCATTCCTCGTAGGCATCGTGGTGGCGATCCCGGCGATGGTCCTGATGCCGCACCTCGTGTACCGCCATGTCGACTCAGCGGGGAGGGCCAGCGACGCCAACAAGCGGCTGGCAGGAATCGCGGGATTCGCATTCGCCTTCGCAATCGCGATGATGGCGGTGTCGGCGACGGGCGCCTTTTACGTTGAGTCTGCGGTGTCTCACGGGATTACTCCTGAGGTCGCTGGGCTCTTCCTTGCCGCTGGCAGCGCCTGTGGCATCGTCGGTAGGTTCGTCTTCGCGTGGAAGCTGGGAGTTATTCAACGGCCACTCGTGGCGGCGAGCACCATCATGATGATCGGCGGCTGCGGCGTGCTGTGCTTCGCCTTCCTCACGGCGGGGTGGCCGCTCTTGCTGGTCACGATGGTTGCCCTGGGAGCTGGGTGGGGCTGGAATGGTTTGCTGACCTTCGCCGTTGTGACCATCTTCCCCGAGGCGCCGGCCCGTGCTTCGGGATACATCGTGCTGGGCGCTGCGGCCGGGGGCGTCGTGGGGCCGACTGCCTTTGGGTTGATCGCGCAGAACCTTGGCTTCAGTGTCGGCTGGGCAGCCGCCTCCTGCTGCTTCCTAGTTTCCGCCACGATTTTGCTGCTGGCTCCACGGTGGCGCAAGGGTGCCGAAGCGCACGCTCACTCAGGCTGAATCAGCAGACGCCCCGTCTGCTGATTCCTTCGCGCGCACCTGATCCATCAGGCGCGTCTTCGACGAGAGCACATGCGTGGTCATGATCGACTCCGCCCACGCGGGGTCCTTGGCGCGAAAGGCGTCGAGGAGTTCGCGATGGTGGCGGTGACTTCGATTCACATCGACCGGCGCGTAGTTGTGTAGCGCCTGCAGGATCACCGGAAGTACGACGAGCACATTGCGCGCGGGGATGACGTAGTCGGCCCCCGAGGCCTCTGCCACCCCACCGTGGAACTGGTCGTTGAGAAAGGCGAACCCACTCATGGTCTCGACGTCGGCAAAGTCGGCCCGAGCGGTGAGCTCTTCCATCTGGACACACAGGCTCTCGAGGTGATCGACCTGGCCGGGGCTGAGCCGAGTGGCTGCACGCCGTGCCACAAATCCCTCGACCAGGGCGCGCAGGTCGTAGATGCCTTCAACATCGAAACTGTTCCAGTCGACAACGCGTGCCCCTCGGTGGGGGATCACCTCAACGAGGCCCTCGGATTGCAGTCGCCGCAGACTCTCGCGGATTGGTGTGCGACTGAGTTCGTACTGAGTGGCAAGTTCCGCTTCGGCAAGGTGAGAGCCGGCGGGGATTGTTCCGGCGACTATTTCGCGGCGAAGTAGGTGATACGCGCGGTCTGCTGCTCTCTCGCCACTTTGCGCCACGGGCCACATGGTAGCGGTCGAGCGAGAGGCGAGCAGCAGAAATCAGCCTCTGATACGGGCCTTGTCACGAGGACGTGGGCGGGATTTCCTTGCCCGGCTGTGCCAGAATTTCCGACCACACGATCTCTTCCATTTCCCGGCGCGATCCTCCGCGAGTGAAGTGCCCAAATGTCGGAATTCCGGTGAGTGACTCCGCCAGATGCACGGTCTGCGCGTAACGCTCGAGGTCAACACCGGTGCTGACGCCCATGTACTGAAGCATGGCCACGAGGTCCTCGGTCGGAAGGTTTCCCAGCACGTCGTTGTCGCCCGGCAGCCACAGGTCGCCGCCGAGGCCACAGAAGGCGCCCTCGATCCAGTCGACACCGGCGATGAGGGCGGCCAGTGTGTTGGCCAGCGCGAAACCGCCGCGCGTGTGCAAATGGATTCCGATGGCTAGGTCGGGGTGCCTGACTCTGAGTCGACGAAGGGCATCGTGTACCTGACGCGGATCGGCGAGTCCAGCGGAGTCGGCGACGTAGATGCTGCTCACCCCCGCCGCGACAATGCGGTCGACGAAGGCGTCGAGCTTCTCGGGCGAGACAACCCCCGTTCCATAGGCGAAGAACGACATAACGATCGCGACCGTGAGCGGCGTTGATCCGCAAATCTCCACCATCTCGTCGAGCTCATCCCACATCTGGTCGTGGGTGCGCCGTTGGTTGATCATTGTGACGTCGGGATCGGTGCAGGTGAGGGCGGTGATCACATCCACACCGCTATCGAGCGCGCGCTGCGCTCCCCGAGCGTTGGGCACCAGACCTCGGTAGCTGACCCCGGGCACGCGGGGGACCGAGGCCAGCAGCTTCTCGGCGTCGGCCATCTGCGGAAGCACCTTGGGATGTGCGAAGGAGACCACCTCGATCTCGGTCACTCCGGCGTCGATCATGCTTTCGACTAGGCGCACCTTGTCGGAGGTGGCGATCGTTGAGCGCACCGACTGCAGTCCATCGCGCATACCCACTTCCACCACGCGCATCGCGGTGGGTAGTAGCAGCGGGCTCGTTTCGCTCATGGGGTTCCTGTCGGGGTCACGGTGGGGGGATGGTGGGGGGATGGTGGGAAAGGCGCATGCTCAGGCGGTGCCTCAGCGGATGTCTTCCGAAGGTACCATCGCGATTGTGTACATAGTGCCGTCACGTACGACTGATTTCCTCCGGTCTCCTCGTCGTGTGGCGGGGGCACCGCCAGTGTCGCCATTGACCATTCAGATGCTGTTGCATACAATCCAAAGACTCCGGACGTCGCATGGAGTTAATCCCTGAGGGGGTGTGGTGAGCCAATCCGGTGAGTCCGGTGAGTCCTGCGTCGAGCGCTGGGACAGAGCGCGCGCGCGATTCGCGGCCCTCGACGGTGGGCTTCGGGCCGTCATCACGTGGATTGAATCCTCGCGGACCGTTGCCGAAGAGTGCGATCGCCGTGCCGCGGCAGGCGAGCCCCTCGGGCCGCTGCACGGATTGCTCGTCGGAATCAAGGACAACATCGACGTGGCAGGTGTGGTGACAACCGCGGGTGCGGCCTTCCTCTCTGACAATGTCGCCACGGCCGATGCGGGCTGCATCGAACTGCTCAAGGCTCAGGGTGCGGTCGTGATCGCCAAGCTCAACATGGCTGAGCTGGCCTGGGGTGCGACAACCCAGAACGCCACCTACGGTGCCTGCCGAAACCCGTGGGATACCGATCGGATCCCCGGAGGCTCGAGCGGGGGATCCGGAGCGGCCCTCGCTGCGCGCATGTGCGAGGCGGCCCTCGGAACCGACACCGGAGCGTCAGTGCGCGTTCCGGCGGCGCTGAACGGCGTGGTCGGCTTGAGGCCGACCTTCGGAGCCATCTCGAACCGCGGTGTGTACCCCGTGGCCTACACCCAGGACGCCGTCGGACCCATGGCTGTGCTCGCTAGCGACGCGGCCCGGTTGACCGAGGCGCTCATTCAGCACGATCCGGCCGATCCGTACTCGCTGGCCGGGGCTGCCATGCCGGCCACCAGCCTGATCGGGGTTCCGCTCGATGGCGTTGTCTTCGGTGTGCCCGAGTCGTTCTTCTTCGACGACCTTGAGCAGGGTGTGGCCGATCGAATCGACGGTTTCATGAGTTGGCTGAAGGCGCACGGAGGCCAGCTCGTGCCGGTGGCCGACTTCGGTCAGGCGCAAGCGTTTGAGCACTGGACCCGAATTGTGCAGAGCGAAGGGGCCTCGCTGCACGAACCCCGTCTTGGTGAGAGTCCCCACCACTTTTCGCCCGACGTCCACGGTCGCGTTTCCGCGGGTCTCGATGTGCGAGCGGTAGACCTCGTTCGCTCGCTCGACTGGCGTCAGCGGTATCGCCACGGCCTCGGACAGGTGTTCGCAGAAGTTGATGTCATCGTGACCCCGGTCGTGCCCATCGACGTTCCGTTCGCCGAGGGCTACGACTCGAGGGCACAGACTCAGGCGCTCGGTCGCATCACGTACCCCTGGGCCCTTCACGCCGGCCCCACGCTCACCCTCCCCATCGGCTTCAATACCGACTCTGATCTTCCGGTCGGAGTCGCACTCAGCGCTGCTCCGTGGTGTGAGGCGCGACTATTCCAGGTCGCAGACGCCTACCAGCGCGACACGACGTGGCACGAACGGCTTCCAGGTTTGGTCAGTGCTCTTGAGGAGGCACCCAGTGAGTGAAATTCCGCCGCTCGACGTCAGCACACTCGAGCGCGCTTCGGCGGGCAAAGGACCGCTTGAGGGCCTGCGAGTGCTCGATGTCGCCACCATGATGGCGGGTCCGTGGGCGGCCACCTATCTCGCCGACTACGGAGCCGACGTCGTCAAGGTTGAGCTTCCTGTGACGGGCGACCCCATGCGTCACTGGGGTTCGCAGATCGAGGGAACCTCGTTGGCGTGGAAGGGGCTCTCACGCAATAAGCGGCTGGTCACCCTGGCGCTCAACGTTCCCGAGGGCCAGGCCCTGCTGCTGCGCCTGGTGAAGGACTTCGATGTGCTCGTCGAGAACTACCGGCCGGGTGTGATGGAGCGATGGGGGCTGGGGCCCGAAGAGCTCCACGCCTCGAACCCGCGCCTGATTATTCTGCGCACATCGGGCTACGGCCAGACCGGCCCCTACGCAACCAAGCCAGGATTTGGCACGCTGGCCGAGGCGTTCTCCGGCCTGTCGTACATCACGGGCGCGGAGGATCGCCCACCAGTGCTCTCGGGGTACCCCCTCGCCGACGGAGTCGCAGCCCTCGCCGGTGCGATGTCGATTCTTGCTGCCGTGTACTGGCGCGATGTGGCCGGTGGCACCGGACAGGTGATCGACAACGCGATCACCGAGGCCAACTACCGGCTCATCGACTACACCATGCTCGACTACGAGAAGCTCGGAATCGTGCGTCAGCGCACCGGCAATCGGTTGGGCGATCTGGCTCCCCGGAACACGTACGAGACGGCTGACGGTGAGTGGGTCGCCATTTCGGGCGGTACCCAAGGAATCGTCGAGCGACTCTTTCGGGCGATGGGGCGTGACGACCTCATCACCGACCCCCGGTTCCTCAACAACGCCACGCGGCGGGCCAATGTGGTCGATCTCGACGCGGCCATCGGTGACTGGATGATTCAGCATCCCCTCGCCCACGTGCTCGAGGTCTTCGAGAGTTACCAGGTCGCTGGTGCGCCGGTGAACAACATTGCTCAAATTGCCTCCCAAGAGCACTTCAGGGAACGTAATCTGCTTCAAGTAATCGACGACCCTGATCTCGGTCCGACATCAACGGTGCATGTGCACCCACGCATGTCGGTCACACCCGGAGGCGTCACCAGCCTCGGTGGTGCGATCGGCCGTGACAACGACGACTTCTACCTCCGAGAAGTTGGCCTGTCGGCCGACGAGTTTGCACAACTGCGCGAAGCGGGGGCTGTCTAGGCCGTTCGACCTCCCTGCGGGGGGCACTGACTCACCAACTGAAGGCGTCACACACTGATCGGTCCATTGCCCGACCTACCAACGCTTCGAAGGAGAACACCATGTACGACTTGCTCATTAAGAACGGCCTTGTTGCGGACGAGCACGGGGTGTACCCCCTCGACGTCGCGGTCAAGGACGAGAAGATCGTGTCCCTGAGTGTCTACGGGCAACTCGACGACAGCAGCGCCTCCCGCGTGATTGACGCCCAGGGCATGTACGTCCTGCCGGGCGGAATTGACACGCATGTGCACTACGACCTCTCGATCTCCGAGGCGATGACCGCCCAGTCGGCGGAGGATGGATCGCGAGCCGGGGTCTTCGGCGGCACCACGACCTACATCGACTTTTCGATGTCGGGTCCCAACGACTCGCTGCTCAACTCGGTGCAGGACAAGCTCGCGCACACGGCGGCGCAGAACCCTCACTCCGACTACGCGATGCACGCCATCGTCTCGGGCGACTGGCCCCTCACGACGGCCGATGAGATTGCCGACACCATCAGCGGCGGCGTGGTGTCGTTCAAGTTCTTCACGGCGTTCAAGGGCAGCCCCACCATCGGCGGCCTCATGTCTGACGATGGTCGAATCTATTCGGCCATGCTCGCCACCGAGAAGCACGGCGGCATCACGATGGTGCACTGCGAGGACGAGTGCATCATTGATTTCAACGTGCGCAAGCTGTACTCCCAGGGTCGCGAGCAGTTCTGGAATATCGGTGAGGCGCGACCCCCGCTGGCCGAGGAGGCCGCGGTGCGCCGCATGCTCCTGCTGTCGAAGCGAACTGGCTCTCCCCTCTACATCGTTCACGTCAGTGCCAAGGAGTCCGTTGACGCGATCACCGAGGCCCGCCTTCAGGGAGTAAACGTCTTTGCTGAGACGCTGCACCCCAACCTCGTGTTTGACCCCGACCTGTACCAGAAGCCCGAGGGACAGCGGTACATGAACTACCCGCCCAACAAGACGATTGAGCACCGCGAGGCACTGTGGGCGGCGTGCGCCGATGGCCGTCTGCAGACGCTGGCCAGCGACGACTTCACCATCCCGCTCGACCGTAAACTTGCCGGCGACACCGTCGATAACGTCACTGGTGGCACGAACAGCGTCGAGACCCGCATGCCGATCTTCTGGTCCGAGGGCGTGGTCAAGCGCAATCTTCCGGTTGAGCGCTTCGTTGAACTCACGGCTGCAAACCCGGCCAAGCTCTTCGGAATTTACGGCACCAAGGGTGTCATCAGGCCGGGCGCTGACGCCGACATCATCATCATGGACCCCAACGCCGACCACACCTACAGTCAGAGCGAGAACCTCCACTCGGACTGCGACTACAGCAACTGGGATGGCTGGCAGGTCAAGGGCTTCCCGGTGACCACCATCCTGCGCGGCAACGTGCTTGTTGACCGGGGCGAGTGGGTTGGCCCCCTGGGAATCGGCAAGTTCATTCCCGGCCGGAGTCCTGAGAGCGTCTAGGTGTCGTCGACAGCGGAGGAAACTCTCGCCGACTACGAGGCTAGGGGGATGCGGGCGCGCACCGGGTTCGGTGCGCACCCGTGCATCCTGGTGATCGATCTCCAGTACGGCATGACCGATCCGGAGTGCCCCCTCGGAACTGACCTTCTCGACGAGCCGATCGTGGTGGCGCAAGAGGTGCTTGCCGCCGCTCGTGCGGCGCAGGTGCCGGTCATCTACGCGCGGGTGGCCTTCCGGCCCGACCTGGTCGACGGGGGACTCTTCGTCGAGAAGGTGCCATCGCTGGGCTGGCTGAAGATGGGCTCGAGGTGGGTTGAAATCGACGAGCGCGTGAAGCCCGAGGCCGACGACTACATCCTCACCAAGCGGCACAGCAGCGCCTTCATCGGCACTGAGTTTCAACAGGTACTGCAAACAATGGGGATCGACACCATCATTTCTGTGGGGTGCTCGACCTCGGGGTGCGTCCGACAGACGGCGGTTGATGCCAACGCCTACGGCTTCAGGTCGGTGGTTGTCTCAGACGCGGTAGGAGACCGAAGTCGCGTGCAGCACGAGGCGAATCTCGTCGACATGGATGGCAAGTACGCGGATGTGATGACCAGCGGCGAGGTGATCGAGTACCTCGTCTCCCGGAGTGACCAACGTGAAGGGCAGGCAGTAGGCGCATGAAGGCAATTCTTTTCGATGAGTTCGGTGGTCCGGAGGTCTTGCGATTCGGCGAGGTGCCCGACCCTGTACCGGGACCGGGCGAAATCCTGGTCAAGCTGAAGGCTTCGGCCCTCAACCATGTCGACATTGACGTTCGCGATGGAGTCTCGCGCTTCAACTTCGTAATGCCGCACATCCTGGGCATTGAGGGAGCCGGAGTTGTGGCCGGACTCGGAGCGGGCGTGGTGAGCCACTCCATTGGTGACCGTGTCGCGGTGTCGTACATCCGCACCTGCGACAACTGCGAGTGGTGCAACCGCGGCCAAGACAACCTGTGCGAGAACCGCCGACTTTTCGGCGAGCACATCCCCGGCACCTACGCGCAGATGATGCTGGCGCCGGCAAGCCACTGCCTGCCCATTCCCGAGAACCTGAGCTTCGCCGATGCCGCGGCCTCACTCGTGGCTTTCGGCACCGCCTGGCACGGTCTCGTGGCGCGCGGTGGTCTCACGATTGGTGACGTTGTTCTCATCCACTCCATCGGCAGCGGTGTGGCCTCGGCCGCGCTGCAGATCGCCAAGTCGGCCGGGGCCACGGTCATTGGCACCGCGAGCACCGATGACAAACTCGAGCGCGCGAAGGCCGATGGCGCCGACTTCGTCATCAACTACGGCAACACCAACGTCAACGAGGCCGTCACCGAGTTCACGCGTGGCAAGGGCGTTGACATTGTCTTCGATGTGGTGGGCGGCGAGGCGTTCCAGAACTCGATGTTTGTGATGAGGCCGTACGGTCGGCTCATCAGCATCGGAGCCCATGCCGGCGAGGTGGTTCCGTTCGACATCATCGAGTTCTTCAGGCGGCACATCTCCTATGTGTCGTCTCACACGCAGACGCGCGATGAGCTCAGTCACGTTCTCGAGCTGATCTCGCGTGGCACGCTCACCCCGCGCATCAACTCCACGTACCCGTTGAGTGAGGCGGCCGACGCCCAGCGCGAGATGTCGAGTCGCACCGCCTACGGAAAGATCATGCTGGACATCCCCGACTGATCGTGGTCGTGGCACGGGGGCCGCGGTGGCGACGACCTAGATCGACTCGGGGTTGTCGCCATCGAGGGTGAGTGAATCAGGTCCGCGGCGCATGAGCACCAATCTGGTGAGTTCGACGCGTGAGCTCACCTCAAGCTTCCTATAGATGCTTTTCAGGTGTTGCTTCACCGTGTGCACGCTCAACACGAGGTTGTCGGCGATTTGCTGGTCGTGGAGTCCGAGCGATACCGCTGCAGCGATCTGGCGCTCACGTGGCGTCAGCAGAGCTTGGGTGAACGGTGCCACGTCGGTGTCGGTCGCCTCGGCGCTGCGCAGGGTGAGGCGGGTGACAAGCACCTTGCGGTCTGACCCTGCGGGCAGCGGGCGCACCGACACCAGATGCCGCCCTCCTCGCACCTCGGCGGCGACGCCGTGGGGTGGCCGATGGGTGGGCTGGAGAGCCAGCAGGTCCTCGAGCAGGAGACTGGCCTCCTCGTCGTCAAGCAACTGCAGGATCTGTCGGGCGGCTGCGTTCGGTTGTCGTGCCCCTGTTCGCAGGTCGGTGATGATGAGGGCGTCGTCGCTCGCCTCAAACGCCTGGCCAAGCTGGAACCGTTCTCGCTCAGCGCTCTCCAGCTTGGTCGCCAGGGTGACTGCCAGGCCCACGATGTGTCCGAGGGCGGTGGCAAGATCGAGATCTCCCGGTTGGTCGTAGGCGTCAGGTGCCCGATCTCCGAAATTGAGAGTTCCGATCACTCGCCCCTCAGCCACCACGGGTGCCTTGAGGGTCGCTTGAAAGCCGTGAACCGACAGCACCCGCTGGTAGAACTCCGAAGCATGCCACTGCTCGGCGGACATCATCTGCGAGGACGAGTGCGCCTGCCCCGACTCGATGACGGCCTTGAGCACCGGATCGAGCTGCCTGCCCAGCTCCTCGTAGAGCTCGAGGTAGTACTCGCTCACCCCGTCGGCAAGGGCACGAGGGGGCTTACCTGCCCCGCGTGAAAGATAGATTCCGACGGCGCGGGAGGGAATCACCGTACGCGCGTGCTTGAGATAGAGGCCGAGAACTTCATCAACCGTTGCTGCCTCGGCAAGGCTGCTCGCCAACTGCGACAGTGGTCCAGAAACCCGGCTGAGCGCTGACTCCAAGGCCTGCTCCCTTCCCGGCTTTGCGACACCCTCGCCCTTGCGAGACTACCTGTGGGCACCCACCGCATGAGTCACGATTGCGCGACGGCCCCGAAGCCCGTCAGGCTATCGGCAGTGGCGGCGAGGTGAGCCCCGCCAGCGATGCTCGCACCTGTTCTGATCGCGTTCGAAGAATCGACACGAATGAGCCAGCATCGTCAACGACGAGGTCGAACTCATCGGGCACCACGATCGACGTGGTTCCGAGCTCGACGACAGCTGGTCCGCTGAGGGTGGCGCCGGGTCCCATCATGCGTCCGTCGAAGACGCCCACCTCGACCATGGCCCGCTGGGTGCCGGACCACATGGGGCGGCTTCCGATTCGCGGGTTTCCCTGCGTGGAAACCCCTTCCGACAGGCTCATTGTGGGCTTGGGCGTGCGGCCCACCACGGTGAGTCGCACGTTCAGTACATCGATGGGCATGCCATCGGTGCGATAGCCGAAGAGCTGCTCGTGCATGACACCAAACCCCTTGGCCAGCGTGGCCTCATCGGGCTTGCGCATCGTGTCGTCGCTGAAGGGCACGGTGAGCTCGTACCACTGGCCCTTGTAGCGCATGTCGAGAGACGGCCAGAACGTGGCGGCGTCGTCGTCGAGGCCCTCGCCCTTGAGGATCTCGAGCCCGGCGGTGGCCATCTCCGACCAGAGCGAGGCGACCTCGTCGAGGTCCATGGTCGAGAGCCGAGCCTTGTAGCTGCGCACGAAGTCGTGCTTGAAGTCGCACACCAGCATGCCGGCCGCGCAGAAGATCGATGACTCGCGCGGTGTGATGAGCGCCGGCACTCCGAGTTCGGCCGCGATCGCTGCCGCGTGCACTGGTCCGGCACCACCGGCCACCACAAGGGGGAAGTCGCGGGGGTCGAGCCCGCGACGAACAGTGACTTCCCTGACGCCCGCCGCCATGTTCACGTTAACGACGTCGTAAATTCCCGCGGCTGCCTGAAGTACTGAAATTCCGAGGGGCTTGGCGATGTGCTCCTCGATTGCTCGGTAGGCCGCGTCGCGGTCGAGTGGCATACCCCCGTGGAGAAAGGTGGTCGGATCAACAAAGCCGAGCACGACGTCGGCATCGGTAGTGGTGGGAAGCATTCCGCCCCGCCCGTAGCAGACCGGCCCCGGGCTGGCGCCGGCACTGGCAGGCCCGACGCGCAGCAGGCCGCCCTCGTCAACGTGGGCGATCGACCCGCCGCCCGCGCCGATGGTGTGAATGTCGACCATGGGCAGGGCGATCGCCCACCGGTCGATAATGCCATCGGTCATCACCAGGGGAGCGCCGTCCTTGACCACTGCTGCGTCGAAGCTGGTTCCGCCCATGTCAACGGTGACGCAGCGGTCGAGCTGGTGGGGAGCCACGACCAAGAGCCCGGCCGTGGGGCCCGACGCGGGCCCGGAGAGCAGCGAGAGCGCGGCACGTCGAGCGAGTTCGTCGGGGGTTGCGACGCCGCCATTCGACTGCATCAGCAGCAGCACGCCAGCGAAGCGTGACTCCTCGAGTAGGCGCGTGAGAGTCGCAAGGTAGTCGCTGATGATGGGACCGGCGTAGGCGTTGAGCACCGTCGTGGAGGTGCGTGGGTAATACCGCACCTGTGACAGCAGGTCGAATGAGGTCGTGAGGTAGACGCCTGGGAGTTCGGCGGCGATCGCCTCCGCCGCAGCCTGCTCGTGAGCGGGGTTTGCAAAGGAGTGCATGAAGCAGATCGCGACCGCCTCGACATCGTGCTCGCGCAGGAGGGCTGCAGCCGCACGCACGTCGTCGAGCGAGAGGGGCTCGACCTCTCGCCCAGACCAATCCATGCGACCCCGGATGGGCCGGGTCATCTGCCGACTCACGAGAGGGGTGGGCATGGCGAGCCGGTTGTCGTAGGGCTCCTCGCGCCGGCCATCGCGCAGGGTGAGAGTGTCGCGGAATCCCTCGGTGACGAGCAGTCCAACCTTGGCTCCGCGCCGGGTCAGAAGGGCGTTGGTGGTGACGGTGGTGCCGTGAACGATGGTCGACACCTGGGCCAGGAAATCCTCGAGCGGGATACCCCGCGCTGCGGCGATCTCGACAAGGCCGTTGACCACGGCCTCGGCCGGGTTGGAGGGGACAGAGCTGGTCTTGTGAACCTGTCGTGCGCCGGTGTCCTCGACCACGAGGAAGTCGGTAAAGGTTCCTCCGACGTCGATACCGATTCTGATGCTCACAGCACTCCCTCTGTTCCAAGAAATTCGACCGCGTCGGGCGTTGAGATCTGCGCTCTACGTGCCCGTTCGGAAGTGGTTGCCTCGAGATCGAGCAGCATGGTGCGCTCGTCGACGACGACTCCGTAGTCGGCCAGCGCGTGACGGGTCGAGAGCAGGCCGGCTCGACATTCGTCGGCGACACGCTGCGGCTCGCGGAGCAGCGGATTGCCGTAGCCGCCCCCGCCCCCGCACTCGGAGACAATGCGCGTGCCCTCGGGTAGCCATTCGACGATCTCCTTCGAGCCCCAGTCCTGACGGCGCCCGTCGGGGAACTCGATGCGCAGAGTGTTGAGTCCGGCATCCTTGCCGCCAAAAAGCCCCGGTGCTGGCGACGCCCCCTCGTGCTCGAGGTCGTCGCCGAGGGTGACTCCCATCTCGTTGCGCCCGAGGATATGCCAAGCGGAGCGGGTGCCGAGTCCTCCCCGCCACTCGCCGGCCCCGGCCGAGTCGGGCAGCAACTCGCAGTACTCCATGAAGTGCGGTGTGGTGAGCTCGAACATCTCGGGGTCGGGCGACCGCATCTGGCCGGCGGTGCCGGTGAAGCCGAAGGCATCCCAGCCGTCGTGGCCGAGCATTGCTCCGGGGCCGTTGCGCTGGAAGACGGTGAACATGACGAAGGGCTCATCTGAGCGTGGGTCGATGCCGTTCAAGGCGGTGCACAGGAACTGATTCCAACCCGCGGTGACGCGGTCGGGCAGGGCGTCCTTCATGGCGAGCATGATCGACTCGAGCACCTCATCGCACATCTGGTTCCCGAAGATCGTCGCGGCCGGGAAGTTGGGCGACAGCAGCGAACCGGGTCGGAACACCGTGTGCACGGGCGCGAAGAGGCCCTGATTGGTGGGAATCTTCAGGCCCCCGGCCGCGAGCAGCATCAGGAAGGCGATGCGAATTGCGCCCATGGCCGAGGCTTCGGGCATGTTGGTGATGCCGGGCGCCTGGTCGTCGGTGTCGCTGAAGTCGAACGTGATCTCATCACCGTGCACTCGCACCTCGACCGCGATCCGGTAGTGCTTGCTGGTGTCAATTCCGTCGGAGACCATCCAGCTCTCGCCCCGGTAGGCGCCGTCGGGCCAGCGTGACAGCTCGGCGCGCACCTGACGCTCGGAGCTGTCGAGGATGTAGTCCATATGCGCGCTGAACACGTCTCGTCCGTAGCGGTCGAGCACCTCGAGCAGTCCGCGCCTACCCACCTGGCAGACACCGATCATCGACTTGACGTCTTCCATCACGAAGTCGATGCGGATATTGGCCCCGATCATGCCCCAGACGTCCTTGCGGAACACGCCCTTGTCGTACAGCTTCACGGGCGGAATGCGCAGTGCTTCCTGCCACACCTCGCGGGCGTTGGGGTTGTATCCGCCGGCTGTCATACCGCCGATGTCGGCGAGGTGGCCCTTGCTAGCGGTCCAGCCGATGAGCACCCCCTCGTGGAAGATG
>CALQEM020000011.1:0-31557 GCA_943329595.2 Bifidobacterium breve
GACGGGGTCCTTGGTCTTGATCTGGTACACCACCGGGGGCAGTGCCGGCGCCACTACCGCGGCTAACGTCAGCGGCTGCACGCCCGCCTCAGCGGCGGGCATCAGGCCCACGGCGAGCGCCGACGCGAGTACCAAGGCGCCCACAGCAACGATGGCCGTACGTCGACGATCGCTCCGGACGACATGGGTCATGAGCAGAACTGTGCCATGTCCCTACCCCAGAACGCTCGCGAGGTGGCCAGCGTCGACGGCAAGGTCGCTGGCGCCGTTGATCATCGAGTTACCCGCTGATGATCCAGCCGCGGCAGCAGCATCATCAAGTGAACTCATAGCAGTCCGGGAGCCGTAGTCGACAAGCTTGGACCCGCTGAACGCCTTGACGCCGCTTGACAACTTTCCGAGCCCCAGGGCGGATCGTGCACTGCTGCGGAATGCGGAAAGCGCCTTGGCCGCGCGATTCAGAGCCTTCGCAGCCGACATGACCGATCGGGACACAGTGCCGGTGATGCCATTGGCGGCTGGTGTGCTTCTGGCGATAGAAATCAGCAATCGTCCGAGAAGCTGGGGACCCGCTTGGGCGAGTCCAGCGACAGCCGCCCCAATTCCAGCGCCCATGGCGACGGCGAGCCCGACCTTGGTCCAGTCGATCTTGCCCTGGTTGTCGATGGTCTGTTCGATGGTGGAGGCGGCGAAGGCCGAGACGGCGCCCACGACGGCACCGGCCACGACGGCTTCGAGGATCGACGCCGGCGGGAAGATGATGGCGATGATGATCGCCAGGATGGCGATCCCGATGGAGGCGCCGAGCCCGGCCCACTTGCCCTTACTGAGGTTGCCCGAGGGGTCGGAGGAGTTCCACGGGTCGCTGCCGGCGAACTCGTAGGGGTTCCACGAGCCGTTCACCACGGGGTCGCGCTGCAGGAAGCGTCCGGCCGCAGGTGAGTACTCGCGGGCGCCCATCACGACGAAGTCGTCGCCGATGGGTAGGGCGTTGGTGCCCTTCCACCCCCTCATCGACAGTGCCAACTCAAGCGGGGTGGTGGGTGTGGCGGGCGTGGTGGTGGAGATGCGAGTGCCCCACGGGTCGTAGACCGTGGTGCTCGAGGGGGCCGGGCTGCTGGTGCTGCCGGTGGTCGACCAGGTCGGGGACCCCTGAAGGTCGTCGTAACGCCACGCCACCGGCGTGCCGCTGGCATTGAGGGCAACGGTCACGCCGTTCTCGAGGTCGATGACCTGACCAACGAGGTTGTTGCCAGAGTCGAGCAGCATGTCGCCCGACAGGCGCAACGTGATGGCCGATCCGCCGGTCGGAGTGAACACGGTGTCGCCGTTGGCAGCGAACGAGAGGGAGCCGCGCGCACCGTTGGCCGTAGCAAGATTTCCGGCGGCGTCGTAAGAGAGCGTGCTGTCGCCGATAGCGGTGGTGCGACCCTGGCCGTCGTAACTGATGGTGCTGGTGAGGCCCGGCTTTGTCGACGACGTGAGCTTGTCAGCGCTGTCGTAGGTGAAGGTGGAGGTGGTGCTGACGTCGCTGGAATCAACAGTGGTCTCTGACTGTCGGTTGCCACTGGCACCGGCGATTCCCGACAGGTCGAGGGTGGTCGACTTGGTGGTGACCGGGATGGTGCCGGTGACCGTGGACTTGGTGAGGCGGTGATCGAGGTCGTAGGTGCCGGCGAAGTTGACAGTGGCGCCGTTGGCGTCTGTCAGGGTGCGGGTGAGAATCGCGTTGGCCCGGGAGAAGGTGTCGAGCTCGGACACCGACTTTGCACCCTCGAACCCGGCGTAGGTGACCTTGTTGAGGTTGCCGTTGTTGTCACGCGTTGTCTCCGACGTGGTGGCGTTGGCGTACGTGACCTTGCTGACCTCTCCCTTGAGGTAATTGATGGTCTCCAGCACCAATGCACTGCCGATGCCTGTGCCGGTGAGGGTGGTGGTGGTGTGCTGGCCGTAGACGTCGTAACCCAGAGTGAAGGTGCGAGTCTGCGACTGCGCCGTGGTTTCGGTAACGCTGGTCAGCGCGCGGCTGGAGGGATCGTAGGCGTTGGTGGTGAGAGTGCCGTTGCTGTCGGTGGTGCGGAACAGTAGGCCGGTGATGGAAATCTCTGAGGTAGCGGTGGTGGTAACAACGCCGATGGTGGTCGAGCGCGACGACACCAGTGGGTTGTCACCGACCGCAGGGTTCGTGGCGACGGAATAGGTGGTGAGGCCGTCACCGGTGGCCGAGCCTGAAGCAAGCGAACCATCGGGTCGATACGTCAGGCAGGCCTTAGCGCCCGATGCGGAGGCTTCGGTCAGGCTTCCGGTGGTGTTGTACTGCTGCTGGGTGGTGGAACCTCCTGGCAGCGTGGTGCCGCTGCGCTGGCCGCCCTGGTCTACGGCCTGGCTATCGCAGTTGGTGGCGGTCTGCTGCGGAGCGTAGTAGGAGAAGGTGGTGGTGTGGCCAGACGGGCCGGTGGCCGAGGCCATTTGTCCCCACTGACCGCTCGTGCCCGTCGCTGGCCTCCACGCGAAGGAAATGGTGTTGCCGGAGGCGGAAGTCTCAGCCACCGGGTTGCCGGTGCCGGCCGCGTAGTCGTAGCGGGTCATCGTGTAGAAACTGGAAGCGGCACCGCCCGAGGTGCGCTGGTCGGGAGTGTCAACGCGCGTGACCTGCCCGAGGCCGGGACGCACGTCGGTCGTGGGAACGGACACCCAGGAGCCGCCGGGGGCCAACACCTGAATGTTCAGCGCCACCGTGCCCGTGGAGGCCGACACCATGTCAACCTGCAGGTTCGCCGACGCTCCCGCGGCCAACGACACATCGCAGGGGACGGTTTGAGTACAGGCCTTTCCGTTCGCCCACACATGGGCGCCGGTGAGGGTGCGGAACGAGTACGTGCCAGCCGTCTTGGCGATGTAGCGTCCGGTCATCCGCCCGCTCCACGTACCACCGTTGCCCGAGGGATTGGAAGCGAGCGTGAAGCCCAGCGAGGTCGGGAGTGACCCACCGACGAGGGGGCCGATCGACCGGTGTGACGGGACACCGCTGGTGCGCACGTTGTCCCAGCTGAATAGCACCAGGCCCTTGATCGGCTGCATGTCGACGACATCGGCGCGGGGGTTGGCGTCGTAGGTGTCGTACTGGGTTTTGGTCTCCGTGGCCCCCGACGTTTCGGTCATCGCCAGCTTTGATGGGCCGAACGCCTTCACCGGCTCGCCCAAGGGGTTGTAGACCGTCTTCGAACGCATGCCCGTGGCCTCGTCGAACACCTCGTTCGCCTCGTCTTGCACATTCCACGTGGCGGTCACCTTGGTGCCGAGCGGGCCCTTGGACCACCGCTGGTCCATCGTGGTCAGCTCCGCAGCGCTAACGGTCACCGGAATAGCGTTTCCCGGCGTGGGCGACTGCTTCACGGTGAACACGCCGAGGGCCGGCAGCGGGGCTACCGCGGCAAGAGTGGAGTACGAGTACGTCTGGATTGCCCGCGTAGTCTGCGCAGTGGTCTGGGTGTTGCCAGACACGAGGCCCGCGGGTGTGGTGATGGTAAGAACGCGGCCGCTGGAGTCGTAGGTCACGGTGGTCTGGGCGCGCACGTCGGAGGCGGGCAGAGCGGTGCCGCCGGGGGTGACTACCCCAGCTGCGATCGCGGCTGCGGCCAGAGGCTGGCGCAGACCCACGATGCGAGCGGACCGGTCCCACGCTAGGTCAGTGACCTGAGCGGTGGAACCGGTGCCCGCGTAGGCGGTGATGCGCCCGATCTGGGCGCTGGCAGCCGGGCATGGGCTGGTGGCCACCACGCACACGTATGACACGGCGGTCTTCTGGCCGTCCCACGACGTCGAGGAACACAGTGAACCGGTGGGCACGGCGATGAAGCCCGAGGCGGGGGCCACGCAGTCGTCCGACGGGGCGTAGTGGAACTGGATGCGCCGCCCGCTGACCGGGTCGGTGATGTGGTCGAGCGCCCCGGCCGCCCACGACTGCTGTAGCGAGGGCATTCCGTAGGTCCACACCTTCGACGGCCACACGGTGAACGTCGACGTGGTCGCGTGCGCGGGAAAAGTGGTCACCGTCTGGCTCGAGTCGGTGGCCGTCCAGGCGCCATCGGCGTCGGCGGCCAGGGTGGTGATACGCCCACCAGGCCAGGACTGGTGCGGCCCGAGGTCGGCGGTAAACGCACCCGCGCCGGACTTCTCGAACGTCACCTCCCAGCCATTCCAGCCGGTGAGCTTGGCCCGCTGCCCGCCCAGTGACACCGTGAGGGACTTCCAACCCGAGTCGACGCCCTGCGGTAGCAACTCCCATCCGCTCGCCAGACCCTTCTGGACCTCACTGCTGGGCCGGAACATCAGCGAAAAGCCAGCCGTCCCCTCCAACGTCGACAATCCAGGAGAGGTCCACTGCGCCACCGGCTCACCGGTGACCTGCGACACCGATAGGCCCCCGGAAGGCCACAACTGCTGCTGACCTGCGCGCTGCACATCGACCGCCAGCACCCGCTCGGCCACGACCACCACCGAGGTGTTGGCAGCGTTGACCACCGACACCCGGTAATCCTGGCGAGGCGCCAGCCACCCGGTCGGAACCGTCCACGACGCAACCCCGCTGGTGTTCACCGACACCGAATCCGACTGCCGCACCACGCCGGAGGCCACGGTACGAACCACAAACTTCACCGCCGGCACATCGAGCTGATCGACCTGCAGGGTCGGCACCGTCGACGACAACACTCCCATCGACCGCAGCGGCACCACCACACCCGCCAACGGTGTCCACCGAGGCCCAGTAGATGTCGAGCCCGGCAGAGCCGGCAACAGTTGCGCGTCCCATGTGGGAGCCGCAGTGGTGGCTGCAGCCACCGGGGCCGCACCCGCCGGAGCAACCGCGCCAGACAGTGCCACCAGCACCATCGCCAGCGACACCCCCGCCGCCGCGGCCTTGGCCACCGAGCCGCCCACACCCGCCAACACCGCGCGCCTGCCACCCATCACTGCCTCCATGCGTAGATTCCGTTCGGCAGGGCCGGCCCCTATAGGGCCGGCCCTGCCGCCGATGTGATGCTGTGTCTTCCCCCGGCGGGAGTGCTACTCGACCGTCACGCCGCACTCGAGTCGAGAGTCACGCCGTAGTGCGCATCGTGCCCGGACACGCCGTAGTCCGTGATGTTGCAGAAGGCCCGGTTGGCGCCGCCGCTGACAGTGCAGGTGGTCGAGTCGCCAGACACGGCACCGTTGGCGGCAACGATCGCCCGAATGGTGACCACCTGGTCGGTGTAGTTGCAGCTCGTGGAACAGCCTTCAGGGCCGCCCATGAACTTGTACGTCAACGTCACCGTGTTGGCTGCACCAATCGGAAGGATGGCGCCAAAGTGAACCACCGGCAAGTAGCCCTCGGCGTACGGTGCGATGCTCACCACGTTGTTCAGTGCCCCGTTCGCGAGCCTGATGTCGACGTGTGCCACCAGGTGGTACGGAGCGACGTAACCGTGAAACTTGCTATAGGTGAAGCGCGAGGGCGTAGGAACCGTTGTCACCTCGTAGTGCCCGTCGAGGCTCGCCGACACTCCCTCGATGGTGACCCGGCTGCCGGCCTCGATTCCGTGCGCCTCGGTGGTGGCAACATGCACGACGTTTCCGGACACCGAAATACCACTAATGGTGGCGCTCGAGTGAGTGTCGCCGCGGACGTCGCGGATCGCCTTGTTCCACACCGCGCTCGTCAGATGGAGGCGCTGGTTGATGCGGTTGGTCACGTTAATTGCCAACGTCTTGGTGAACAGGCGGTAGTCGTGGCGAGTCCAGCGCGTGCCGGTACCGTAGCTGTTGAATTCCTCACACCCGACGTAGGTCGAATTACTCGTACTGCTGGAGTTGGCCGAGGCACCGCCACTGCACGTGGCTGAGACCCCACCATTCCCGACGTAAACGGCATGCCGGAACTTCTCCGCGTAGTGCCCGGTCGCCGAACCATCGTTCACCGCGGCGTAGCCCGTGAAGGTACAGCCCCTGTTCGAGCCAGTCCCAGTGCCATACAACCGCTTGCAGAGCCCGGCCGACCACCCGCCGTTGATGGGGAGATCATTGTTGGAGGTGCCGAGGGTCCAGACCTGGGACATGCCGCCAGTGCCAGCGTGCACTTGGCTGACCCAGTTGGAGACATGCATGGCCACTCCGCCAGCCTGCGACTGCACCCCTGGCGAAATGAATCCGTGAGTGCGGTTGACCATGCCCACGCAGGCGGAGTGCACGTAGGAGCGTCCGCCGTTCTGGCCGCAATCACCGTACGGCGCCCCGGGTGAGGGGTAGTTCGGCGCCATCGCCGAGGCAGGCGCCCCAGCGGTGATCGTCGCGGCAGCGAGGACGAAGGCCCCCAGTGCGGCGGAGAGAATGGTGCGCTTCATAGATGCTCCTTGGTCGGTGGACATAAGGCATGAGGCAGAGGTGGCCAGATGTTATGGGCTGACTCTCACCCCGTGCCACCCCACCTTTCCAAATGGAAAGGTCGCGCGAGGTGCGTTGAGCGGACCCTTCTGGTGGGATATGTTCCCGTAATGACTACACGCCCCCTCGCCCTCGCTGGCGCATTCCTTGCACTCACCCTGGCCGCGTGCTCGACCGCATCGTCGGGCACAGCCATCAGCTCGCCCGCGGCTAGTTCCGGGGGCTCGGGCCCGATTCGCATCGGTGTCGAGGGGCCCCTCAGCGGAGACCAGAGCGTCACCGGTGTGGGCATGGTAAACGGTGCCCAGCTCGCCGCAACCGACCTCAACGCCAAGGGCGGCATCAACGGCCGCCAAATCGAGATCGTGCCCATCGACGACGCTGCCGACGCCGCCACCGGGGTCACCGCCGCTACCGCGGCAATCGCAGCCGGCCTTGACGGCGTGGTCGGCCCCTACAACTCAGGCGTGGGCATCGAGACCCTGCCGCTCTACCTCAAAGCCGGACTCGTGCCGATCCGCCTCACCTCTAACAGCAGCACCAATTCCATGGGTTACACCCTGCAGCCGATGGACTACCAGATTGCTCCCGTCGCGGCGAAGGGCCTCACCACGTGGCTCGGGGCCAAGAAGGTCGCCATCCTCTACGACACCACGCAGAACTACACCACCGACTTGGCCGCGTCGCTCAAGACCGAACTCGAGGCTGCCGGCGTGGTGGTGACCGCCTTTACGCCAATCGAGCCCGGCCGCAAGAAGTACGACGCCGAGGTCAAGACGGCCGCGGCCACCTCGCCCGATGTCATCTACGCCGCCACCTACTTCCCCGAGGGCGGGCTCATCGCCAAGGCAATGCTCAACCAGAAGGTGACCGCCAAGTGCGTCGCCGACTTCGCCTCTGCCGACCCCGGTTTCATCACCACCGCCGGCAACGCCGCTGCCATGAACTGCCCGGTTGTGGGGGTTCCCTCACCCGGCGAGTTCCCCGAGGGCAAGGCGTTCGTTGACGCCTATACGGCCGCCTTCGGTACGGCGCCCGGCACCTGGAGTCCCTACACCTACGACTCCGTGGGCATCCTCGCTGCCGCGGCCGCGGCGACCGGAGGCTTCGATGCCACCAAGCTGACGGCCTTCCTCAAC
Source organism: Bifidobacterium breve (assembly GCA_943329595.2). Classification (GTDB taxonomy): domain Bacteria; phylum Actinomycetota; class Actinomycetes; order S36-B12; family CAIYMF01; genus CAIYMF01. The sequence goes on from CALQEM020000011.1 coordinate 7,563, forward strand.
GAGGTCAAGGACTGGCCGGGCGCGACGGGGTTGGTCACCCTCGACCCCGCCACCGGCAACAGGGACCCCGCCACGGTGGTCTTCCTCGACGTCGACGAGGCCGGCGAGTTCCACGTGGACGAGGCGTGGGCTACCGCAGCGAAGCCGCTCTGGCTCTTCCCCAGCTAGCATCGCCGCGCGACTGTGAGAACGAATGGTGCAGGGAGACTCTGGTCTCCCTGCACCATTCGTCGTTCGGCTTGTTGTCACGTGGCTACGTCGGTCGGGTTGCCGGTAGCGTGGCGGTGTGGAGGCGCTCTTCGAGGTAGGTGAGGCCACTCCCCTGCCCCCCGGATTTACCCACCACGTCGGCTGGCTGTCCGCCGGCGAGGCCGATCGATTCCTCAGCACGCTCACCACCGGCCTCGCGTGGTCGCAGCGTCCACTGGTCATCGCCGGGCGCCAGGCGCTCACCCCGCGCCTCACCTGCTGGGTGGGGCCAGAGCCGTTTCGCTACTCGGGTGGCGTTGAGCCGACGCATGAGTGGACCCCCGAGCTCGCCAACATCGGTGCCCGCGCCGCAGCGGTTGCGGGTGTGACCTTCAACTCGGTGCTCGCCAACTTTTACCGCAACGGCCGCGACAGTATGGGCGCGCACAAGGACGACGAGCCCGAGTTTGGGACCCGCCCTGTGATCGCGTCGGTGAATCTCGGGGCCTCGCGCGACTTTGTGATCAAGCACGACAGCACCGGCGAGCGGCACGTGATCGCGCTCGGCCACGGCGATCTGCTGGTGATGTCGGGCCGCTCCCAGCACGACTGGTCACACTCGGTGCCCAAGCGGGCACGAGTGTCGCAGCCGCGCATCAATCTGACGTACCGGCAGTGGAAGGTCGGCTAGACGCTGCCCGCTAGATGAGTGAAACCCGTCAGCCTCATGCAACCCAACAAGTTCGGTGCACGACTACGTGCACGCCGCTATCTGTGTCTCTCGAATCCCTTACGTACCAACACTTTACCGGGTGGGCGATACTGGGTTCGAACCAGTTTTAGCCTAGGTTCCTGACCTGCGCAGACTCTCAGATTCCGTTGGATAGCAACGGTTCCGGTATGTCACGACATGACACGCGGAGACATGGGATACGCTCGTAAGTGCACGCCATGCACTTATCTAGCGATACTGGAAGGTGGTCAGTGATGCCCAAGTCTAGGCGCACTAAGGGTTCGGGAACGGTCAGACAACTAGCGTCTGGCAGGTTCCAAGCGATCATGATGCACGACGGCCAACGGCAGGCGCGCACCTTCGAGACGAAGGCAGGCGCACAGGGTTGGCTGAACTCGCAGCGCCAAGACATCACCGATGGCGTGTGGACGCCGACACCGGCCGCAGGTGGCCGAGCACCCACGTTCGCGGAGTACGCGCCGCAGTGGCTCGCACGACGCAATCTAAAGCCACGCACGCGCCACGACTACCAAGCACTGATCGACGCGTACCTGACGCCGGTCTGGGCTGACGTGCGGCTGGACCGCATCAGTGTGGAAGATGTCGAACAGTGGCACGCTGGACTACTTCCCGACGCGCCCACCCAGCGCGCGCATGTCTACAGTCTGCTGCGCACGATGCTGACCACGGCCTACCAGAAGGACGTCATCCCTGCGAACCCTTGCCGGGTGCCAGGTGCAGGTTCGGCCAAGCGCGCATCGGCCACCGAGATACCGACAGTGGCTCAGGTTGCGGCGCTGGCTACGGCGATGACATCCACGAAGTACCGGCTGATGGTGCTGATGGCCGCGTGGTGCGGGTTGCGTTACGGCGAACTCACAGAGCTGCGCGGCGCTGACATCATCGACGGCCGCGTGAAGGTGTCGCGCGCTGTGTCTCGCGTCGGCGGTCAGTACATCGTCGGTGACACCAAGAGCGAAGCCGGAGTGCGCACCGTGGCTGTGCCGTCATTCATCAGGGAAGAACTCGACGACTTCGTGGCCGGTGTCGCTGCTGGTGCGCTGCTGTTCCCGTCATCGCGTGGCAACTCCCACATGGCACCGAGTGCGTTTTACAAGGTGTACTACCCAGCACGCGACTCTGTTGGTCTTCCTGATCTGCGATTCCATGACCTGCGCCACTTTCAGGGAACGATGTACGCGCAGACCGGCGCGACACTGGCCGAGATTCAAGGCCGTCTCGGACACTCGACAGTCCAAGCCGCCATGAGATATCAGGGCATCGCTCAGGGCCGAGACGCCGAACTCACCGAGCGCATGGTGGCTCTCGCCAGCAAGTAGGCCGGTGGAACGACAGCCGCGACACGCCGAGTATCCACAACTGGGTTTGGCGGCTTGCGTCTGATTCTCCGCTACGTCACACTAAATGACACAAGTGTTATTTAGAACTCAGGTCGTGCCACAGGGTGGCTGAGAGGCTCGAAGCCTCAACGATCACGCAATGGTTCCGGTGCTAATCAACCGGCATGAAGGTGTGAAGCCTTCGAATTCACATCATTGCCGAAGCCGCCCGGTCAGCGCGGAAGAACCTGACCGATAGGTGGCACCAATGGCTAAGCCCAAACTCCTGTTCGATGACGCCCTGACCGTCGCTGCTGCGCAGAAGAAGACGCAAGTCTCCGAGCGCACGATCCGCAGGTGGATCGCACAAGGGCTACTGCCCGCCTACCGCGTCGGCCCCAGGCGCATCCTGATCAACAGCGCCGACCTCGACGCACTCGTCCGTGGTGCCGCATGAGTACCATCTTGGCTCTCCTGTTCGGCAACGTCCGATGACACACGAAAGCCGCCCGGAGGCGGCAATCGAGGTGGCTGGCGAGCCCACTGCAAAGATACCCGAAACGTCGCCACAACTGCCCCGGCTCACGATCAGTGCGGCCGAGATGGCGCCACGACCGCCAAGGTTCGGCCAGGTACATCCTGCGGCCGAGCTCTTCCCGATGTTGAGCGAGTCCGAGTTAGCCGCGCTCGCAGACGACATCAAGACCAATGGCCTCATCAACGACATCGTGCTCATGGATGACGGCACCTTGTTGGACGGCCGCAATCGGTTGGCCGCGTGCGAGCGCGCCGACATCGTGCCGCGATTCCGCACTCTCGTGACGAATGACCCGGTGTCATTCGTGGTCAGTGTGAACCTGAGGCGCCGTCAGTTGACAACGGGACAACTGGCAATGCTGGGCGTCGAGTTAGTGCCGATGTATGAGGCGCAGGCCGACAAAGGCGGAAGGCCAACGACCGCTAAACCTGTGGCAGAACTGCCACAGGTTACGCAGTCTGAAAGAAAGTCTCGTGAGCGCGCCGCCAAGGTTGTCGGCACCAGCGGCCGAGCGGTGGCTCAGGCGAAGCGCGTCAGAGAAGCCGCGCCGGAACTGGCCGAGAAGGTCAACAGGGGCGAGCTCGCACTAGACCGCGCCGACCGGATCGTGCGAGATAGGGAATCCGAGACTCGACGCATCGCCACCGCACAAGCACAACGCGCCAGCATCACGGCAGGGACCACTGTCGACATTCGGCACGGTGACTTCCGCGAGAAGCTCGCCGACCTATCTGGCGTCGACGCCATCATCACCGACCCGCCGTACCCGCATGAGTTCCTTCCACTACTGGCCGACCTCGCCGCATGGTCGGACAAGGTGCTCGCACCTGACGGCATCCTTGCGGTTCTATTCGGCAAGACGTACCTACCGGAAGTGTTCCGGCTTCTCGACGGCCACCGGCCTTATCGCTGGACAATGTGCTACTTCACACCGGGACCGAGTTACGTTTCACACGCTAAGAGAGTGCACTCCAACTGGAAGCCGGTACTCGTCTACGGAGGCGGTCCACGTTTCGGAGATGTTGTGAGAGCAGAAGGTGGCGATGCAGACGCCAAGGAACAGCACCACTGGGGCCAGGACTACAACGCATTCCACACAATCGTTGAGCGGCTCACCGTGCCGGGTGCCACCGTTGTCGATCCGTTCATGGGATCAGGTACCACACTCCTTGCCGCGAAGGCGCTCGGCCGTCACGCCATCGGATGCGACATCAACAGCGAGCACGTCGCCACCGCGAAGGCGAGGCTGGGATGCCTCTAAAGGTTCTGAACCAGACTCTGAATCAAGCTCGCCCGTGCTGGCCGCCGCCGCCCGAGTACCTCGAAGCGAGGGCCGATGTCGTGGCCGTTGCTGACCGTAGCCTCGACGGCCTGCCCGAACCACACAAGCGAGCCATTGAGCGCGCACGCGGCGAGCATCCCGGCCGCGCCGAAGAGCTGCGGGCACTGTTCCGCATTCTCGACGTTGGCCGACGAATGGACTCGCTCTACCGCCGGCGGTGGTCGACATGACATGGACGAAACTCTCCGACAACTTCACCGACCGGCCCGAAGTTCTCGGCCTGTCAGACAGCGCCTTTCGACTGCTGGTGGAGTCGCTTGTCTGGTGCAATCGGCTACTCACCGATGGCGCGGTGAGCGCGGCCAGTCTGACCAGCATCAGCCGTCGTGGCCGCATGAAGGTGGCCGACGAGCTGGTGGCCGCTGGACTCTGGGACGAAGACGAAGACGGCTGGACCGTTGTGGACTTCCACGAAGACCAGCCCACCCGTGAACAGGTCCAGGCGCGGCGAGCTGCGAACAATGCGCGCGTGTCCCGATGGCGCGAGGTGATGGCCGCTCATACCAGCGGTGACCACTCCGGCTGTACGTCATCCTGTCGAGCGCGTAACGCCGTTGGTAACGGCGTTCGTAACGCCGTTGGTAACGCTTATCCCGACCCGTCCCGTCCCGTCCCGTCCCGTAAGGGATCGGGAACGGGATCAAGCGACGAAGCCGCCCTGCCTGACGGCGGCGGCATCGGCGCCGACGATGACGAGATGGGTGGCTGCGAAGACCCGGTGTGTGATGGCTATGGGTGGCACAACCTCGACAACGGGAAAGCCACGCGGTGCCCGAGATGGACAGGTCAACAATGAGCGCGCGTGCTGGCTGGCTTCCACGCGTCGACCCAGACGCACTAGACGCGCGCGAGCGTTTAGACGCTGCGCTGACCGTGCTCACCGATGAAGGCCAGGTGCCGCCATGCCACACCGACCCTGAACGCTGGTTCTCGGATGCGGCCAGCGACATCATGGCCGCGATCACCGCGTGCGCGTCGTGCCCGGTGCTCGCTCAGTGCGACGAGTACGCCACGGCCGACGGCCACGGCGACCGCTACGGAGTCTGGGCCGCGCGGCCTGATGCCGAGCAACTAGCCGTGCTCGCGCGCGACGGGTGGCCGCGCCATGAGTGATCCAGTCAGGTGTCCAAGCTGCGGCGCGCTGCTCGACGTGAAGTGGAGCGGCGGTCACCGTCCCGGCTGCACGGGGGTGGGTCTGATGATCGTGAACGCGTCCACTCCCGACCTTCTCTCAAATGCAAAAAAACTCTCTGTGAGTGACACCCAAACCGGCCGAAGGAGCCTGAGATGAAATGTTTGACGTGTGGAAAGTCGCTGGCGCACATGAAGGCGTCGGCGCGGTACTGCGACGGCAAGTGCCGTGGTGAGTGGCGCCGTCGCCCGTTGTCGACACCTGATGAGCCATCGGAGGCGATCGCCCAGGCGGTGGCCGCGACGATGGCCGACTGTGGACTGTCGGACACGCCGTTGGCGGGCATCGCTGCTGCGTTGGCGACTCAGCTTGATTCAGGCTCGACGCCGCCGGGTGCGTTGGCGAGCGTGTGCCGCCAATTGCTCGCGGTGCTCGAACGAGCCGAGTCGCTGAAGGCGATCCACTCGCCGGTGAGAGACATCATCGATGACCTGCGAGCGCGAGCAGCAGAACGATCGAACCGGGCCGCTCATGTTCAATGACCCGTCACTGATCGGCGAGCGGCTCCACAGTGCCGCTGTCGCGCTGCTGGAAGCGATGCCGGACTCAGTGCGGGAAGAGTTCGTCGAGCTGGCCGCGCTGGGCGACGAGCTCGACGCCGGTCTGTTCCTGATTGCCGAGTCTGCCGACATGTACGCGATCACCTGGCAGGGCCGCTATCTCGGCAGTGTCTGCGGTGAGTGGCTGCGCACGGGAGTCGAGCCGTGAGCGCGCGCCGCAGATCACTCGCCGTTTCTGACAGAATGACAAAGACGAACGAGGCCGCGCACGTCCGTGACGAGTCCGTCTCAGGTTCACGCCGTCAGGTGTCTGCCAGAGGCCTGCTCATCGCCTGCGAGAGCACCTCGACCAGTCCCGCCAGCTCTGGCCCGACTGTGGCGTCACCATCAAACATTCAGCGCGCCTGTGAGCCGTCCGGCTCGGTGCGCATCGATCCAAGGAGACAATTGTGAGCACTGCTGAAACTAGGGCGCAGTCCCTACTGACCGAGATCGACTCGCTGAGTCGACGTTACGGCGACGACCCATCGACGTGGCCCGCTGGTATTCGCGAACGTAGCGAGCGCCTGGCCGTCGCCAGTGAACGTGCCGTTGCCGAACTTGAAGCCCTGCCCATGCGCGAGTCCAATGCGGAGTACTTCGCACGGATGCGCGCCAGCGGAGGCCTGCAATTCGAGAGCGGGTTCGGCGGCGCGCCGGGTGAGGGCGAATCTTCTCGCAGCACTGACGCGTGGAACGGGCTGGACCGTGCTGGTTCGCTGCGCGATCTCGACACTGACGCCGGGCTTCGTGCTCGCGCCCAGACCGCTGTCGAGCACGGCATCAGCGCCAACCTGAACGACGCGACGCGCGAGCGCCTCACTGAGATGCTCGACGCCGACAAGACCAGCGACGCGTCGCGGTTCGTGCTCGCCACCGGGAACCCTGCCTATCGCAGCGCCTTCCAGACGTGGCTGCGCGACCCGGCCACGGCGCCCATGAACCTGACCGCGCAGGAGCAGCACGCATGGCGCGAGGTCACCGCGTCGCGCGCCGCGATGGGCGAGTCTGGCTCATCGGCTCTGCTGCCGTTGATGCTGGACCCGAGCATCGTTCTGACGAACACCGGCTCCGCTGGTGGCATCCGGCAGTACGCCAAACAGGTCATGACGCTGTCGAACCAGTGGCGCGGAGTTTCATCCGCTGGTGTCACCGCTCAGATCAAGGCCGAAGGTGTCGAGGCCACCGACGCGTCACCGACAGTCGGTGCGATTGACATCAGCGTCTATCAGGGTCTGGCGAGCATCACTCTGAGTTGGGAGCTGCTGGACGACACGATCATCCTGTCGGAGATCGGTCGGCTCATCGCTGACGCGAAGGTCCGCCAGGAGGACGCGTTCAGCGCCACGGGCACCGGCTCGGGCGAGCCCTACGGGTTCGTGACTCGACTCAATGCCACCACCGCGAGCCGAGTCTCACCGACCACCGCGAGCACCTTCACCACCGCGTCGGTGGCCGATGTGTTCAAGGTGCGCGACGCTCTGCCAGCACGTCACCGTAACTCCGGCTCGACGTTCTGGGCCGCGAACATCTCGGCATTCTCCATCATCCAGCAGATGTCGCCAGCGGCTCAGGGCTCATCGTTCTGGGCCGACCTGGGCTCAGGTCTACCGCCTCGACTGCTCGGTCTGCCGGTGCTCGAGTTCACGTCAATGGCGAGCACGACCACCGCATCATCGCTGGTGCTCGGTCTGGTCAATGGCGCGTCCTACACGATGGTCGACCGTCTCGGTGTCGTCATCGACACGACCAACGTGCTCGGCTCCAATGGCCGCAGCACGGGCCAGCGCGAGGTCGTGGCGCGCTGGCGCGTTGGTGCCGACCTCGACAACGCCGACGCGGGCCGCATCTTGAAGCTCTGACGTCGCAGACGTGAAACGGCACGTCACCCGACGCCACCACAATGAGGAGCCGTCCTCGGTGGCGAAGGGTGGACAGCCGAAGGTGGCGAGCGTTCGTTCCCTGATACCTCGCGCTGGGACCCACCTGCGTCACTGTGAAGCCCCGCACTCTTGACGAGTGCGGGGCTTCACTCCGTGGTCGACGAGGGCCAGGCGCGCGGGCAGATAGCGACGCAGAAGAGCGGCAGGCCAGTAAGTGTCCGCACCACGGACACATATCCCGAGCCGCTAACTGTGCCACGTCAACGGCTGGCCGCGCACGGCCGCCGCGTGGGTCGGGTCGGTGGCGAGTCGAAGGTGACAACCCTCGGACACCTGTCCGTCACTTGTCACCTGTTGGACGTAGAGAAGCAGTACGGGGCCGAGGCTAAGGTGCTGGAATCTCAGCGTAAGAGCAAAGTGACTGAGGCCCCGGGGCCTCAGTCAGCGAGAGCGGCGCAGGCTCGCGACAAGGCCGCCAAGGCTGTCGGAGTCAGCGGGCGCAGCGCGTCGCGCACCATCTCGCTACCGCCCAGCCGCGCAACTCAATGTCCGCCATGGCGGACACTCCTCGGCGCGCACCATCTCGCTACCGCCCAGCCGCGCAACATGTCACCCATGGGTGACAATGCGACAAGGCGCGCACCATCTCGCTACCGCCCAGCCGCGCAACAATTGAGGCCCCGGGGCCTCAATTTCAGGCGCGCACCATCTCGCTACCGCCCAGCCGCGCAACTTCCAGTGCGCTTCACCACGTCCTTGCGGGCGCGCACCATCTCGCTACCGCCCAGCCGCGCAACAGGTCACAATCGACGCCATGAGATGCACCGCGACATCCGACCCGGCCGCCGACCTCGACGCGCAGCAGTGCGACCAACAAGCGGTCGCCATTGTCGGGCTCACCAGCGACGAGGTGCGAGTGACCGGCCGAGTGTGCGCGCTCCATGTCGACGGCGCCCTGGCATGGCTTCATGGGCTCGGAGTCGGGACTGTGACTGTGACTGTGGATTACGTCTAAACGGTCGGCACCCGTTGGAAATCTGCAAGAGCCCGCTGGCAAGAGTCGCGGCCAGACACGGCATTCCTACCGTCTCCGCCTGCCGATAAGTGCACGGATTAGTGCACGCCGCTATCTGTGTCTCTCGAATCCCTTACGTACCAACACTTTACCGGGTGGGCGATACTGGGTTCGAACCAGTGACCCCTCGCGTGTGAAGCGAGTGCTCTACCACTGAGCTAATCGCCCGGCATGGGAGAGCGTAACGCATGCTCGCCGCTGCTCACGCGCTCCATCACCACGTTGAGGCCGAGGTCGCGCAGAACGCGGTACCCACGCGACTCCAGGTGGTGCACAGCGTCGTCGGACGCCTTGCCCACGGCCGTCATCACTTCGAGGCAGACGATCTCAGGGCGCCATCGATCGAGATCGAGCGACCTGAGTACCGACAACTCACCACCCTCGACATCCACTGTCAGCAGGGACAGCGGAGCGATCACACCGAGGTCGTCGAGCACATCATCGAGCCGCCTCACCGGAACCTCAACCGTGCGGCGCAGCCTATAGCCCGCCGCAACGTAGTCGGCGGCGGCACGTGCGTCACATGTGCTGAGCATTCCAATCTCGAACTCGTGCAGCGTCACTCGTCCGCTGCCCTCTCCCACCGCACAGCTGACGAAAATGTCGTCGGGCCTCCAGTGTCGATAGAGCGTCTCGAGGTGACTCAACGGGTCGATGCACACCCCTCGCCAGCCCTCGCGATACAGCAGGTACGAGTTACTGAGGTGGAACGGGTGATTGCTGCCGACATCCACGTATGGCCCAGCAGCCCCACGCGCATGCAGGGCATCGAGGAGTTCCCTGTCTTCGCCATGCTGCGCGAACGTTCCTTCACGCAGCAGCTGCGCGTGCCGCAGTCGGTCGCGCGCCGAGAACACCGCCTCGCCCACGATCGGCAGCGACACCAGAACTCTGCGCAGCCGCGACCTCAAGCCACGGCTCATTGGCCGACACCTGCCGGCCGTGCTCTCACGGGTCGATCCGGCCGGCGGCCATCGCCTCGAAGAGGGCCACCGCTCGCACCGTCAGCGGGCCTGGGTCGCCAAGAGTCCGGTTGTACCCCTCGCCCACCACGCGCGACACCGGCTGAACGTTGCGCGTGGACGACGTGATGAACACTTCCTCGGCATGATGCAGCACCTCGAGCGGAAGATCTGCCTGCTCGACCGGAAGTTCCCGCGCACACCACTCGATCACTAGCTCGCGAGTGATGCCCCCCAGACATCCCGACGACAGCGGCGGGGTCATCAGCGTGCCGCCCACCACCACGAACACGTTGGTTCCTGTGCCCTCGCAGAGTTCGCCGCGAGTGTTGGCCATGAGCGCCTCGCTGGCGCCCAGCGACTTCGCCGACGCGAGTGCCACCACGTTGTCGGCATACGAGGTGGTCTTGAGTCCCGCGAGCGGCGAGCGCTCGTTGCGCGGCCACGGCACCACCGCGACGGTCGCAGTGTCAGGCCAGGCTGCAGTGGCCGACGCTGCGACCACCAGCGTGCCTCCGTGGGCCCCCCGCTCGCTGCCCAGAGGGGCCACCCCGCTGGTGTACGTGATGCGCAGCCGCGCGGAGGCACCCAGCTCGCGCGCGTTGGCCTCGCACACAGCGTGCACGGCCTCGCGCACCACCTCATCCGAAGGCAGCGGTAGCCCGAGGCCTGTGGCCGATGCGCCGAGCCTGCGGAGGTGGCGCGTGAGTGCGAACGGCTGGCCATGCCACACGGCCAGCGTCTCGAACACGCCGTCAGCGACCGTGAACCCGTGGTCGAGCACCGACACCGATGCGTGCTCTGCCTCGACGAGCCCGTCGTTGACCCAGTACCTCATTCGGCTCTCCCGATCGATTCGCCCGCCACCGCGAGCAGCCGTGCGGCCTTCAGCTCAGTCTCGTCCCACTCGCGACGGGGATCGCTGTCCCAGGTGATGCCGGCGCCCGTGCCGAATCGGAGCATCGTGTGCTGATCGCCCCGGCCGGCTGCACCGTCGAGCCAGAAAGTTCGAATGCCCACGGCAAGCTCACCTCGCCCCTCGTCGGCATCGACCCAGCCGATCGCGCCGGTGTAGGGGCCGCGATTCACCGGCTCGAGCTCGCGGATGAGTCGCAGCGCGCTGCTCTTGGGCGCTCCCGTGACTGACCCGGGGGGAAAGGCCGAGGCGAGGATGTCGGGCCAGCCAAGTCCTGGAAGAAGCCGTCCGGTGATGGTTGACACGAGGTGCACCAGCCCCGGGTGCTGCTCAATCCGAAGCAGACTCGGCACTTCGACCGACCCCACTTCGCACACGGGCGAGAGGTCATTACGCACGAGGTCGACGATCATCACGTTTTCTGCCTCGTCCTTGGGCAGCAGGTCGCCCTCGGTGCGACCGGTGCCCTTGATCGGACTCGACTCGAGCAACAGCCCATCACGCCGCACAAATTGCTCGGGTGACGCCGTGGCGATGTGCACTCCGCCGGGGGGCAAGGCCTCGTGCGCAGCCTCAGGCAGCCGAATGAACCCCGCGTAGGGGGCCGGGTTTCCGGAGGCCAGCAGGGCGGCGAGCCCGGCAACATCGACCTGCCCCGGGTCGGGCAACCGCGCCTGCATCAGCCTGCACAGGTTCGCCTGGTACACGTCGCCGAGGGCGATGCGTTCACGCACTGAGTCGACGGCTCCGATGTACATCGCCTCCGACATGGAGGTGGTCCACGCAGACCGTGCCGGGCCAACCCAGGGCCCGTGCGGGACGGTCTGGCGCGCTGACACCGTACCGAAGCGCGCGCAGGTGACCTCGCCCTCAAAGCCGACAACCACCGCCCACCAGCCAGCGGAGTCGAGCGCGGCAGGATCGTGCGTCACGTCGAGGAGCTCGGTCGCCCAGCGTCCGCCTAGGTGCGCCGCGGCCATCATTTGCTCAGCGTAGTGCGATCAGTGCCACGCAAACCCGCGCGACAGGGACTGATTGGAGCGCCCCCCGCTCATCGGGTAGGGTGAGCGAGCGCTCAGGGTGATCCTCTGAGAGTGTGCGGACGTAGCGCAGCTGGTAGCGCATCACCTTGCCAAGGTGAGGGTCGCGGGTTCGAATCCCGTCGTCCGCTCGGCAGGCCCTTTGGGCCTACTCCGGTGGCGTGGCCGAGAGGCGAGGCAACGGCCTGCAAAGCCGTGTACACGGGTTCAAATCCCGTCGCCACCTCTCATCGAGGTGAACAACTGAATGCAGCACAGCGGGGCGATTGGCGCAGTCTGGTTAGCGCGCTTCCCTGACACGGAAGAGGTCACAGGTTCAAATCCTGTATCGCCCACAAGTCGAACCCCTTGGTATCCAAGGGGTTTCGCCATTGAGGAAACATTAAGGTTGGTGTCAGGATGACCCACCGCCGTCAGCCAGCCGTCAGGAAGGAATGTAACCCCTCATGGACACACGCGGCTAGCGAGTCGCACGTTGAAAGACCCCCACGTTCCGCTAGCGGAACATTTGTGCCGGGCGCTGGTCACCCCCTCGATACGTTCACCACACCAGCCGTGAACGCTGACCGAGGGACACCAGATGATGGACCCACCGGACGACACCAGCACGAAATCTGGAGTACCAGCCATCACCAAGGGTTCGACCCACCGAACCCGTCGCCTTGCCATCATCAGCGCACTCACGCTCCTGATCGTCGTTGGCCCTGTGCCCGTCGGCGCGCAAGTGACGGATACACGTTCCGAGCCAACGAACTCTCACGCAACCCTCAGGTACGCGAAGGGTGGAAGCGCAGAATCGGTGTTCACGCCCGCCTCTGGGCAGGACATCGTCACTGCGTTTAACGTGAGACGCCGCTCGGCTTAATATGGGATCTCCCACCGAGTTGAAGTCATGGAAAGTACAGTTCACGAACACCTACCCCATGCAGCCTTCATCGAGATTGACGCGGCGGAGGGTGGGTCTGCGTGCACCACTTCCATCACCTGCAGCTAGAGGGACTTGGGTAAGCCCCTGATCACACGAGAATTCAGTCCTGACGGACGCCACCAACCACCAATCACGACATGGAAAAGCCCTGCCCGACTCGAGGTCGGGCAGGGCCAGAAGCTTCGCGACTACTTCGCGACGCCTTCCCAGAACAGCGAGTCGCCCACGGCGTTTGAGGTGCGGTGAATGCGACCGTCGAGGTGCTGGGCAACCCACACGGCAGCGGCGCTCACAGCAGCCTCGGCCTCCTCGTGCGTCTCCCACACGCTGACCGAGATGAGGGAGACCGGGTCAACCTCGATGACCGAGTAAGCCTGGAAACCGGGCTGGGCCTTGAAGATCTCGAGCAGGCCTCCGGGAGCCACGACCAGGTTGTTGACGTCGGTCACGGTGCCGTGAAGCACGTCGTAGTTTGCGATACGCAGGTGATTCATGTGTCGTCCATTCTTCGTCGCCCCGGGCGGGCGAGATACCCGCAGAATAGCGCAACGGCTAGTGGCAGGGACCCGTCGTGTACCGCCCCACATCGATGCCTGGGCTGCGTCGGAAAAACCCGCTGGGCTTGAGGTGGAAGCCAGTGCGCTCAACGGGCATCACTGGCCAGTCTTCAGTACGCGGAATGTGGTTGGTGCCGAACACGTACCACACCACTACGTCGGTGGCCTCGAGATCGCGGTTGGCCGCCGTCCATTGAGGCAGGCCAGCGCCGCCCGCGTGCTGGAAGGGGTAGTCGCCCGCGGGATAGCGCTCAGCCCGCTCATTCGGAGTGACCCACAGGTGGTGGTACATGAAGCCAGCACGCTGGCCAATCACCGACTCGCGCTGCGCCATCGGATAGGTGGTGTGGCCGGGCACCAGCTTGTAGCCCACCGGGTGGCCCACATGGTTGGGCTTCTCAGGGTTGACCACCTTCCAGAACCGCCCGGCCATCGGGTCGATCAGCCGCTGGGCGTTCGATTCGTTAAGCAGCGGCGTCTCGGTGATCTCATATGCGGCCCCGTAGGGGTTGCGCGGCCCAAGCGGGTGCGCCACCGAGTCGACCTCCACCACGGTGTTCGTGTTGCCATCGACGTCGAGGTCAAGTCGCGCGCACAGGATGTGCTGGTGAAAGGGCGCGAGCAGTCCTGGTTCGAGCTCAGTGGCCGACGGATGCTCGACACCCGGCTCCCCCGCGATGGTCAGCACGATGCCCGTGAGCTTGGCCTCAAACTCAATCGAGCCGTCTTGGTAGAAATACCAGAAGTAGCCGTACTCGTAGTTGTTCACGGTCACGATCGACGACACCACAAACCGGCGGCCGCGACGAACCTCTACATGCCCGGCCTCGTCGGTGTGCTTCCAGAGGATGCCGAAGTCTTCCTCGTGCAGGCAGATGGCCCGGGGAATCTCGCGCACACCACCCTCGGGCGTTACCACCGCAACGTCGAGATACACGATCTCGCCGAGACAGTCGCAGCCGAGGGTGAGCGAGTTGGTGTAGTTGCCCAACCCGAATTCACCTGTGTCGAAAGCCTGCTTGCGGTGCGCTGCCGGCGTGGGGTCGCCATAAGGAATCACGAGTTCTGCGATCGACATGCGGTGAGCGATGCGACGCTCGATTCCAGCGTCGTCGAAACGCACGTCGTGAATGATCAGCCCCTCACGCTGGCAGAAGCCCACGCGCAGCTTCCATCGCTCCCACACAACTCCCCAACCATCAACGCTGAACGACACGCCGTCTTTCTGAACGATTGCGAGGTCAAGCAGGTGCACATCGGCACCCGTGTGGTCGGCGCGATAGGGGCCCGGAGTGGTGGGTGTTGGGATGGTGGGATCGTCTTCGACTGCCACCACCTCGCCGGTGTCGAGATCAACAATGGCGTGCAGGGCCGAGATGGGGTGCGCGTACACGTTGGCGTCGGGCGTAGGTCGGTGCCACATGGGCGTCCAGACCAGCCGGCGGCTGTCGTCGACCCCTGCTGGCACCTGGGAGCCGAACGGCCACGTTTCGAGGTGCACATCGTCGATGCTGTGGATGCCGCGCGCGCGAAGTCCACTCAGCACCCGCACGTCGGCGCGAGCCGCAGCCATGGCTTCATTGGCCTCGGTGCTGAGCACGGGCGACAGCGCACCCGGAATGTCAATCCACGAGCGCACCGAGCAGTCAAGGCCAACAATGCCCACGATGGCCTCGCTCACCACTCCCTCGGCGCGGTTCCACACCGTGACGCGCGCGGCCCGGTCGATTGGGTCACCCAGGCGCCAGGCCAGAACCGCCGCCTTGGAGGGCTCGTCGAGCTGCACCATCGCTATCAGGTGGCGATGATCGAGCCCGCGATCGAGGGTCAGGGCCTGCACCACTGCCTCGAGTTCTGCGGGGCTGAGCGGGTCGAGGGGATGTGCCGTCATGCGAGCAGACTAGGTGGCGGCGGCAGAATTGTGCGATGCAGATCGGGGAAATTCATTGACACGTCCCCCGATCACCGAAACACTTCGGCAAGCGTTGGTCGGGCCAGAACACCCCTCAGGAGGATGAATGTCTACGCAGGACATAGAGCGGAAGGACCTCATCACCGAGGCGGCACTGGAGGAAAAGTCGAAGCTGAAGAAGCACTTTGGTCGCTTCGACATCTTCTTCTTCCTTATCTGCACCATCGTGGGGGTCGACACGCTCGGCCAAGTCGCTGCCAGCGGGCCTCAGGGTTTCCTGTGGCTGATCTTCCTCGCAATCTTCTTCTTCATCCCCTACGGCCTCATCGTGGCCGAGCTCGGGGCAGCCTTTCCCGAGGAGGGCGGGTCGTACGTGTGGACCCGCATGGCGTGGGGCCGCCTCGTTGCCGGTGTGAACGCCGTCTTCTACTGGTTCTCCAACCCGGTCTGGATCGGCGCGACCCTGTCACTTCTCGCCGTTGCGGCCATTCAGACCTACATCATTCCGTTCGAAGACGGCAGCGCGCTGTACTGGATCGTGGGCCTTGCCTATATCTGGTTCTCGGTGTGGTCGGCCATTCTGTCGTTCGGCGTGGGCAAGTGGATCCCCACGATCGGCGCCTGGTGCCGCATTGCCCTCATCTCCCTCTTCGCTATAGCGACTATTCTCTACGGCATCCAGAACGGACTGAACCTGCCCGAGGCTGGCGAATTCACTCCGACCTGGGCTGTCTTCATCGCACTCGTGCCCCTGCTGTTCTTCAACTTCGTCGGCTTCGAACTGCCTAGCGCCGCCGGCGACGAGATGAAGAACCCCCAGAAGGACGTTCCCTTCACGGTGCTGCGCGCCATGATCACGTCGATCCTGCTCTACGGCCTACCGATCCTCGCGATCGTGTGTATCGTTCCCTCCGACCAGATCGAGGGCAACGGCGTTTCGGCCTTCCTCGACGCCGTAGACACGGTCTTCTCCGTGTTCGGTGGCGCTGCGACGATCATGATCAACCTCGCCGTGGTGATGTTCGTCCTCGCCGTGGTCTCCAGCGCCAGCACCTGGCTGATGGGCTCCGACCGATCGCAGGCCATCGCCTGCATCGACGGTACTGGCCCCCGCTGGCTCGGCAGGTTCTCTGCGGGCTTCGGTACCCCTGTCAACGTGAACTTGGTCTCGGGCGTCCTGTCATCGCTCGTTTTCATCCTGGTGTCGGTGATTGGCGAGGGCGACGCCGCGACCGCCTTCAACGTGATGATCGGCATTGTGTTGTTGTTCACGACCTTTAGCTACATCGTGATCTTCCCCGCGTTCATCAAGCTGAGGAAGTCGCACCCGCACGCCCCGCGACCATACAAGGTGCCGTTTGGCATGGCGGGCGTATGGATCTGCGGCCTGATCACCACGTTTTGGGCCGTATTCGCCTCACTGGTGGGTATCTTCCCCGGGCTGCTCACCGACGGTGAGCTGCTCAACGACTCTGGGTTGCCCGAGGAAGTTACCCGCGGGCAATACACCCTGTACGCCTTCACAGCGATCATTGTCACCCTGCTGGTCGGCCTGCTGTTCTACTGGCTCGGCCGCGGTACGCGCAGCCACTTGGTCATCGACCCCGAGATGCCCCTCGAGGCCCAGGCCGAGAAGGTCTGACGCTGCGGGATCGCTGAGACCGTTTCCACCACGGTTGGTGACGCGGCTCGAAGCAACCTTCACGGTCGCCGTCGACTTTTCCTGCGAAAATCGACGTCCCGTGCACTTTCACTGCGAAAGTGCACGGGGGCGGCTGGTTCTGACACCTCGACGCCAACCCGCCCCTGCAGCAAACACGCCACCGTGGCGCCCACGAACACGGCGACCGCGCTGACGTACGACCACAGCATGACCGCAACGGGGGTGGCAAGGGCCGCGTATACGTTGAAATTGCTGAACAGGTGGTCGGTGTAAAAATGCAGGCCGATCGAGCCGATCACCCACCCCACGAGGGCCACCCCCGCGCCGAGCACATCGTTGTGCAACCTCGCGCGAACGGGAAGGGCCGTCTGGAAAAGTAGTACCAGCAGCCCAATCACCACAAGCCCCACCAGCGAGTACGACAGCAGCATGGAACCGCCGCCCCACCACAGCGGTAAGCGGTCGGGGCCGAGCGCCATGAGTGCCACCGCGATTCCTGCGGCCACGAGCCCGGCCAGGTAGAGGAACAGTCCCAGTCCGCGGTTGCGCGCGTAGCCGCTGTGCTCCGTCTGTCCGTTGATCACCGCGACCCCCACGGTAAGGGCGGCCACCATGCGCGAGCCCGACCACAGCGCGATCACGATGCCTAGCAGGCCCACCTCGGTGCCACCCGAGCTGATCTGGTCGAGCAGGGGCAGCAGGAACGAGTTGACCGCCTCGGGCGTCAGCACGCGACTGGCCACGCTCACCACCTCCGCCTGCACGGTCGCCACCGTCGACGGGTCGGAGTAGCGGGCAGCGACGCCGATGCTCGAGAGAACTCCGAGGGCGATCCACGGCAGGGTGAACGTGATCCAGAACCCGGTCTCAGCTGCGAGGCCAAAGAAGCGCGACCGCTTCACGATGGCGATCAGAAGTAGAAGAGGAGAGGGTAGCGCGGAGACTATGCGAGCGACCTGTTCAGCGATGTTCACGTGCTCACGCTAGACGACCTTCACCCAGTAACCTGACGGCATGGAAATCTCAGGCTTCTTCAGCGCGATCGTGGTGGGGCTCGTCATCGGAATCCTCGGTCGACTGGTTGTGAGCGGACGCCAACCTGCTGGCTGCATTGTCACGATGATCACCGGCATCGTGGGCGCCCTAGTGGGCGGGTGGATCGCGTCGTCCTTCACCGCCAACTTCTGGCTGATTCTGCTCGTGCAGGTCGTGGTGGCAGCCATCATCACGGCACTCATCTCGCCCCGCGTTAAGGACCGGCCGCCGACCGACGGCGTCTGATCGATGATCACGCCAAGCCAGACGCGCACTGGGCCCTTCGACGCTGACGACCCGCTCGCCCACTACCCGTGGCCCGAGGGCCGCTGGGTGCGCGCCTCGATGGTGAGCACGGCTGATGGCGCTGGCGCCGGGCCCGACGGCACGTCTGCCAGCATCAGCACGCCCGCCGACTTCGCGCTCTTCCGCGCCCTGCGCAACAACTGCGACGTGATCGTGGTGGGGGCCGGAACCGCTCGAGCCGAGGGGTACCGACCCCCGGCATCGGCACGACTGGCCGTGGTGACGCGAAGCGGTCGGCTCGACCCCATACTTCCCTTTATCGCCGATGCTCGGCCCGACGCACTGCCGCTGGTGCTCACCTGCAGCTCAGCCGAGCCCGAGTCGCTGGCCGATCTCCACCGCATCGCTGAGGTGGTGCTGTGCGGCGACACCGCGGTCGACCTCACCGTGGCGCTCAGCGAATTGGAGGCTCGCGGGCTGCGCCGCGTGGTGGTCGAGGGCGGGCCCAGCCTGCTGGCCGACCTCGCTGCCGCCGACCTCGTCGACGAGTACGACCTGCAGTTGACTCCGTTCCTCGCCGGAGGTTCGTACGCATCTGGCTCGCCCACGTCGCGCATCCTCAGCCGATCGCCCCTCACGATCGCCCCCGCGCCTCTCACGCTCGCGCATGTACTCACCGACGGCCAGACCGTGTTCCTGAGGTACCTACGGGCCGTGGCTGCCGACGGCGTCTCAGCCACCACGAGAGCCGCCACGCTGCGGGACGAGTAGGGGCTTCGGTCAGGAGCGAGCGGAGGCCGGCGCACATACCGCGTAGCCCACCGCCGCGGTCACGATCGCCACCAGGAACACCGAGGGCCATGCCCCGATCACACCCGCGAGTGGGTGCGACACCGCGAAGGCCGCCACAAACACACCAACCGCGAGCGCGGCACGCAACGGTCCAGCAGACCGCCACCACCGCCAGCCGCACCACGCGGCTCCGAGCACCAGCACCGCACCGCCCAGCGCACGGTTTCCGGTGCCCTGCGCCACGCCGAAGCCGGCAACCAGGGTGAGCGCCGCCACCAGCGGAGTCAGCGCACGCTCAGTGGCCACGCGCCACCCAGGCGTCGTAGTGGACCGACTCGGCGCCGATGGTGGTCTCGTCGCCATGTCCGGTGAGCACGCGAGTGCCAGCCGGAAGGCCAAGCAGCCGCTCGCGGATGGAGTCGAGAATGGTGGGAAAGTCACTGAACGACCGGCCCGTGGCGCCCGGCCCGCCGTGAAAGAGAGTGTCGCCCGACAGCAGCACCCCGAGTTCGGGAATGTGCAGGCACACCCCGCCCGGCGAGTGTCCCGGCGTGTGCAGCACCTCGACCCGCAGGCCCGCCACCTCAATGACGTCGCCGTCGAGCATCGTCGACGGCGTGCGGTCGGGATGCACAACCTCCCACAGCATCAGGTCGTCAGGGTGCAGCAGCAGCGGCGCCGCGGTGGCGTCGGCAAGCTCGCCCGCGACGTCGATGTGGTCGTTGTGCCCGTGCGTGCAGATGATGGCCGCCACCGCGCGATCGCCCACGACCTCAAGAATTGCGCTGGAGTCGTGCGCGGCGTCGACGATGATGACCTCGGCATCGTCGCCCACGACCCACACATTGTTGTCGACCTCCCACGTGCCGCCATCGAGCGCGAACGTGCCGTGGGTGATCACCCGTTCAACCCGGGCCATCACAGCACCACGACGCTGCGCAGCACATCGCCGTGGTGCATCTTCTCGAAGGCAGCCTCCACGTCGTCGAGCGCGATCTCCTCAGACACAAAGCGGTCGAGCGGCAGTCGCCCCTGAAGGTAGAGGTCGATGAGCATGGGAAAATCACGGCTGGGCAGGCAGTCGCCGTACCAGCTCGACTTCAGCGACCCCCCTCGGCCGAAGAAGTCGATGAGCGGCAGATCGAGGCGCATCGTGGGGTCGGGCACGCCCACTAGCACCACGGTGCCGGCGAGGTCGCGGGCGTAGAAGGCCTGCTCGTAGGTCTCGGGACGCCCCACCGCGTCGACCACGACGTCGGCGCCGAACCCGCCGGTGAGCTCCTGAATCGCCTCGACCGCGTTGCGCTCGCGCGAGTTGACCGTGTGGGTGGCACCGAAGTCCTTGGCCCACTCGAGCTTCTGATCGTCGATGTCGACCGCGATGATGCGGCTCGCCCCGGCGAGACGCGCGCCCGCGATGGCAGCGTCGCCCACCCCGCCACAGCCAATCACGGCCACGGTGTCGCCGCGCGAGACGTTGCCGGTGTTGAGCGTGGCGCCGAGGCCGGCCATCACGCCGCAGCCGAGCAGCCCAGCTACCTGGGGCGTGGCAGCGGGATCAACCTTGGTGCACTGGCCGGCGGCCACCAGCGTCTTGTCGGCGAACGCGCCAATTCCGAGGGCCGGGCTCAGCGGGGTGCCGTCTTCGAGCATCATCGGCTGCTGAGCGTTGTGCGTGCTGAAGCAGTACCAGGGCCGACCGCGCAGACAGGCGCGGCAGTTGCCGCACACCGCGCGCCAGTTGAGAATCACGTAATCACCCGGCACCACAGTGGTGACGCCGCTGCCGACGGTTTCAACGAACCCAGCGGCCTCGTGGCCCAGCAGGAACGGAAACGCGTCGTTGATGGCACCCTCGCGGTAGTGCAGGTCGGTGTGGCACACGCCGCAGGCCGCGATCTTGACTACCACCTCGCCGGGGCCGGGGTCGGGAATGATGATCGTCTCCAGTGTGACCGGAGCACCCTTGGTGCGGGCTACTACTCCACGGACCTTCTGCGGCATGCGCTTCTCCACTTCGGCTGCGGGACTCAGAGTCACCACCCTAGAGGCGAACCCTCCGTCGACTGCGACGCGCTAGAACGCAAGTACGGAATGGTCACCCTCACGGGTGACATTTCGGCCGCGAAGGCTCTTTGGGCGGTAAATACCGATGACGACGGTCCGGCGCGATTGACGGGGTCGAACGCTCATAGGTGAATAAGCCCTGCGGCAGGGACTTCCCCTCCCGTATCTCATCCCGAAAGGAACCCGCCGTGGCTTTCACCACTCAGCGCAAGTTCCTGGCCTTCGGCGCAGTCCCCTTGGCGATCCTCGCCATCGCGGGCGCCTCTGCGTTCACGTTCGGCCAGGACGTTTCCCAGATCAACGGCTCGCAGGAGCAGGTCGACTACCTCGTCGTGGCCACGAACCAGACCTCGACGGACAACCTGTGGACCATGACCAACTACATCGGTGACAACCCCACCATCACCAGCACCAACAAGGGCGCCACCATCAAGACCAAGTACGGCGAGCTGCCCCAGTGGTTCCAGGTGAACACCGGCGCCATCAGCGTTCCCACGGCGGTGCAGGAGGCCGGTGACCTACTGTTCATCAACCCCCGCAGCAGCACCACCTCCGACACCGACACCAACAACGGCCGTGGAGGCACGGGCGGATCGTTCTCGAACGACGGCGGCGCCGACCAGACCAACACGGTGCAGGCCATCCACGTGAAGGGCAACATCACCAACGTGGCAGCCCTTCGTCAGACCTACGCCACCTGCCTCATCCCGATCCGCCTGTGGGTCACCGCTGACGGCGGCGACAACTTCACCGACATCACCCGCACCTACCTCGACACGCAGGACCGCGTGACCAACGGCACGAACGGTCAGACCGCCTCAGACACCAACCCCAACAGCGGCAATGGCAACGGCACCGAGGGCATCGCTACCTCAGGGCCCGGTGTTGGCAACCCGTTCTACGTTGACTGCTCCACCGGCGAGTTCGAGTTCACCGTACCGACGGCCGCGGCCATCGATATGACCAACCTCGCCGGCGACGCGCACAGCACGGTCGCCAACTACGCCTACGAGGTGTCAATTGAGCGCGGCGGAGTGTTCTCCTCGTTCAACAACAACACCGGCGCTCAGCCGGAGTTCGTCTTCCAGTCGACTCCGCTGACGTACGACCCGACCAACCAGTTCAACGATCCCAACTCGTCGCCCCTCAACCAGGGCACCACGGTTAAGGACAACATGAACGGCAACGGCCAGTACACGCCGAACTGCGTTCAGCAGAACCCGACGGGTACGACCGTTCAGGGCTGCACGAGCACCCGCTAAGCACCACCTGCACTAACTCCCAACTCGGCGGGGGTCACACCAGCAATGGTGTGGCCCCCGCCGCTGCTGTGAGGCGCGACCCCCACAACGCGTCGGGGGCACCCAAGCACATACCTATCGCGCTACGGCGCCCCAACCTCCGCGCGGGTGCAGCACACGGACGGCGGGCGGCTGCCGGCCATCGCGTGGCCATTCCGTGCCATCCCGTCATCACCGTGCTTCCACGGTGGTGGGAAGGCACAACTAATGCCACACTGACGACGAGGTAAATCGTCTACTCCGCATTGAGACAAGGGAGCACCATGAGCGACCGTCCACCCCACGTTGAGGTGCTGGCGCATGGCCCGTATGAGGTCACCGGGAATGTGCCGCTTCGTCCTCGTCGCGCCGTGCGCACCCCGCGCGGGGAAGCGCTGGCATGGTCTGCCGAGGCGGAAATCGAGCACACCGAGACGTACTACCTGTGTCGCTGCGGGAAGTCCGAACACCAGCCGTTCTGCGATGGATCCCACGCCTTCGAGTTGTTTGACGGCACGGAGTCGGCGGCGACTAACACCTTCGACGAGCGAGCCGAGCACCACGAGGGTCCCGGCATCGTCGTTCGGGTCGATCATGAGTTGTGCCACCATTCGGGGTTTTGCAAGTACGAGGCCCACAGCTATTTCGACCTCATTCCTCAGGCCGGAGAGACACGCATCGCATCGGAGCTCATCGCGATGGTCGACCGCTGCCCCTCAGGGGCTCTGACCATCGCGGTCGACGGCCAGAGCGTGGAGCCCGTTCTGCCGTGCCAGATCTCCCCTGTGGCCGACGGTCCGCTGATGCTTACTGGCGGGGTGTCTGTCACCCGTTCCGATGGAGTAGAAATGGAAACGCTCAACCGCATCAGCCTCTGTCGGTGCGGAGCGTCCGAGAACAAGCCCTACTGCGACGGCGCCCACATGCGTATCGGGTTCAAGGCCTGATATGCCAATCGACACCAGAGCCGAGTTGCACGAGCACATCCGCGAGGCCATCGGCATCGAGCTGACGGTCTTCCCCCCCTACCTCTACGCGATGTACTCGCTCGAAGACCGGGCCAGCGAGCATGCCAAGGTGCTGATGAGCGTCGCGGCCGAGGAAATGCTCCACGCCATGTTGTGGGCCAATCTGCTTCTGGCCACCGGCGGCGACATCACCTTCTGCAGCCCCACGACCATGCCTTCTTTCCCCGCGGTGATCAGCCATCGGGTGCCCGCGCTGACGGTCAATCTCGAGCCTTACTCGCAGGCCCTGGTCGAAAACGTCTTCCTTCCGATTGAGGCGCCGGGAAACCCGGATGAGCCAAATGATCCCGACCAATGGCAGTCGCAGGGGCAGCTCTACGGGGCGATTTGGGATGCTGTGGTGCGGCTGAACGCCACCGAAGACCTCTTCGACAACCCGCAACTCAACCGTCAGTTCGCCGATCCTCACGGCTACCTCGTGCCGAAGTTCGATGCGGGCGACTCCGGCGGGCTGGTGCTCATCACCGGCCTCGACAGCGCACATGAGGCCCTCGAAACAATCGTCCACCAGGGGGAAGGCCTTTCGCACGATCGCTACGCCGACCCTACTCACGCCGAACTCACCCACTACGCCAAGTTTGTGGAGCTACCTCACGCTGAGATCCTGCGCAGTGGCGTTCTGCCTGCGGTGGCAAACCCCACCGTCGCGACCCTGCCGTTGTCCATCCGGCCAGTTGCCGAGTTTTCCGACGCGCTAACCACCTACCTCTACCTCGTCATGGACAGACTGCTGGGTCC
>CALQEM020000012.1:0-31470 GCA_943329595.2 Bifidobacterium breve
ACCGCCCCGAGGCGCTCGAGCATGCCGGCACCACCATCGTTGGTCGAGGAGCCACCCAGCCCAATCACCAGTCGCTTCGCACCCTCGGCCAGCGCCGCCAGAATCAGGTCGCCCACGCCCGCGGTGCTGGTGACGAACGGGTCGCGCAGTTCGCGAGGCACGAGATGAAGTCCATTCGCCATCGCCGACTCGACGTACGCGTCGAACCCGACAACGAGAATCTCGGCGGTCACGGGTTCGCCGAGCGGCCCTGACGCGACCACGGGCACGAGTCGGCCACCGAGAGTCGCGGCCACCACGGGCACAAATCCCGGACCGCCGTCGGAGAGCGGCAGCAGTCGGAGAGTGTCGCCCGGGCAGGTGCGCCGCCATCCGGCCGCCATCGCCTCGGCAGCCTCGACCGCGGTGAGGGTTCCGCCGAAGGTGTCCGGGGCGATCAGCACATCCATCCTTCCAACGTATCGCCACCTCTCGTCCCGCCCCGTGACACATCCCCGTGACAGATCCCCGTGACACACCCCCGTGACACACTTGCCCTATGACCGAGGCCTTCGTCGAGCCAGTGCCCACCCCACTCGCGCTGCTCCTGCTCGGTCGCGACTCCGACCCAGGGTCCGAGCGCGGGGTCTCATGCCCGGGTGACCTTCCCGAGCCAAGCGACCCCGATCTCGTGCGCCGTGCCACCGCGGCCAAGGCCGCGCTCGGCGATCGTGTGTTCGTGCTGGGTCACCATTACCAGCGCGACGAGGTCATCGCCTTCGCCGATGTCACCGGCGACTCGTTCAAGCTCGCGCAGCAGGCCGCCGCCCACCCCGAGGCCGAGTTCATCGTGTTCTGCGGCGTGCACTTCATGGCCGAGAGCGCCGACATCCTCACCTCCGCCTCCCAGCAGGTGGTGCTGCCCGACCTCGCTGCCGGCTGCTCGATGGCCGACATGGCGGCGGCCGACCAGGTCGACGACGCCTGGCGCCGGCTTCAGGCTGCCGGGGTGGCCGACGTCACCGTGCCCCTCACGTACATGAACTCCACGGCCGCCATCAAGGCGTTCACCGGACGTAACCGCGGCGCGGTCTGCACCTCCAGCAACGCCGAGCGCGCGATGCGATGGGCCTTCGAGCAGGCCGGCCCCGAGGGGAAGGTCTTCTTTCTGCCCGATCAGCACCTCGGTCGGAATACCGCGGTGCTGGCCCTCGGGCTGTCGCTCGACGAGTGCGTGCTCTACGACCCACACAAGCCCTTGGGCGGTCTCACCGACGACCAGTTGCGAGCGGCCCGCGTGATCCTCTGGCGCGGGCACTGCTCGGTGCACGGCCGTTTCACCACCGAGGCGGTAGCCGAGGTGCGCGAACGGATTCCTGGCGTCACCGTGATGGTGCATCCCGAGTGCCGCCACGAGGTGGTGACCATGTCAGACCGCGTGGGGTCGACCGAGCAGATCATCGCAGCAATCGAGGCGGCGCCGGCCGGGTCGGCGTGGGCACTGGGCACTGAGCTCAACCTGGTGCGGCGGCTGGCCCTGGCCCACCCCGACAAGCAGGTGGCCTTCCTCGACCGCGCTGTGTGCTACTGCTCGACCATGAACCGAATCGACCTACCCCACCTCGTGTGGGCCCTCGAGCACCTCGTGGAGGGGCAGGTGGTCAACCGCATCGTGGTCGATCCCGATACCGCCCAGTGGGCGCGCATCGCGCTCGATCGCATGCTGGCGCTGCCCGGGTCATCTCCCGCGCAGGACTAGCCCATAGAGCTCCGAGACTGGTTAGGCGTCGGGCTTGTCGGCCTCGATCGCCGGCGTAGCGGTCGTGCCACCCACCTCGGCCCGCAACTTGGCAAGGTCGTTTTCGACCTGGTTCTGCGAGGCCATCCGCTCGAGTTCGAGGGTGATGCTGTCCTTGCTCGTGCCAGTGGGGTCGGTCAGCGCACCTGACGCCATGAGCTCGTCGAGAGCGCTTGCGCGCGCCTGCATTGTCTGGGTCTTGTCTTGGGCGCGCTGGATGGCCTCGCCCACATTGCCGAGTTCGGAGGAGATTCCGGTGAAGGCCTCGTTAATGCGGGTCTGTGCCTCGGCGGCGCTGTAGGTGGCCTTGATGGTCTCCTTCTGCGTGCGGAAGGCCTCGACCTTGGCCTGGAGCGCCTGACTGGCCGCGGTGAGCTTCTCCTCCTGCGCCTGAAGGTCGGAGAACTGCACCTGAAGGTCGGCGATCTGCGCCTGAATGCCGCTGCGGCGAGTGAGCGCCTCACGAGCGAGGTCCTCGCGCCCGCCGGCAAGGGCCGCCTTGGCCTGACCCTCGAGCTTGGCCGCCTGGCCGTCGAGACCCTGAATCTGCAGTTCGAGGCGCTTGCGCGACGTAGCGACGTCGGCGACTCCGCGGCGCACCTTCTGCAGCAATTCGAGCTGCTTCTCGTAGGAGTAGTCGAGGGTCTGGCGCGGGTCCTCGGCCCGGTCGACCATGGCGTTGGCTTTCGCGCCGAAGATGATCTTGATGCGGTCCCACAGGCCCATGAGGCTCCCCTTCACACGGCGCGTCTGATGACGCGACTCGACTCGTAAAATAATCCTATGCGGTCGAGCCGACCATCGGGAGGCCCCCAAGAGCCCAACCCGCTGTGGCCCCCTAGGCTCACCCTATGTTCGGACGCAAGTCGGCACCGGCCGACACCCCGGTGATCGACTCGGCCAAGGCCGACGGCAAGGGCCGCCCCACGCCCACTCGCAAGGAGTCGGAGGCGGCGCGCAAGGCGACCCTCAAGGTGCCCTCCGATCCTAAGGCGGCTCGCAAGGCCATGCGCGAGCGCCAGCGCTCTGACCGAGTCGACTCACGCGCCGCCATGATGGCCGGTGACGAGCGACGACTCCCCGCCCGCGACTCGGGTCCCACGCGGTCGATGCTCCGAGACCTCGTCGACAGCCGCAGGTCGGTGGGCGAGATCTTCATCCCCGTGGCGATTCTGGTGCTGCTGTCGGGATTCCTGCAGAACCCGATCATCATCCAGGTCACCTACTACGTCTGGCTGTTCATGCTGGTGGCCGTGGTGCTCGACATTGTGTGGATCGTCGCCAAGACCCGCAAGCAGGCCCGAACCGTCGTGCCCGATGCCACACTCAAGATTGGTGACTACCTGTACGGCGCGATGCGGTCGCTCACGCTGCGCCGACTGCGCCTTCCGCCGCCGAAGTTCCGGGCGGGCGGTAAACCAGTGGTTCCCAAATCCCGCTAGCCCAGTACCCTCCCCCTATGGACCATCGTCATCTCGGCCGCAGCGGCCTGCTCGTCAGCGAACTGATCTACGGAAACTGGATCACCCACGGCTCACAGGTCGAGGAAGACGCCGCCCGCGCATGTGTTGAAGCGTCTCTCGACGCCGGCATCACCACGTTCGACACCGCCGACGTGTACGCGGGCACCCGTGCCGAGGAGGTTCTCGGCCGCGCACTCAAGGGCCAGCGACGCGAGGGCCTCGAGATCTTGACCAAGGTGTTCTGGCCCACCGGTCCGGGAGTCAACGACCGCGGCCTCTCGCGCAAGCACATCATGGAGAGCATCGAGGGCTCACTGCGCAGGCTGCAAACCGACTACGTCGACCTCTA
Organism: Bifidobacterium breve; assembly: GCA_943329595.2. GTDB lineage: Bacteria > Actinomycetota > Actinomycetes > S36-B12 > CAIYMF01 > CAIYMF01. Next base: position 3,590 of record CALQEM020000012.1, read on the forward strand.
CCAGGCCCACCGCTACGACTATGCGACCCCGCTCGACGAGACCCTCCGCGCCTTTGACGACCTCGTTCGCCAAGGCAAGGTCCTTTACGTTGGGGTATCCGAGTGGCGCGCCGAGGAAATCCGCGCAGCGGTGGAGATGGCCCAGCAGATGGGCTTCGACCGTCTGGTGTCGAACCAGCCGCAGTACTCGATGCTCTACCGCGTGATCGAGGCCGAGGTCGTGCCCACCAGTCTCGAACTCGGGCTTGGCCAGATCGTCTGGTCGCCGCTCGCGCAGGGCGTGCTCACCGGCAAGTACCTGCCCGGACAGCCGCACCCCGAGGGCAGCCGCGCCACCACCGACGACGGCGACCGCTTCATGCCCCAACTACTCGCCGAGCCGGTGCTCACGGCGGTGCAGGGCCTTCGTCCGATTGCCGACGACCTTGGCCTGTCGATGGCCCAGCTCGCCCTCGCGTGGGTGCTGACTCAGCCTGGCATGTCGGCGGCGATCATTGGCGCCACGCGCGCCGAGCAGGTGGTCGACAACGTCAAGGCAGCCGGCATGCGCCTCGAGGCCGACGTGCTCGCCCGCATCGACGAGGTGCTGGGCTCGGTGGTGGTCTCCGACCCGGCTCGCACGGTGTCACCGGCCGCCCGCCCGTAGCCCTACTCACGCCAGGCCTCGTGTTCGGCCCGATCGACTCAGCCGGGGTCAGCAGGGTGCAAGCTCATGCCCGTGTACACCACCCGCTCGTTCTCGAGCAGTGCCACCGAGTCGACCCCGGCGTCGAGCAGTTCGCGCCACGACTCGCCGATCCAACTCTCGGCGTCTGCCTGCGAGGGGAACGACGGCGACACGGGAGGAGCCGAGTCAGAGGTGGCATTCGAGGTCATCGTGTACGTCCAGGTCCAGGGCATGGGCCGAGTGTAGGCGGGTGCGCCGTGTCGCGTGGTGGACCCCGACCCCCTCGGCGTGGTTGACTGCTCGCACCAACTGAATCGTTGATTCCGAGGTCCAGGGGAAGCCGGTCTAAGTCCGGCGCTGACCCGCAACCGTAGGCCGTCACAGTTCCTCATCACGAACTGCGCAGCAAGCCGGAGCACCTGGCGGAATCTTCAAGCTCCCCAACACCGTCGAGGTCTACGGGGCGGAGCGCAGGTCACGACTGAATCCGTGACGTCCGCCCCCCGTGCCGCTCATTGAGCGCACGGGGGTTTGTCGTCTGGGCGGCCCACACCGGGCTGCCCGACAGGAGGCTGTCTGTCATCTGTTGTCCGTCGCGCGCCGCCATCTGGAGGAATCACGTGACGACCACTCGCACCACCCGCACGATGGCCCTCGGGATTCTGCTCACCCTGCTGACGGCACTGCTCGCCATGGGAGCGGCCGCTCCCGCCCAGGCTGAGACCTACTACCGCTACTGGGCCGAGTGGGTCGGCACCAATGGCACCTGGAACTTCGCCACGGTGAGCCCAGACGCCTCCATCCCAGCCGACGGCGACGTGAGCGGCTGGCGCTTCGAGATCGCCGGGGAGTCCGGCTCGGCCCGCACGCCTCGCATCGCGCCCGACTTTGCCGCCATCTGCGGCTCCACGGCACCGGTGGCCGGAAGCAAGCGCGTCGCGCTGGTGATCGACTACGGCGTTCCGGCCGACGCACCCGAGGGCTCGACACCACCTGAGCCCGAGGTCGGCTGCGCGCTGACCCCCCCGAACGCCAACGCGCTTCAGGTGCTCGCGACCGCGGGCAGCCAGCGGCTCGACAAAACCCTGCTCTGCGCCATCGATGGCTACCCGGCGACCGGATGCGGCGACGTGGTGCCGGGCGCAACCCCGCCCCCGACCTCGGAGCCCACGCTGCCGGTGCCAGTGGCTGCTGCCAGTGCCAGCGCAACCAGCACGACCGACACCACCAGCACGACCGACACCACCAGCACCTCGTTTCCCATCGTGCCCCTCGTGATCGCCCTGATCGTGCTGGTACTCGCCCTGCTGGCCTTCCGCATGAGCAGGAAGTCACGGGGATAATGACGGCGCGATATCTCCACCCCGGAGCGTGGTGGCTGTGGGCCCTCGGGCTTGCAGCCGCCGCGTCGCGCACCACAAATCCGCTGGTCTTGCTACTCATCCTGGCCGTGGCCGCCCTCGTGGTGTCGGCACGCAAGCCTGACGCCCCGTGGTCGCGATCGTTTGGGGCGTTCCTCAAGCTCGGACTCGTCGTGATTGTGGTGCGACTGGTGTTCCAGGTGATCTTCGGGGCCAGGCTGGGCAGCACCGTGCTGCTCGGCCTGCCCTCGCTGGGGCTGCCCGAGTGGATGGCGGGAGTGCGCGTGGGTGGCGACATCACACTTGAGTCGATGCTCACCGGCCTGTACGACGGGCTTCGGCTCGCTGTGCTGCTCGCCTGCGTCGGGGCGGCGAACTCGCTGGCGTCGCCGGCGCGACTGCTCAAGAGCGTGCCGCCCGCGCTGTACGAGGTGGGCGTGGCCCTGGTGATCGCGCTCACGTTTGCTCCCCTACTGATCGAGGACATCGAGCGGGTGCGCACCGCGCAGCGGTTGCGTGGGCGCGCCACCCGCGGGCTGCGCGGAATTGCTGGCGCCGCCATTCCTGTATTCGAGGGAGCACTCGACCGGAGCATTACCCTCGCCGCAGCCATGGATTCACGAGGCTACGGGCGCACCGCCGCGGTGACGGCCTCGCGGCGACGCACCACGTCGCTGCTGCTACTCGGAGGCTTGGTGGCCATCGGCATCGGCACCTACGGCGCGCTGGCCGATGGCTCGTCGGCGCTGGTCAGCGCCCCGCTCGCGGTACTCGGAGTCATCTCGGCAGTGGTGGCGCTGCGCCTTGCCGGCGCTCGCGCCATCCGCACTCGCTACCGGCCCGACCCGTGGAGCTGGCCCGAGTGGGCCGTGAGTGCCTCAGGCATCGTCCCCGCGGTGGTGATTGGTGTGGCGGCGGCGGCCGCCTGGCCCGGCATGATCCCGGTGGTGGTACCCGCCACCTTCCCCGACCTGCCGCTGCTGCCCGCCCTTGCCGTGCTGGTTGCTGCTCTCCCGATGGTCGCGGCCCCACCCCTGCCACGACCGCGTGCCAGCAGGCCCGCGGTGCCAGACCTCGCGGCGGTGCCCGCGTGATTTACTTCGACCATGTGACCGTCGTGTACGACGGAGAGACGCGCCCGGTGCTCAACGATGTGACGCTGCATATTCCTGAGGGCGAGCTCGTGCTGGTGGTGGGGCGCACCGGAAGCGGCAAGTCGACGCTGCTGCGCGCGGTGAACGGTCTCGTGCCCCACTTCACCGGGGGTACCCTCACCGGCCGGGTGACGGTGGGCGGCCGCGACACACGCACCCATCCCCCGCGCGAGCTCGCCGACCTCGTGGGAGTCGTGCCCCAGGATCCCGCCAGCGGCTTCGTGACCGACATCGTTGAAGACGAGCTCGCCTATGGCATGGAGAGTCTGGGACTGGCGCCCGACGTGATGCGGCGCCGCGTCGAGGAAACTCTCGACCTGCTCGGGCTCACCGACCTGCGCGACCGCGCCCTGCTCTCACTGTCGGGCGGTGAGCGCCAGCGAGTTGCCATCGGCTCGGTGCTGACGACCCACCCGAAGGTGCTCGTGCTCGACGAGCCGACGTCGGCCCTCGATCCCGGGGCAGCCGAAGAGGTGCTGGCTGCCCTTCAACGACTTGTGCACGACCTCGGAGTCACCGTGCTGCTCGCCGAGCACAGGCTCGAGCGCGTGGTGCAGTACGCCGACCGCATCGTGGTGGTGCCGGGCAACGGACTTCCGATTATTTCGGGACGTCCGGCCGAGGTGATGATTGACGCTCCCGTTGCCCCGCCCGTCGTTGCACTCGGTCGACTCGTCGGCTGGTCCCCCCTCCCGCTCACGGTGCGCGACGCGCGACGCGCTGCCGACGAGCTGCGGCGCACGCTCGTGGGTGTGAGGCCGCCGCTGCGCGCGGTTCCCGATGCGGACGCCACGCCCACTGCCTCGCTTCAGGGCGTTCGCGTGCGGTTCGGGGGAATCACAGCCCTCGCGGGAGTCGACCTCGAGGTGTCGACCGGTGAGGTGGTGGCCCTGATGGGTCGCAATGGAGCCGGGAAGTCGACGCTGCTCGGCGCCTGCGTCGGGCTGCACAAGGTTGACAGCGGCACGGTGCGCGTGGGCGGGCTCGACCCCGCCCGACTGGCCGCGCGCGAGCTCGTGCGTCAGGTGGGACTGGTGCCCCAGGACCCGCGGGACCTTCTCTGCAGCGACCGAGTGAGCGATGAGTGCCGCGCCGCAGACAGTGATGTGACGGCCGTGCCTGGAACCACGCGCGCGCTGCTGGCCCTGCTATCGCCCGACATTGACGACTCAATGCATCCCCGCGACCTCTCGGAGGGGCAGCGGCTCGCCCTGGCCCTCGCCGTCGTGCTCGCGGGCGAACCTCCGCTCGTGCTGCTCGACGAGCCGACGCGCGGCCTGGACTATCCGTCGAAGGAGCAGTTGGTCATCACCCTGCGCGGGCTGGCCGCTCGCGGCCACTCGATCGTGCTCGCAACTCACGACGTTGAGCTTGCGGCGGAGGTGGCCACGCGCGTGGTGGTGCTTGCCGACGGAGAGGTGGTGGCCGATGGCCCCACCGCTGACGTCGTGGTGGGCTCACCGATGTTCGCGCCCCAGATCGCGAAGGTGATGGCGCCCGACCACTGGTTGACCGTGGGCGAGATCGAGCGCGGGCTGGCGGGCGCATGACCACGACGGCCCACTCACCGACGGGCGAGGCTTCGGTGACTCCCGTGAGCGCGCCCACCGTCAGGCGTACCGCACGCATTCATGCCGTGACCCTGCACCCGCGCACCCTGGTGACCCTCGCGATTGTGAGCCTCATCTCAGTGGCCGCTTTCGGCTGGCCGCTGCTAGCCGCCCCGACGTCTGACGCCGTCGCGCACTCGGGCGACGCCCCCCTGGTGTTCGCCCTCCTGCTGCCGCTGCTGATCGCCGTGGTGTGGGCCGAGATCGCCGATGGACTCATCGACACGAAGGCGCTCGCTGTGCTCGGGGTACTCGCCGCCGTGGGCACGGCCCTGCGCCCCATCGGAGGCGGCATCGCAGGGCTCGAGCCGGTGTGGGTGCTCATCATCATCGGCGGGCGCGCCCTCGGGCCCGGCTTCGGGTTCACGCTCGGGTCGGTCACTCTCATCTCGTCGGCGCTCATTACCGGTGGGGTCGGGCCGTGGCTGCCGTTCCAGATGATCGCGGCCGGGTGGGTGGGTTTCGGTGCCGGACTGCTTCCTCGAGTCATGTCCCGGCGCGGGGAGGTGCTGCTGCTCGCCGGATACGCCGTGCTGGCGTGCGTGGCCTACGGGTTTGTGATGAATCTCTGGTTCTGGCCATTCTCCGGTGGGATGGCCACCGAACTGTCGTACCAGGCGGGGGCACCGATGCTGGTGAACCTGCAGCACTGGCTCGTCTTCAGCCTCGCCACCAGCCTCGGCTACGACATCCCCCGCGCGGTGCTCACCGCCACGCTGATCCTCGTCGCAGGGGCCCCGATTCTGGGAGCTCTGCGCCGAGCCACCCGACGCGCTGCATTCGGCGCGCCCGTTGTCTTCGTCGAGGCCCCATGAGGGTCACCCTGCTCGGCACGGGAGCCGCCGACGGCTGGCCCCAGCCCTTCTGCCGCTGCCCGTCGTGCGAGCATGCTCGCACGCACGCGATCGTGCGCGGCCGCAGTGGCGTTCTCCTCGACGACACCGTGCTGCTCGACCCCTCCCCCGACGTCACCACAGCCTGCGCGAGGGCGCGCCTGTGCCTCGACACCGTCAGCGCCGTTCTCGTGGGGCACGGCCACCCCGACCACCTCGACCCCTCGCTGCTGCTGGCGCGCGGATGGGCAGCGCAGGGTGGTGGGGCACCGGCCTCGATGGGGGCGATCGAGGTGCACGGCCCGGTGAGTGCTCTCGACAGAGTGCGGCCATGGGTTGACCCAGCCCGGCTGGCCGACGGCAGCGTGCGCCTGGTCGAGTGCGTCGTGGGCCGGGAGGTGGTGCTGCCCTCCGGACATATCGCGCGAGCGCACCTCGCGAACCACGGCCTCGGAGAACACGGATTTCCCTCGGGCTCGTCGGAACTGGCGACCGCCGCGCCGGAAGCCGTGCTGTGGGAGGTGACCTCGCCCGACGGCGCGCGAATGCTGCATGCCGCCGACACCGGTCCCCTTCCTGCGTCGACCGTGGCTTCCATCGCGTCGGCTTCCCCGCTTGACCTGCTGCTCGTGGAGGAGACGTTCGGCGACGTGGTCGACCACGGCACCGCGCACCTTGACCTGCAGACACTTCCCCTGCTGCTCGCGGCACTGCGCGATGCCGGTGCGGTCGGCGATTCCACGACGGTGGTGGCCGTGCACCTGTCACATCACAATCCGCCCGAGCCCGAACTCGTGCGCAGGCTGGCCGCGTGGGGCGTGCGACCAGGACGCGACCTCGACGTGATCACCGTGGGCGCGACACGTCCTGTGCCCGGTGGGGCACTGACGCCCGCACGTCGAACCCTGGTGACCGGTGGAGCCCGGTCGGGTAAGAGCCGCGAGGCCGAGCGACTCGTGGCAGCCGCCCCGCGTGTCACCTACGTGGCAACATCGGGGCCTCCGCACGCCGACCTGCCACACGATGCGGAGTGGGCAGACCGGGTGGCACGCCATCGTGAACGTCGGCCCGCAGCGTGGTCGACCGTCGAAACCGCTGACGTGGCCGGCGTGGTGCGCAGCGCACAGGCGGGCGACGCCGTGCTGGTCGACTGCCTCACCCTGTGGCTCACCCGTGTCATTGATGACGCCGATGCGTGGAACGACGCCGATACGGCGCGTTCGATCATGCTCGCCTCGGTCGCCGACCTGGTGTCCGCACTGCGGGCCACCCCGGCCCGGGTGGTGCTGGTGACCAATGAGGTCGGATCGGGAATCGTGCCCCTTCATGCGGGTGCGCGACTCTTCCGCGATCTGCTCGGCGAGGTGAACTCGCGCGTCGCCGACGCGTGTGACGAGGTACTCCTGACGGTGGCCGGACGTGCAATCATTCTGGGCGAACTACGAACCGAAGGACCCCTGTGACCGACATGAGCACCTCACGTGACTGGGCCATGATCGCGCCCGCCGACCTGATGGGCCGACTGACGGATCCAGATGAGGAATTCCGCAAGCAGGCAGCGAGTCGACAGGCGATGCTCACCAAGCCCGCAGGGGCCCTGGGCCGACTGGAAGACGTGTCGGTGTGGCTGAGCGGCGTACAGGGTCAGTGCCCGCCCTCGACCCCTAACGACGCGCGAGTCGTGGTGTTCGCGGGAGACCATGGCGTGGCCCGCACCTCGGGCACCTCGGCGTACCCGCCCGAGGTCACGGCCCAGATGGTGCTCAACTTCCTAGCGGGGGGTGCGGCGGTCAACGTACTGGCCCGCGCGGCAGGAGCGTCGGTGCGCGTGGTCGACATCTCAGTGGATGTCGATCCCTCGTTCTACGAACTCCCTGCCGACACGATGGCCGCGCTGACCCGCTACCGGGTGAGGCGAGGAAGTGGGTCGCTCGACCGCGAGGACGCACTCACGCGCGAGGAGGCGGTGGCTGCCTTCTCGGCCGGGGTTGCGATCGCCGACGAGGAGATCGATGGGGGCGCCGACCTGCTGATCGCCGGAGATATGGGTATCGGCAACACCACACCCGCCGCCGTACTAGTGGGACTGATCACCAAGACCGACCCGTCCCTCGTGGTGGGTCGGGGCACGGGTATCGACGACACCACGTGGATGCGCAAGTGCGCGGCGGTGCGTGATGGCATGCGGCGCGGGCGGCCGCACGTCGGTGACCCCCTCGGACTGCTTGCGGCGGTCGGGGGTGCCGACCTCGCCGCCATCAGCGGATTCCTTCTCGAGGCTTCGGTGCGACGGGTTCCGGTGCTGCTCGACGGCATTATCAGCAGCACCTGCGCGCTCGTGGCGAACCGCATGGCCTACGGCGCGAGCGAGTGGTGGCTCGCCTCGCATCGCTCGACCGAGCCTGCGGCTGTCGCGGCGCTCAACTACCTGTCGCTGGTACCACTCCTGGACCTGGGAATGCGACTCGGTGAGGGCACCGGCGCCCTCACCGCACTACCCCTCGTGCGCGCGGCGGCCGACACGCTGCGCGAGATGGCGACGTTCGAGCAGGCGGCTGTGTCAGATCGTGCGACGGTGTCCGAGCCGGACGAGTCCGGGCCGGACGAGTCCGGGCCCGAGCCCGAGTCAGAGCCGGCGTGACCCGGTGATGCCCGACTGGGCAAGGTTGGCCCTGGGCACGCTCACCATCGTGCGGGTTTCTCCCCCTCGGGCCACCGACACCGTGGGGGCAACGACGGCGATTGCACAATCAACGGCTCGCGGCGCCATGCTCGCCGCACCCCTCGTGGGCCTCCTGCTGGCCGCGCCCGCGGCCCTGCTCGTGTGGGGCGCAGGTCGCAGTCCACTGCTGGCTTCGGCGCTCGTGATCGCCCTGCTCGCCCTGCTCACGCGCGGCCTCCACCTCGACGGACTCGCCGACACAGCCGACGGCCTCGGAAGCGGGAAGCCGCGTGAGGGCGCGCTGACCATCATGCGCCAGAGCGACATTGGGCCGTTCGGGGTGGCGACGCTGGTGCTCACCGTGCTGGTGCAGACCGCCGCCCTCAACACCATCGTCATCTCTGGCCGCGATTTCCCGGGCTACGCGCCCCTCGCGGTGGCGGTCGCGCTCGTGGTGTCGCGCGCCGCGCTTCCGCTCGCCTGCCGGAGCGGCATCCCCGCCGCACGGCCCGGGGGCCTCGGCGCGGCGGTTGCGGGATCGGTCCCGACCTGGGCGGCCGGGTGCGTCTCAGCCCTGGTGGTGGCGATGGCTGCCGCTGCCGGCTTCTGGGCCGCAGGCTTCTCGGCTGGCGACCCCTTCTCGGCGCCCGGGTGGGCGCTGGCCGCTGTGCTGGGGCTCGGCGCAGGAATTCTGATCACCCGCCGCTGCGTGGCGAGGCTCGGCGGAGTTACCGGCGACACTCTGGGTGCCGCGGTTGAGGTGACCATGACGGTCACACTCGTGGTGCTGGCGCTCGTTTAGTCGCGCGTCGACGCCCTCACGAGCGGCGGTGCAACCACTTCGCACTCGAGTGCACGGCCGCGCACGTCGACAACGACAGCCGAGCCAATGGCTACCTCAGGGCTGAGCAGCGCCAGGGCGATGCCCTCCTTGAGCGTGGGCGAGAACGTGCCACTGGTGACCTCGCCCACCGGCGCTCCGTCTCGGAGGACAGTCAGTCCGGCTCGCGGGATTCCACGCCCGGTGGCCCGAAGTGCGCGCAGCACCCTGGTGGGGCCGGCGGCCCGCTCAGCCAACAGCGCTTCGCGGCCCACGAATGCGGGCTTGTCAAAACCCACGGCCCATCCGAGTCGGGCCTGCACCGGGGTGATGTCGAGCGAGAGTTCATGGCCGTGCAGGGGATAGCCCATTTCCAGTCGGAGCGTGTCGCGGGCACCGAGCCCCGCCGGGATTCCACCCAGGGGACGCGCCAGCACCAGGAGGTCGGCCCATAGTTGTCCGAGGACAGCCACCGGCACGATCAACTCGTAGCCATGCTCACCGGTGTAGCCCGTGCGCGCGACGATCACCCGGGCCCCGTCGAGGTCGGCGGACACCATGGTCATGTAGTCGTGATCCGACGGAAGGCCCACCGCATCGAGAAGGGCGCCACTGTCGGGGCCCTGCACCGCGATGATTCCGTGGTCGGCGTGATGGTCGTCGATCGACACCGTGTCGGGCGCTAGGGAGCGCAGTACCGCCACCACCTCGGACGCGTTTCCGGCGTTGGGCACGCAGAAGAGCTCGTCATCGGACCACCGGTACACGATCAGGTCGTCGATCACGCCACCCGATTCGTTGCACAGCAGGGAGTACTGGGCCTGGCCGGGGCCGATCCGGTGGAGGTCGTTGGTGAGAATCGCGTTCATGAAGTTGGCGGCTCCCTCACCATGGAGGCGCACCTTGCCCATGTGGGAGACGTCGAACAGGCCGACCCGCTCACGAACCGCCGCGTGCTCGGCGAGGGTGCCCGAGTACTCGAGCGGCATCTCCCACCCGCTGAAGTCGCCGAGTTTGGCCCCGAGAGCAACGTGCTGGTCGTGCAGTGGCGATCGCATGAGACGCAGAGTACCCGGCGGCTTACCCGGAGGCGCCCCACCACGGCACGCAGTACGTCGGGCTCGGGCTCGGGGTCGTTAGGGTTGGGTCTCACCTGCAGATCCGCTGAATTGACCACTGGGAGTCTCCATGCCCGCCTCCGCCGCTCTGGCCGCCGCGAAGTCTCTGCCCGCCACTGATGTGCTCGTCGTTCCGATCGTGCCCCAGGGCCGCGGCGTCGACCTCGCCGGGCCCACGCTCGCGCTGAATGCTGCCGGCCGTCGCCGACTCCTCGAGCTACTCGGCGCACTCAAGGCCACCGGTAAGCGGGGCGAGATCGTGCGTGTTGCCGGAGTTCCCGGTGTCTCTGTGATTGCGGCACTGGGACTCGGCGCCCGCTCGGACGGAACCTGGGACGGAGAGGCGCTTCGGCGTAGCGCGGGCGATGCCGCGCGCGCGCTGGCCGGAACTCGGCGCGTGGCCTTCGCCCTGCCCAGCGACTCACCCAGCGAGGTCACGGCCCTGATGACGGGGTCGCTGCTCGGCGCCTACTCGTTCGACCACCACAAGGGACTCACGGGTAAGGACGCCACCAAGCCCGTGCGCGCCTTCACCTTCCTCGTCAGCGACCCCAAGGACCCCGAGCTACGGGCGGTGCTGCGCGAGGTGACGATCCTTGCCGCGGCCATTCACTCGACCCGCGACCTGGTGAATACCCCTCCCGGGCACCTTCCGCCGGCGGGATTGGCCGCGGCAGCCGTGGCCGCGGCCGAGGGGCTGCCCCTCAGTGTGGAGGTGCTCGATGAGAAGGCTCTCGCTCGAGGCGGCTTCGGCGGAATTCTGGCTGTGGGACAGGGATCGGCCAACCCGCCGCGACTGATCCGCATGGCCTACCGCCCCGCGAACGCGGTTGCCCACCTCGCGTTCGTTGGCAAGGGCATCACCTTCGACACCGGCGGTATCTCGATCAAGCCGGCCGCCAAGATGGACACGATGAAGAGCGATATGGCCGGGGCCGCTGCCGTGCTGCACGCGACCGTGGCCATCGCCCGGCTGGGCCTGCCCGTGAGCATCACCACCTACGCGGCGTCGGCCGAGAACATGCCGAGCGGCACTGCCCAGCGCCCCGGAGACGTGATCACCATGTATGGCGGACGCACGGTGGAGGTGCTGAACACCGATGCCGAGGGACGGCTCGTGGTGGCCGACGCCCTGGTGCGCGCGGCCGAGGACGCGCCCGACTCGATCATCGACGTCGCAACGCTGACCGGGGCCCAGGTGGTGGCTCTTGGGGAGCGCATCAGCGCGATCATGTCGAATGACGACGCCTTCCGCGACTCGGTCCTCGAGGCCTCGAGGCGGGCCGGCGAAGCGATGTGGCCGATGCCCCTGCCCGACGACCTGCGTTCGTCGCTCGACACCCCCTGGGCCGACATCGCCAACATCGGTAACAGGAGTGGCGGCATGCTCACGGCGGGCGTCTTCCTGCGCGAGTTCGTGGCACCGTCGATGAAGTGGGCACACCTCGATATCGCGGGCCCGTCGCACAACGACGGATCGCCCTATGGCGACGTACCCAAGGGCGGCACCGGCGCCTCGGTTCGCACCCTGGTGCAGATGGCCAAGGACGCCGCAGCGAAGTAGCAGGCGCGGGTTGCCGCTCTACCGAACGCGCCTCACCACCGTGCAGCGAGGGCGACCGGCAAGGGCAAGGGCCACGGCCGGGGCCGGGGCCGGGGCCGTGATAGCTCACTCCGGGCGCCCCACAACGACTCGACTCCGATGTCAGAAATCAGGGGGAACGCACTCATCTGGCTCGACTGGTGGACTCACGAGCTCCGGCTCCATCAGAGTGGGCGGCTCGACCAGATACTCGCGGCCGAGGGGTGACCGCCACCGACAACTGCCGTCGACGTGAGACTCGACGATGCGCCAGCCTCCGTGGGTTTTGAGCTGATGATGCCGCTGACACAGTGCTCCGGTGTTTGCGGCGCTGGTGTGGCCCCCGTCGTCCCAGGCCACCGCATGGTCGATCTGGCACTGATCGGCCGCTCGATTGCAGCCGGGGAAGCGGCAGACCCGATCACGCAGTTCGATGAACCGGCGTAGCGGGTCGGGTACGGCATAGGTGCGGCGGCCGTAGTCGAGCAGTTGCCCCGTGAGGGGGTCGACGATCGCCCGGCGGAAGGTGGCGTCGGCAGCGAGGGCCCGGGCCACCTCTGCGGGCACGTTGCCCGCGCGCAGCACCGCGACGGGATCGTCGCGCAGGGCCAGCAGGGTGGGAAGGTCCATGACGAGCACCATGTGGGCCGGTGGCAGCGAGGGAGTCCGCGGAACTGCTGACATGGGTTCGACTTCTCCCGCCTCGAGGCCAGCCCCCACCGAGAGAGAAGAGTCAACCCCCACGGTGGCGCCCGGCACGTGGACACCCGATGGGGGCGACTCTGCACCGGACCCGGAGTGTACGTCGGACCCCGCCGCAGGGTGGGCGCCGAGTGGGCCCACCACCTCGCCCGGCACTCGCAGTATCAGCGCCACCAGAGCCTCGGCCCTGCGCTCCCCCGCCGAGATCACGCCGGGCCCGTTGAGCGTCTGGTGCCGCCCATCGTGAGCGACCTCCTCGATAGCCGAGGCGACAGCGAGGGCCTGCTCGGTGAGCAACCGTGCCGACAGGGTGCTGACCCCGGTGTCGTCGTGCCACACCCGCACATCAAGGTCGCGGCGCGCCCTCCGAGCCCGCTCGGACACCAGCGCCGGATCGATACGTCGGGCCGCGGAGCGCACGGCCGAGCGCACATCGCCCACGGTGCCTCTCATGGCGCGAGCGAGCACCCGCTCCTCGAGTTCGCGCGCAAACCCATTCGCCGACTCGGGAGCCACCTGCTGCACCGACTCGGCGACAACCCGCGCGTGCATGGCTCCGATGCGACCACGCTGCAGCGCCAGGTGAGTCTGGGGCAGGTGAGTCACCAACGTGCGAGCCACCTCGATTCGACCCTGCGCCGTCACGGGCGCCAGCCGCAGGGCCGCGGCAACCTCCTCGCGGACGGCATCGTCGATGGTGACGCTGCGGCGGCCGTCGCTGCCCAGCACCTCGTCAGAGCCGGGCACGCGCCCGGCGGCGGCGACCAGAGCTCGAGCGCTGAGCGACTCGAGCCAGCCCTGATGCGCCACGACGATGCGTAGATAGGCGAGCGCGTCGTCGGGGCTCAGGTCTTCGGGCGCAATGTCGACCAGGTCAGCGAGCGCGAACCAGTCGGGATCCATGGCCTCAAGACGAGCCAGCAGCTCAGACACGTCGGCGCCGCCCGGGCCGACCATGTCGGCCTCGCGCACCAGCACGTCAAGCGCCTCGCTGAGCTCGCGCTCCTCGCGCAGCCGCGGTGGCCCGAGATGATGGCCCGTGGCTCGCCCCGATGGACGACCCATCGTGAGCGAGGCCGCTGATGAGGTCGGCGACTCTGATTCGAACATGTGTTCGAGTGTAGTTCGACCCCCTGACACTGCGCCGCACAGACACCCGCGTGACCTCTCCCCGGCGAAGAGTGGGAGGATGGCACTCCAGTTCAGCGAGCCACGCGCCACACAAGGGAGACCTGTGACCGTCCACGACGTCGTGATCCTCGGCGGAGGCAGCGGAGGCTACGCCTGCGCGCTGCGCGCCAGCCAACTCGGCCTCTCGGTAGCCCTCATCGAGAAGGGCAAGCTGGGCGGGACCTGTCTCCACAATGGCTGCATTCCCACGAAGGCGCTGCTGCATGCGGCAGAGGTTGCCGACAGCACCCGCGAGGCCGCCGCGTTCGGCGTGAGGGCAACCTTCGAAGGCATCGACATGCCCCGGGTGAACGAGTACAAGGACGGCGTGATCGGCAAGCTTTACCAGGGCCTGCAGGGCCTCGTGAAGAGTCGTGGCATCACCTACATCGAGGGTCCAGGTCGTCTCGTTGCCCCCAACGCCGTGGAGGTCAACGGAGAGCGCGTTGAGGGCCGTAGCGTCGTGCTCGCGACAGGCTCCTACGCGCGGTCCCTTCCCGGCCTCGACATCGGCGGCCGCATTCTCTCCAGTGACGAGGCACTCACCCTCGACTACGTGCCGGCCAGCGTGATCGTTCTCGGCGGAGGAGTGATCGGCGTCGAGTTTGCGAGCGTATGGCGCTCGTTCGGCACCGAGGTCACCATCGTGGAGGCACTCCCCCGCCTCGTTCCGGCAGAGGACGCAGCCAGTTCGAAGGCGCTCGAGCGCGCGTTCCGCAAGCGTGGCATCGTCTTCAGCACCGGTGTTCGCTTCGCGTCCGCCTCCCAGGACGACACCTCGGTCACGGTCACTCTGGAAGACGGCAAGACGCTCACGGCCGACCTACTGCTCGTCGCTGTGGGTCGGGGACCGCAAACCGCCGGGCTCGGGTACGAGGAGAACGGTGTGGCCACCGATCGCGGCTGGGTCACGGTCGACGAATCACTGCGCACCTCGGTGCCGGGCGTGTACGCGGTGGGCGACATCACCCCCGGTCTGCAGCTCGCTCATCGCGGATTCCAGCAGGGCATCTTCGTGGCCGAGCACATCGCTGGGCTTGCTCCGTCGATCATCGACGAGATGGCTATTCCGCGCGTCACCTACTGCGAGCCCGAGGTTGCCTCGGTGGGCTATAACGAGTCCGCCGCGCGTGAGAAGTACGGCGCCGACCGGGTCGTGGCCTACGAGTACAACCTCGGCGGCAACGGCAAGAGCCAGATTCTCGGAACCGCCGGCTTTGTGAAGTTGGTCCGCGAGGTCGACGGCCCCGTGATCGGAATCCACCTGGTGGGCAGCCGCGTAGGCGAGCTCATCGGAGAGGCCCAGCTCATTTACGCGTGGGAGGCCTACCCCGAAGACGTCGCCGCCCTCGTGCACGCTCACCCCACTGAGAACGAGGCTCTGGGCGAGGCACATCTCGCCCTCGCCGGCAAGCCACTGCACGCCCACGCCTGACCATTCGCCCACCAAACGAAGGAGCACCCCGAGATGGCGGTCACCGTCACGATGCCTCAGTTGGGCGAGAGCGTGAGCGAAGGGACGGTAACACGATGGCTCAAGCAGGTCGGTGACACCGTCACCGTTGACGAGCCTCTACTGGAGATCTCCACCGACAAGGTCGACACCGAGATTCCGGCACCAGCCTCGGGAGTGCTCCTCTCGATTTCTGCCGCCGAGGACGAAACCGTGCTCGTGGGCGCCGTTTTGGCCGTGATTGGCGACTCCTCGGAGTCACCGGTGGCCGCTGCTCCTGCACCTGAGCCTGCGCCCGTAGTGGAGCCTGAGCCCGCAGTAGAGCCTGCGCCCGTAGTAGAGCCTGCGCCCGTAGTGGAGCCTGCACCCGAGCCCGCTTCGGCGGTTGAGCCCGCTCCCGTCGCCGGCGGCGGCACAGCGGTCACGTTCCCCGCCCTCGGTGAATCGGTGACCGAGGGAACGGTCACACGCTGGCTCAAGGCCGTCGGCGATTCCGTGTCGGCCGATGAGCCCCTCCTCGAGATCTCCACCGACAAGGTCGACACCGAGATTCCCTCACCCGTGTCGGGAGTGCTGCTGTCGATCGAGGTCGCTGAGGATGAGACTGCCCCCGTCGGCGCGGTCCTCGCCGTGATCGGAGCCGCAGGCGCAACCGCACCCGCAGTTCCTGCACCGGCACCTGCCGCTCCTGCACCGGCACCCCCCGCTCCTGCACCGGCACCCCCCGCACCGGCACCTGCCGCACCCGCCGCACCTGCTCCCGTTTCCGCCCCCGCCGCACCCGCACCCGCACCCACAAGCCCCGACGCCTACGTCACGCCTTTGGTGCGTCGACTCGCGACCGAGAATGGCATCGACCTCGCCACACTGACCGGCACCGGCGTGGGGGGTCGCATCCGCAAACAGGACGTCCTCGCAGCGGCTGCCGCAGCCACAGCCCCCACACCTCCCACACCTCCCACACCTCCCACACCTCCCACCGCAGCACCCCCGACAACCCCAGCCCAGGCCACCACCTCATCCCTACGCGGACGCACCGAACCCCTCAGTCGCCTGCGCTCGATCATCGCGAGCCGCATGGTCGAGTCGCTGCAGAGCTCAGCGCAGCTCACCACGGTCGTCGAGGTCGACCTCACGCGCGTCGCCCAACTGCGCCAGCGGGCCAAGGCCGACTTCGAGTCACGCGAGGGCACGAAGTTGTCGTTCATGCCGTTCTTCGCACTGGCGGCTGTTGAAGCGCTCAAGTCGTTCCCGCAGGTTAATGCCTCGATCGACACCGCCGCCGGCACCGTGACCTACCACGATTTCGAGCACCTCGGCATTGCCGTCGACACCGAGCGCGGGCTCCTTGTTCCGGTGGTGCGCGACGCCGGAGGCCTCAACCTCGGCGGCCTCGCGCGCGCAATCGCCGATGTGGCCTCGCGTACCCGGGGTAACAAACTGAGCCCCGACGAGTTGTCAGGTGGCACGTTCACGCTCACCAATACCGGTAGCCGGGGCGCACTGTTCGACACCCCCATTATCAACATGCCTCAGGTGGCCATCCTCGGAACCGGCGCCGTTGTGAAGCGCCCGATTGTGATTACCGACGCCGCTGGCGGCGACGTCATCGCGATCCGGCAGATGGTGTACCTCGCGCTCACCTACGACCACCGCCTCGTCGACGGCGCCGACGCCGCACGCTTCCTGTCGACCATCAAGGCACGACTTGAGGATGGCGCCTTCGAGTCCGAGCTCGGACTCTAGGAGCCTGACGTGCGCGTCGCGATTACCGGAGCATCAGGGCTCATCGGCTCAGCACTCGTGCCCCACCTGCGCTCGCACGGACACGAGGTGCTCAGACTTGTGCGCCGACTCGCCGCAGCTCCCGATGAGATCAGCTGGGACCCCACCGCCGGAACTGTCGACCTCGATGCCCTTGCCGGAGTAGACGGAGTCGTGCACCTCGCGGGCGCGGGCGTGGGCGACCACCGCTGGACCGAGTCGTACAAGCGCGAAATCCTGCAGTCACGCGTGCAGGGCACCAGCACGATCGCGCGGGCCATGGCGGCACTCGACCCGAAGCCTCGCGCCCTGGTGTGCGGCTCGGCGATCGGCTACTACGGCAACCGCGGCGACACGCCGCTCGACGAGACCTCCGCGCCCGGCACCGGGTTTCTGGCCGACGTCGTGGTGGCGTGGGAGGCCGCCGCGGCTCCCGCTCAGGAGGCCGGAATCCGCACAACGTTCGCACGCACCGGGCTGGTGGTGGCCAAGGGCGGCGGCGCGTTCGCCAAGCTGATGCCCATCTTCCGGCTCGGCGCCGGAGGCAAGGTCGGCTCGGGCTCGCAGTACTGGTCGTTCATTTCCCTCAGCGACGAGATCGACGCACTCACACACCTGCTCGAGAGCGACCTGTCGGGGCCCGTCAACCTCACGGCACCCACACCGGTCACGAACGCCGACGCGACCACGGCCCTCGGAAAGCTACTGCACCGGCCCGCACTGCTGCCCGTTCCGGCCTTCGCCCTCAAGGCGGTTCTCGGCGAGTTTGCCGACGACGTACTGTCGAGCGCCCGCGTGCTGCCCAGGGTGCTCGAGGCCAGTGGATTCACCTTCAGCCAGCCCACGATTTCCAAGGCGCTGCGCGCCGAACTCGTCTGACTCACAGCGTCGGACGCATCACCCGGGCTCTCCCGTTCCGCTGGGAGTGCTGGCTGGGGTGCGGGTGGAGGCAGCCGAGGCCGGTCCCGCGGCAACCACGTCGCGGAACAGCCACCGTTCCCCAGCCTCGTCGGGCACCAGCGTGATGAGCCACTCCTGATTACCGCGCGCCGGCCGCCGCTCGCGCACGACGCCGTCACCATCGACCAGCGTGTAGCCCGGCCGACTGTCGACCACGCGCAGTCGCACTGACCGGGCGTCGCGTGACACCTCGATCGCAGACACCACCTGGAGTGCGAAGCCGCGTGGGAACATCCCGGCGGCCCGAAATCCCTCCACGGCGCTCTGGTCGGCCACGAGCGCCGCAGACCCCTCTTCGTCAGCCGCCCTCAGGGCTGCCACGTCACCCCGACCAAAGGCGGCCACGCGGACGGAGTCGAGCTCGGTGAGCACGCCCGTCCAGGGCAGCTCGGGCGCGCGCGCTGCAGCTGCCTGAACCGCCACGGCCGAGGGGCCCCAGGCCAGGGCCACCACGGGGTCTGCCGTCATCTCGGTGGGCAACTCGGTGATGGTGTCAGACAGCCCCGGCGCGGCAGGCTCCGTAGGCGGGTCAGGCGCCAGCTGAGCGGCGGCGTTGGGCGCTGCTCGCCCCTCGGCCTCAGAACGCGCGACCGCCGATCCGCTGCGCAGTACCCCGACCAGCACCAGAAGTGACACCACGACGATGGCCGCCACACGCCAGCGGGTCGCTCCGATCATGGCCAGGATCTGTGCGAGTGACCGACCCCTCGCATGCTCCCGCACTGCCGCCTCGCGGCGACGTGCAGGAGCCGACGCCTCGTGACCCTCAGCAGGCTGGGCGGTCGAGCGCGCATGATCGTCTAGCACCTCCGCCCGCACCTCGTGCGCCGGCAGCACACGTGTGCCGGGAAGCGCCAACGGCACCGCCGCGCAGGACGACACCAGTGAGTCGGCGAACTGCGCACCAGACGGCCGGTGGCGTCGATCGTCGTCAGCCGCACGCAGCAGCACCAGGGTGAGCGGCCCCGGGGCGGTGCGCTCGGCGAGCAGGTCGCGTAGCAGCGACGCGAGGGCCGCGACGTCATCGGCCGCGTCGCCCCCTCCCTCAGCATCGAATCGTCCGCGTGGCAGCGCCCAGCTGAGTCGCCAGGCCGGACGTCCGTCAGGGTGCACAACCACGTCGTCGAGTGTGAGCCGACCGCCGCGGCACACACCTGCCTGGTGCAGGGCGGCAAGCCCACGGGCCAGTGCGACTCCGAGGGTGACCACCTCGCCCGGACTCATGCTGCACCCCGGAGGAATCCACTCGGTCGCAGCGCGCAGCCCCGCCTCCTCGTCGTGGCTCACGCTCAGCACCTGTCCGTCGACCCGCGTGCTGAGCACGGGCACCACGTGCGCGTGGCGCACGCCACCGAGGCGCGCGAGTCCGCGTCGCCAGTCTTCCTGCGCGATCGGGTCGATCGGAAGAGTCACCTCGGTGATGGGGTGCACCTCGGCCGCCGCTTCCCCCTCACCGCCCCCGACCCCATCACTGTTCTCGTCGCTGTGCGGGAGGTGGCGAACCATCCCGGTGAGTAGCGTCGAATCGAAGAACTCGTCGAGCCGGTTTGCTTCGCTACCCTGATGTGACACGACCATGCCGCCCCCCAGCGCCATCAAAGCCGGGCCCCCTGCCCGACAGCCCCAGCCTGACGCAATTCGCGGCGACGCGCGCCGACTGTCCACAGGCCGTGACCAGCCCCCTGATGACTCACAGAGGTCCCCCGCGTAGGTTCGCGGCATGGACGTCGACGTCGTGGTGGTGGGTGCGGGGCTTGCAGGGCTCGCCGCCGCGCGAGCCCTCACCCGCGTGGGGCACCAGGTCACCGTGCTCGAGGCCGCCGACGCGGTAGGTGGCCGGGTGCGCACCGACCACGTCGACGGGCTGACCCTCGACCGCGGCTTCCAGTTACACAATCCCTCGTACCCCGAGGCGGTGCGGGTCCTCGACCATGCCGGCCTCGACCTTCGACCGCTCACCGCGGGCGTGGCGGTGTTCCTCGAGAATCGCACCGCCCGACTCGCTGACCCCCTCCGGCGACCCGGCTGGGCCCTCGCCTCAGCGGCGGCCTCTGTGGGATCGCCGGTCGAGAAGGCGAGGTTCGCCGCGTATGCGCTGCGCTGCGCCCTCCAGCGCCCCGAACGACTTCTCGCTGCCCCTGACGTGAGCGCGGCCGAGGCCCTCGCCTCAGCTGGCCTGAGCGGCCCGCTACTCGAGCGGCTGATTCGCCCCTTCCTCGCCGGCGTCTTCCTCGAGGATCGACTCCTCACCTCGCGACACTTTCTCGACCTCGTGCTGCGGTCGTTCGTCCGGGGCACTCCCTCGCTGCCCGCACGAGGAATGCAGGCAATTCCTGAGCAGCTCGCTGCGGGGCTTCCCCACGGAAATGTCCGGCTCAACTGCGCGGTGCACTCGGTCAAGAACGGCGTGGTCAGACATGACGAAGGCTCCACCACGGCCCGCGCCATCATCGTGGCGACGGACCCGGCGACGGCAGAAGTGCTCATGCCCGGCCTCGACGTACCCACCTCACTCGACGTCACCACGTGGTACCACCTCGCCGACGTCGACCCCAGTGAGTTGCTGGGCGGCGAGCCCGCGCTCGTCGTCGATGGCTGCACATCGGGGCCGCTCGTGAACTCGACCGTGCTCACCCACGCTGTGCCGGAGTACGCCACCGATGGTCGGGTGCTGGTGTCGTCGTCGGCTCTCGGTTACCGAGGCGACCGCACCGATGAGCGCTCGGCTCGACACCACGCGGCACGCATGTACGGCATCGACCCCGCGCGTTTGACCCATGTCGCCACCTATCCGGTGCTCAACGCGCTTCCGGCCATGACCGTGCCGTTCCGGGTGCGCAGGCCAGTGCGGTTCGGCGCGGGCCTCTACGTGGCCGGCGACCACCGCGACACGTCGTCGATTCAGGGAGCCCTGGTGAGTGGCCGCCGCGCCGCCGCCGCAGTGATTCACAACGAGTTGGGAGCAGCACCATGACGGTTCGACGCATCCTCGCCAGCAGTGGCGGCTTCGTGGCCACCGACCGTTGGGGCGTGCTGCGCCCGGGAGGCATTCTCACCGAGGCGCTCAGGCTGACGGGCAAGGAGCGTCCGCGCGTGTGCCTGGTGATGACAGCAAGCGGTGATGACCGGTCGTACCTCGTGCGCAGCTACGAGGCGTTGGCGGCCGTTGGCTGCGACGTGACCCACCTCGAGCTGTTCATGCAGCCCAACGCCGACCTCGAGGAGCGGCTCCTCGGCAGCGACATCGTGTGGGTCGGTGGCGGCTCGGTGGCCAACCTGCTGGCCCTGTGGACCCTGCACGGCGTCGACCCGGTGATGCGCGCGGCCTGGGAGCAGGGCACCATCCTCGCCGGTGTGAGCGCTGGCTCGATCTGCTGGCATGTGGGCGGGCCCACCGACTCGTTCGGCCCCACGCTTGCGCCGGTCACGAACGGGCTCGGACTGCTGCCCTACGGCAACGGCGTTCACTACGACTCCGAGGCTCAGCGCCGCCCCCTGGTGCACCAGCTCGTGGCCGAGGCCGTCATTCCGCTGACCTACGCGACCGACGACCACGTGGGCATCCTCTACGAGGGCACCGACCCCGTCGCGGTGATCACCGACTCGGAGGTTGACCCCCTGGCTGGGCCGGCGGGCTACAGGATTGAGCGTGTCGGCGGCGAGGTGGTCGAGTCGCGGCTGGCCCCGGGCCCGATCGGCTAACCGGCCCATCGGCCCATGGCGATGCGACGTGCACCGTGGTTTCCAGGGCACCGATTGACCAAAGAATCCCCCGACGGTCACCAATTGACCAAAGATGCCGGGATGGTCGAGAGGGGGAACCGCGGGGAAGGCACCCAGCGATGAGACGGTCAGCCCTGCCCCCGCCGAGATCGTCACCGCCTAGGCTGGAGTCATGCTGCGCCGCGTGGCCTTCTCCCCCGAGCCCCTCGACTACGAGGTCGGCTGGGCGCTGCAGCGCGAGGTGCACGCCCGCGTCGCCGACGGCACCGATCCGTCGACGGTGCTGCTGCTCGAGCACTCCGCCGTGTACACCGCCGGGCGGCGCACCGAGCCACTCGACCGACCCTTCGACGGAACCCCGGTGGTCGATGTCGACCGCGGTGGGAAGATCACCTGGCACGGCCCCGGTCAGCTCATCGCCTACCCGATCGTTCGACTGGCCGAACCCCTCGACGTCGTCGCGTTCGTGCGTCTCCTCGAGGGCGTGATCCTCGACACCTGCCACGAGCTCGGCCTCGATGCGGCAGAGCGGGTTGAGGGCCGCAGCGGCGTGTGGGTGCCGGCCGATACGCGCGGGCCCGCTCGCAAGGTCGCTGCCATCGGAGTGAGGGTGTCGCGCGGGGTCACGATGCACGGTCTGGCCCTCAACTGCGACTGCGACCTCGGGGCCTTCGACCGCATCGTGCCCTGTGGAATCCGCGACGCCGGGGTCACCAGCCTCACCGCGGAGTTGGGCCGCGCGGTCACCGTGGCCGATGCCCTGCCGCTGTTGGAGAACCACCTCTCGACCACGCTGCTCGTGGGGGCATCGTGACTGTTCCGCCCCAGGGCCCTCCCGTACTTCCGCCTAGTCCACCCACCGTCGCTCCCCCGGCGGCACCGTGGGCGCCCGAGCCCAACGCCACCTCGCCCGCTCGGCCCACGCGTGCGCCCGAACCTCGAGGGCCCATCTGGCGCACGGTCGTCGCGATCGTGCTCGCCGCTCTCGCCGGACTGCTCGTGTGCGCGGGCTCGATCGCCCAGTGGGCGGCCACCACCGTGGTCAGCACCTCTGGCTTCACCGCAGCGGTGGGCCCCCTCACGGCGCACCCCGAACTGCAGAGAGAGCTCGCCGCCACCCTCACCGAGCGCGTGGTGACGGGTCTCCAAACTGCCGTCGAGAAGGCCCCCTTCCCTGCGAACCTCATGGCACCCTTCCTGCCGCAGCTCGCCGGGCCCATCACCGATGCGGTCACGAAGGTGGTCGCCAGCGACGCCGCTGCCGCCGCGTGGACCATCAGTGTGAGTTCGCTGCACGACCAGACGGTCGCGGCGCTCAGGGGGCAGGACTCCGGAATCGCGCTCGGGCAGGGCACGGCCACCATTGACCTCAACACGCTGAAGGACCCCATCGTCGCCGGCATCGACGCCCCCGATGTCGTGAAGTCGGTGCTCGGCGGCGTCGAGCTCGGTTCGATCACGGTCACCACGGGCGTCTCGCCGTGGGCCCTGACCCTCGGGGTACGCCTCGCCGACGTATGGGCGGCACTACTGGCCGCGGGCGTGGCGCTCGTGCTGCTGGCCGCTCTGATCGCGCGTCGCGCCGGCACCGGACTCATGCTCGCCGGTGGCGCGATTCTCGCCATCAGCGCCATCGCCGCTGTTGTCGCCCCCGCAAGCCTGCACGCCAACCCACCGGTCGATGGGCTGTCGCGGGCGCTGTCCGACGCCATCATCGGCTCGATCGAGGGTGGTCTCACCACCAACATCGCGCTCTCCGCCGCAAGCGGGGTAGCAGTGCTCGTGGTCGGCCTGGTCGTCACGCTGGTGCGACGTCTCACACGGCGCGCCGCGCCCCCAGCAGCCGCCGCGTAGACTCGCGCTCATGGTTGATCCCGACGGCCGACGTCTGCTGCGCCTCGAGGTGCGCAATGCCGAGGTTCCGATCGAGCGCAAGCCCCCGTGGATCCGCACCACCTTACGCACCGGCCCCGAGTACCTCGCCATCCGCGAGCGCGTGGCTGCCGAGGGCCTGCACACCGTGTGCCAGGAGGCTGGCTGCCCCAACATCTACGAGTGCTGGGAAGACCGCGAGGCCACGTTCCTCATTGGCGGCTCGGCCTGCACCCGGCGCTGTGACTTCTGCCAGATCGATACCGGCAAGCCCGACCCGCTCGATCGAGACGAGCCGCGCCGCGTCGCCGAGTCGGTGGCCACGATGGGGCTTCGCTACGCCACCGTCACCGGCGTCGCGCGCGACGACCTGCCCGACCAGGGCGTGTGGCTCTACGCCGAGACGGTGCGCGCGATTCACGCCGCTGTTGACGGCTGCGGGGTGGAGGTTCTCATCCCCGACTTTTCCGGCGACCCCACCCTGCTCGCTGAGGTGTTCGACTCGCGCCCAGAGGTGCTGGCGCACAACCTCGAAACGGTGCCTCGCCTGATGCGTCGCATCCGGCCCGCGTTCCGATACGAGCGCTCGCTCGACGTGCTCACGCAGGCACGAGCGGCCGGGCTGGTCACCAAGTCGAACCTCATTCTGGGCATGGGCGAGGAACGCACCGAGGTCGAGTCAACCCTGCGCGACCTGCACGAGGCGGGCTGTGACCTCATCACCATCACGCAGTACCTGCGGCCCTCGGCGCGCCACCACCCGGTTGAGCGCTGGGTCACCCCCGACGAGTTCGTCGAACTGGCGGCCGTCGCCGAGCAGATCGGATTCGCCGGCGTCATGAGCGGGCCGCTTGTGCGATCGTCGTACCGCGCGGGCCGCCTCTACCGGCAGGCCGTCGATGCCCGAGCAGTAGGCTAACTCGCATGTCGAAACGGGCCCCCGCCGAGTCTGAGCCGAAGTCTGGCCGCATCTCGCAGATCATCCAGACCTACAAGGTGACCAAGCAGAGCGATCCCCGCATCGGGCTGATCCTGCTGTCGCTCATCATTCCGATTCCGATCGTGGTGGCCGCGCTCGCCTGGCTCGTGAACGGTCGTCAGTGGTCGTGGAACCTCATTCCGTGGATCGTCGCCGGCCTCTTCGGCGGGCTCATCGCCGCCACCTTTGTGTTCGGCCGCCGTGCCGAGCGCTCGGCCTACGCCCAGATCGAGGGGCAGCCCGGAGCAGCCGCGGCGGTCATCGGAAGCCTCCGCTCGGGCTGGTTTAGCACGCCGGCGGTGGCCATGACCAAGAGCCAGGACATCGTGCACCGGGTCGTCGGGCGTCCGGGCATCATTCTGGTGTCAGAGGGGCCGCCCCAGCGCGTTGCCACCTTGCTCGCCAACGAGCGCCGTCGCACCTCACGGTTTGCGCCCGACATCCCCATCCACGAGATTCAAAGCGGCGACGAGCCCGGACAGGTTTCCCTGCGCAAGCTCAACGCGCGCATCATGAAGTTCCCGCGCGTGCTGCGCCCCGAGGAGGTCACGTCTCTCCGCAAGCGGCTCGAGGCCGTGTCGTCGTCACCGATACCTATTCCGAAGGGACCGCTGCCGAAGGGCACCAAGATGCCCAAGGGAATGCGCGGCTAGTCGAACGGCTTGCTAGCGCAACCGCACTACTACAGCATGCAGAGCTTGAATGTCTTACCGCTGACCCTCTGAGAAAAGCAGCTAGATGACACACAGCTTGAACGTCTTACCGCTCACGCTCTTCTGGTAGCAGAGGTTGTTTCCGTCGAGGTAGGCAGACGGACTTCCCGAGATGTGGTGCCAGCCGCCCAAGCCGTAGTACGCGTCGACGACAACGTCGTGGAACTTTACTTCGTGGGAGTAGGCGTCGACTCTGACCCTGCCGCCGAATTCGGCCTTGAGACCCAGAACGCTGTCGCCCACTTTGTCCGACGCGGACACAGTTCCTTCTACTTCCAACTTCTGCAGTTGGTTGCCGCCGACCGCGAACTCCGCCTTCGAATTCTTCAGGGTGTATCCGCTGTTAGTGACGGTACCGATACTGACGCTGCCATTGGCTGACATCGGCACGTTGGTGTTCACAGCGAGCCAGATGTCGGTGGCAACCCCGACCACGCTGCCGTGGAAGGTCACCGAGAAGCCCGCAGGAACCGTGTAGACGCCTACCGTGCAGCCCACTGGGGCGGCATACATTTTCGCGTACGTGGCCGTGACCAAATACTTGGGCCCAGCAGCTTTCGGCCACGAGGGACGCCCGAGCCTGACGACATCGGCCGTGCCATCGGGATCACCGATGGAAAACTCGAAGCAGGGCGAGGTCACCACGAGGTTGGCAACGAATGTGAACGGAATCGTCTGTCCCGACACGTTGGAATTGTTGAGAGTTTGGCTCAGGCTTCCACTGACCTCCCCATTGCCAGCGATCCCGATGCCAAGAGGAACCATGGCCGTGCTGATCGTGCCACTGATCGCGAACCCGTTGAGGTCGAGCCCCTTGACGCTGGCCACGTTGGGCCACACCGCTTTGCCATCGAGTCCAATCGCGGACACCGCCAGTGAGATGGCCCCCAGCGTGTACTCGTAGGCGATCTCAGCCGCAATAGCGATGTCCTTGACGCTACCTGACTTGCCGGAGACCGAGAGGAGGCCGTTCTGGCGGAAACTGAACTTGGTTCGAGCCCCCTGAGCGGGATTGGCATTCACCCTGACTGAGATCGTGGCTGGAGTGAAATTGAAGGTGAAGTCATCGGATATGCGGGGCAGCTTCACGCCATCGCGCACCGACCATCCCAGCGAAATGTCACCGCTGGACGTGTACATCATGAACATGCCCTCGCGGCCCACGGGAATGTCAAACTCTTTGCCCTTGATGCCTGGCAGGCCCACCAGGCCCGCGAACGTGATGTTGTTTGTCTCAACGCCGAGAACATATGTGCGCTGGGGCACCATCAGCGTGTTGCCGTAGATGGTGGCCTGAGTGTCCTTGGCGTCAAAATAGGCGAAGTCAGTAACGCTCGATTCCCCCACCGAGCCAGGCAAGATCTTTCCCGTCAGCACGAGGCTGCCGTCGACGTACGTCAGTGCCATCTCGTTGCTATTCCAGTCTGGAGCATCCCACCCGACCAGGGGCACCGTGGGCATCACAAGTTTGCCCGCACCCGTGACCTGAATGTTCAGCCCGCCGTTGGCGCTGGCATTGGCCACCTTGATGTTGGTATCGGATGGAAGCACCGCATAGGAGTCGTCCTTCGCTGAGATCCGAAGTTTCATTGTTCTGAGCGTCGCGGAGGCGATCGCCGCCGTCTCGACCGGGTCGAATGCGGCCTCGAGATTGGAGACGCCAGTGGTGGTGTTCACCACTGCGGTAAACGGCATGTCGGCGTGGGTGGTGACCGGGCTGCCGAACGACTCGAACATCGAACCGCTGAGTTGCGCGAACATCGCGCCGGCCGCACACAGTCGCGTACTGACGGTGACAGGGCAGACGGAAGAGTAGCTGATGGTCGCGGAGTTGAGAACGAACTTTGAACTAACGATTGTGGCCGCGCCCGACATTTGCGACGTCAGGGTCGAGGACACCACACCGCCGTTCGAGGTCAGTGCGCCACTCAGGGCGGTGCGGTTGATCACCACGTCACCGAACCGCACACTTCCCGAGGCACCAGCGCCCGCCGTGAGCGTCCACGTGCCCGAGTCGGTGAATCGCACCGCGACCGGCTCACTCGACCCGCTGCCCGCCGTCGCGCCCATCCACAGCCTGCCACTGCCCACGAAGATGCTTCCCTGAACCGACCCCGAGTCAATGGTCACAAAGTTGGTGCCCACCGACACGGTGTCACCGACCTTGATCGCCGACGCCAGGGCACCTGACCGGTAGTTGCCACTTCCCGTTGCGAGGGCAATTGCTCCGCAGGCAACCACGAACGCAACGACGCCGGCACCCAGCAGCACGCGCCGGGTCCGGCGAGATACCCGCCCGGTCGAGGCAAATTCCTCGTCGTCCATTTTCGTATCGCGCCGATCTGGAGACATGAGAGACCTCACAAGTCGGATGTCACCCTCCGATGCGGGCGACGAACCCTGTTAGCGTAACCGCACGCACACCGAGCCCACAGCCCTGTCGTGCAGGCCGCGGGAATCGCGATCCCAGATCAGCGCGGGCACGGCGAGGCAGAGCAGAACAGTGCGCACGAGTGAGCGCCCAAGTCCTAGCCGCGAGCCGTCGACGCGCGTGACCCCCACCCGAGCGATCCGCTGGCCGAACGACGAACCGCCGAGCCAGGTGAGGGCCGCGACCTCAAGGCCAAACACACCCAGCACGATCAGGCCGGTGTCAGACGTCGCCGCCGAGCCTGCGACCAGCGGGAACAGCAGTCGCACCACCAGCATTGAGGCGAACCAGTCGATCATCAGTGCCA
>CALQEM020000013.1:0-31152 GCA_943329595.2 Bifidobacterium breve
GCACCCACGGTAAGTCTCGGCAACCACGTCGAGGTCTGGCTCATCGACACCGACGCCCCCGGCGCTAACCCCCACCTCGACCGCGTGCTTGCCGATGCCGCCGACACGGTGGCGGCTCTGCGTGACGAGGGGCACACCGTGCTGCTGCACTGCGTGCAGGCGCACAGCCGCACCCCCACGGTGGCGGCCCTCTATGCCTCACGGCACCTGGGCGTCGCGCCCACCGATGCTCTTCGCGAGGTATGCGCAGCGCTTCCCCACGCCCAGCCGAACACTGGCTTCCTCGCCGCCCTTCGGCGCCTCGCGCTCTAGCTCACAGGCTGGGGCGGGCTGGCGTCAGAATGACCACTCATCTCGGGCGAACAACACTCGATCGAGCACGTGCCATCTCGTAGTCGAGAATTCGCGCTTGCACGGCTGGGCTATCCGCGGGCGCGACGCCGACACCAAAGAGCGGATTGGCCAAGTCCTCTCGAAATGCGGCGAGGTCTCGAACCACCGACTTCGCGAAATCCTCGGCCTTGAAGAGGTTCCCCACCTCAATTGCAAGACGAGGCAAGCCGTCAATCAGTCTCTCTGGGTCAAGGCACGTGACCCCGTCCAGCGATCGTCAGACGGAAAGCATGTATCGACCGCATTGATCTCCGTGATCTCGTCAACGCGCCCTTTCACGCCGACAGCGACTCGCCCTTGAACACCTCGCGGGTGTGCCATTGCACGTGTGCCGCCGCCGGCAGCTTGGTGCCCGGGCGCGGCCGAAGTGCACGACCGTGTAACTCGTAGACCGTCCTGCCCATGTCGCTCACGGCGGCGTAATTGGTGGACACCACCACCGAGAATTCGTGGTCGAGGCCGAGCGCCCCACGATCGAAGAGCTTGTGGTGCAGCGAGCACAGCGCCAATCCGTTGTCGAGTTCGTCTGGCCCACCGATGGTGAACCACCTGACGTGGGCGGCTTCGATGCCTACCGGGGCACCCCCTACTGACCCGTCAAACCCACAGAAAGCACAGGACCGATCCCACGCTGCCAGGACGGCATGTCGCCAAGCGACGTCGCGCTTTCGAACCGGGATGAACCGTGATGCTGGAGGCATGCCGAACACCGTCTCGGGGTCGAGACCTACCGAGAGCAGCACATCAGTCATGAGCGTCGACGGGAATTGGCTTTCAACCAAAGTGCGTGCAACCGCACTGATAGCGCTGGGATTGGCCACTAGGGTCGCCTCAATGTCAGCCGGGAAATGTCCCTCGATTGGCTCGGCCCTCAATGGCCCAACATTGTCGTTGGCCACGTCGCGACTGAGTTCCCACACCCCGTCGGCCCGCAGCCGAGTGAACGGATAGGCCGCCCACGGCGCACCCGCCGACGTGGGGGTTCCGAATTCGGCCAAGAGCGCGCCGAGACGTCTTTCCACTTCTGTCCACGGCAGCGACGACGAACCGGTCGCGCTCAACTGCCCGAGCGCCAGCAGCACCAGAAGTGGCTTATGTGGCGCCCGTCGGCCATCACCACGGTGCTGGCGCAGTGAAGTGAGTCGCTGCACCACATCCCCCGTCATGGTCGAAGGCTAGTGCGGGCGAGTTCGGCGCGCTCAGAAGTGGTTCGACCCGCTCTCCTCGCCATTGGGGAGGGCTTGCCCGTTCACGCTGTCCACCAGCGCCGTTCAGTCAGCCGTGACGCACGACCCTGTGGGCACCTGTGCGGTTGCACTACGTCCAGCATCGGCAGCACTCCGCACCTGATCGGCGGTCAGCGCGTACCCGGTACCCGAGTCGTTCACCGCGGCGGCGAACACGACTCCGAACACCGTGCCCCGATCAGAGAGCAGCGGACCGCCCGAGTTGCCGGGCAGCACCCGGCCGCGCACCGCGTAGATATCGCGGAATACCGGGCTGGTTCCGTAGATGTTTTCGCCACGTGCGCTGAGCCGACCTCGCACACGCGCCGGCTCGGCCGTCAGTGACCCTCCCCCCGGAAACCCAGCCACCACCGCGCTGGTGCCCTTGATGGCGTCGGGACCAAACCGCAGCGCCGGTGCCGCGAGGTCGGGCACCGCCAGCACTGCAACATCCACGGCCGGGTCGAAATACACGACCGTCGCAGAGTAGAAAGCCCCGGTGCCCAGCACCTGAACCTGGGGATTGGTAACGCCCGCCACCACGTGGGCATTGGTCATCACCCGGTTCGGCGCGAACACGAAACCACTGCCGGTTATCTCCTCCGAGCATGCGTCGGCGATGCCGTCGACCAGTACTAGTGACCCTGACGCGCGTCGTACCGCGGGATCGGCCAGCACCGCGGGATCAGGTGGATCAACAGGAATCACGGGCGGCTCGATGAATCCCGCAAAGACCGTCGGAAACCCTGAACCACTGAGCATCGTCTGCAGCCCGAGCACGGCGTGGCGAGCCGGCCCCGGCACCATCGCATCGAGGGCCGCCACCATGCGCGAGTCGCGCACCTGCGTGCTGAGCGAGTTCTCGGGCAGTAGCAACAGCGCCGAGGCCACCACCCACATCACCACCGCGAGCGAGATCACGTAGAAGGCCGCCCCGCAGGCGGAGTCGAGAAGTTGTGCCGGACGCCACGTCCACGAGTCGCGCACCTGCTTGGCCGCCCACCGTGCCAGCGCCTGACCCGCGATAGCGAGCGCCAGTACCCCTCCGATCGACACGATTCCACGCGTGAGCACCGGAGCGCCCCAACTACCCAGCAACTGCGGAATGACGAGCACCGCGAGCAGCGCGCCACCCAGGAACCCCGCCATCGAGAGCGCCCCGCGAATGAGTCCCTGGCGCCAGCCCGAAAACGCGAACAGCGCTACCAGCGCCAGCAGCACGAGGTCGAGGACGCTCATCAGTCGACGCCCACAGTGAGGTCGACCACCCGCTCGTGGTCCCAGGGCTGCTCCCAGCCCGCAAGGGCGAACAGCCGTGAGATGAGGCCGGCGGTGAATCCCCACACTAGGAGGCCGCGAACATCGAACCCGGCCCCCATGTAGCCCGAGGGATGGCGAACCATGACCCGATTGGCGGGGTTGACGAGCTCGGCCACCGACACCCGCTCCACCGAGGCGACCTCGCGCGGATCAGCTGCTCGCACCGGGCTTGGCGTGTGCCACCAGCCGACAACCGGAGTGACCGCGAAGTTCGAGGGGGGCAGCCATAGGGCCGGTAGGGCGGCAATGACCTCAATGCCGCGGGGATCGAGGCCGGTCTCCTCGTTCGCCTCGCGCAGGGCGGCCGCGATCGCCCCCTCATCGCCCGGATCGATCGCGCCCCCGGGGAAGGCCGGCTGTCCGGCGTGCGAGCGCATGTCGTGTGCACGCTCGATCAGCAGTAGGTCGGGGCCCAGGTCGCCCTCGCCGAACAGGATCAGCACAGCACCCTCGCGACCGTCGTGGTCGTCGGGTGGAATGAACTGCGACAACTGATCGGCCCGCACCGTACGTGCTACCTCGACCACGGGCATCAGCCAGTCGGGAATGGGCGCGCTCATGCCGGCCCCTCAGTTCGAAGAAGCGCCGTGGCAATCGCGACGTCAGTCGGGCCCTCTCCATACGACGGACACACGTTCGCGAGCGGGCAGGCCCCGCACGCGGGTTTCTTCGCGTGACAGCACCGGCGTCCGTGCCAGATCACCACGTGCGAGGCATGGGTCCACTCGGGCTTGGTGATGAGCGCGGCGATATCGCGCTCGATGCGGTCGGCGTCGGTTTCGCTGGTCCAGCCCAAGCGGCGCGACAGGCGGGCCACATGAGTGTCGACCGTGATTCCGGGCACGCCGAATGCGTCGCCGAGCACCACGTTGGCAGTCTTGCGACCAACGCCCGGCAGGGTGACCAAGTCGTCAAGACGCGCGGGCACCTCGCCGCCGAACCGCTCGCACAGGGCCTGGGACAGTCCGATGATCGAGCCAGCCTTGGCCCGGAAGAAGCCCGTGGTCTTGACCAGTTCCTCCACCTGTTCACGATCTGCCGCCGCCAGCGCCGCAGCGTTCGGATAGCGCTCGAATAGAGCCGGGGTCACGGCATTGACCCGTCGATCGGTGGTCTGCGCACTCAGCACGGTGGCCACCAGCAGTTCGAACGGAGTGCGGAAGTCGAGCTCGCACCTCGCGTCCGGGTACGTCGCGCCCAGCACCTTCACCATCCGACGTGCCCGTCGCACCAGGGCGGTGTCGGGGGCGGTGGTCACCCCTCCAGAGTAGGCCGCCCAGCACTCAAGATTTCGCATCAGATGCCGATACACGAGTCACAGAGCAACCGAGGGTACGACCTCATCACCTAGAAAGGGGACACCGCGTGAGCAGCATGCTCGATCCTCAGATGCCCCACTCTGACGCGAGCCGTCGCAGTGTCCGCAGTTCGCGAGCCAAGGCCCCCGCCCCCAAGTCGGATGCCGCGTTCGACCACCTCTCTCTCGATGACCTTCGGGCGATGCGCCAGACTCTCACCGACCAAGAGACGCGCGTGTCGTACTGGCGCCGTATTTTGCAGGCGCGCGTTGACCTGCTCAAGGCCGGTGACGATCAAGGGGTGGTACGCAACCTCTCCCGTGTCCTCACCGACGAGCCCTCCGCACACCGGCGCCTCGCTCACGTGACCGTCGACGCGGTCGACGACGTGCTGCCACTGCCAGACCTCGCTCAACTCTGGTCAAGGGTGCCCAACCCCACTGACCCAGCCTCCGTGGCCGCGCTCGTTGCCGACCTTCGCGTCGCCGAACAGCAGATCTCAGTACTGCGGTCGGAGTTGTTCCTCAACATCGACGCCGTAACCGCCGAACTCATCGCTCGCTTCCACGACAACCCCTCACTTGCCCTGGTCGCACTGCCCCGTCGCTGACCCATGTTTCGGCCTGTGGGCACGATGCGACAGACTGGGCCCAGTACCTCGCCACGTGGTGGGGGGTCGGTGACCGGGAGGAGCTGACGTGGAAATCGTGGCAGGCGCACCCTTGTTCGCGGCGCTCGACGCCGAGGGGGCAGCATCCCTTCGCTCCTCGATGCAGGAGTTCCGTTTCACCAAGGGTGAAGCAGTGTTTCGCGAGGGCGATGATGGCGACCGCCTCTATGTGGTGTCCGACGGCAAGATCAAGCTCACCCATGCAGCGCCCGACGGTCGCGAGACTCTGCTTGCGGTGATGGGGCCCGGCGACATGTTCGGAGAGCTCTCACTATTCGACCCCGGCCCCCGCACAGCGATGGCCTCAGCCGTGGTCGACACCGTGCTGCTCGGCCTTAACCACCAGTCGCTGCGCGCCTGGCTCACCGGGCGCCCCGAGGTGGCCGAGGCTCTGCTGCGAGCCCTGGCCCAGCGACTGCGCCGCACCAACGAGACATTGGCCGACCTCGTGTTCTCCGACGTGCCCGGCCGTGTGGCCAAGGCGCTTCTCGACCTCGGTGAGCGTTTCGGCGAGACTCGCCCCGACGGCCTGTTCGTCGAGCACGACCTCACCCAGGAGGAGTTGGCCCAACTGGTGGGCGCCTCGCGCGAGACGGTCAACAAGGCGCTGGCCGACTTCGTGGCGCGTGGCTGGATCAAGCTTGAGTCGAGGTCGGTCACAATCACCGACATCGAGCGCCTCGATCGCCGCTCGCGCTAGCGCCTCGCCCGATTGGCTCAACCGGTCCGGTCGGAGTTCACCGGGCCCGACGTTGCCGGCGACTTCCTGTGGATGATTGAGCAGCCCCACTACGGTGACTGCCTGTTCATTTTCAATGACAACGAGCACCAGTTCCGCGCGCACCAGGCCCGCGTGGATACCGAGCACCGGTGCAGAGCGGGTGGAGGAAATGCCGCCATCCGTCCCTACCAGTGCCAGCGGCCACCGAGAGCCTGTGGCATCCCCACCGGTGATGACAAGGGATACGACCGGTTGGACGAGCCGACCCGCGCGGTGATTGACGAGGCCATCACCCACCTCACCCGCGACGACGCTTTCGCACCACCAGAACGATCAGCAGTGCGGGAACGCCAATCACCATCAGCACGAGCGCGAACGGCAGCATGAACCCTGCCACCGTGACGAGCGCGGCCACCACGTTCCGAAGCGCGCTCCATCCCGACCCCAGACCAGCCGCGAACCCCGGCGGCAGCGACTCCGACGCCACGCTCGCCGGCGTGATCTGCACCGTGACCGTGGACAGCGCCACCGACTCGCTCAAGGCCTTGCGCTGAGCGACCAGCGAGTCGAGTTCGGCCTGGCGCGCCGAAAGTTCCTTCTCGATCGCCAGTAGCTCACCGGTTGACTTCGCCTGCGCCAGCAACTGCCGCAGCCGAGTTACCGACGTCTGAAGCGCCGCAACGCGGGCGTCGAGATCGATTCCTTGGGCGGTGACGTCGTCGCTGTTGATGTAAAGCGAGGTCACGGTACCGAGCGCACCGATGCGGGCGAGCGAGTCGTCGAGGGAGGAGGCAGGAATGCGCAGCGTCATACTCGCAAACTCCGCACCACCGCCAAAGGTGTCGATGCTCTCATTCGACACCCGACCCTGAGCAGACTGGGCGATCGCCGAAATGCCGCCTACGCTCGCGCGCACGTCGTCGACGCGGATTCCTATGTCGGCGTTGCGCACGACCTCCCGGGGCTGCTGCACGGTGGGGTCGCCGGAGACGGAAGGAAGACCTTTGGAGTCGACGTTGCCGCCGCTCGCCGTCTCGCTCGATGATGAACTTGAGCCCCCGCAGCCGGTGAGCGCAACGAGCAGCACTGCCGCCATGGCGCCGAGCAACGCGGATCGGAAACGCATGCCTTCAGCGTAGGCGCGGCGACTGGTCAGCGACAGGGCCGTCAGGTCACGGTTGAGTCAGCATCGGTGCACGCCTCAGCAATGTCGCTCGCACTTCGCGGTGGTTTCACTTCGCCAGCAGCATCGGCGCGAGACAATGGCTGCGCGACCTGCCCCCGGGGGCCAGAGAGGAATCGAGTCACATGTCGAAGCACCGTCTCACCTCTGTTGTCATTTCAGTAGCGATTGCGGGGGCGGCGCTAGTCGCTGTGCCAGGTGCTGTGAACGCTGTGCCGGTATTCGATGACGGACTCCTCGATACCGCGTACTCCACCGCAATGGGCACGGGACCCGGCAGTGGCACTCGGGTGATCTCTGTCGCCGCGCAGTCCGACGGCCGGGTAGTCGCAGCAGGCATCTTCACAACCTTCAACAGTGTCGCGGCGCCATACATCGTGCGTCTGAATTCCGACGGCAGCCCCGACACGGCGTTCACCACAGCAATGGGAACAGGATTCAACGGCACGGTCACCAAGGTGGCGGTGCAGTTAGACGGAAAGGTTCTGGTCGGCGGAGACTTCACCACACTCAACGACGTGAACACAGTCGGACTCGCACGCCTGAACCCCGACGGCTCACCTGACACCGCCTTCAACGCTGGAATAGTTGCGGGCGGCGATAACTCCGGCTTCAACGGCTACGTTCTCGCACTCGCGCAGCAGTCCGGCGGCAAGATTCTCGCCGGCGGAGCCTTCACCGCACTCAACGGTGTGACGCGTGCCAACTTGGTGCGGCTGAACACCGATGGCTCCGTCGATGAAGCCTTCAGCACCGCACTCGCCGGAGCGACCAGCGTCGCGATTAACGACATCGCATTGCAGGCCGACGGCAACATCCTGCTTGGAACAATCGCACCCACGGCACTAATGCGCCTCACGCCTGCCGGCGCTGTTGATACCTCTTTCAGCACAGCGCAGGGCGCCGGCTTTAACGATGAAGTGAAGAGCATCGGCCAACAATCCGACGGCAGCATCGTGGTTGGCGGCTACTTCACCGGCTTCGACAGTGGTGGCACTCAAGATCAGGTCGCCGGACACATCGCGCGCCTCAGCGCTGACGGCGTGCTCGACACCACGTTCACAGCGAACGCAGCACTCGACGACAACGTGTTCTCACTCGCGATTCAAGCCGACGACGCAATCGTTGCCGACGGCGACATTCTCAAGACATACGCCACGAAGAGTCAGCGAGTGGTGCGTCTCGCCGCCGACGGCACGTTCGACATCGCGTACGCCGGCAACGTCGGCGACGGCCCCGACAATCGCGTGTACTCGATCGCGCTCACGCCCAACGGTCAGGCCGTGGTCGGCGGCAGCATGGAGACCTTCGACTCTGTAGCGAGCAAGTACATCGCGCGACTCGACGGTCCTGCGGTGAACATTGCGTCAATCTCACCGACGACCGGTCCCCTCGCTGGCGGCCCCGTGCTCACTGCGCGCGGTAGCGGCTTCACCGGAACTCCGCTGGTGACCGTGGGCGGAATCACGTGCACCTCGCCGGTCGTGGTCGACTCCACCACACTGACCTGTGTGCTTGGTGCGCACGCCGCCGGCACAGTCGATGTGTCGGTCGTGAACGCCGGTGTCACTCTCCACCTGCCAAGCGCGTTTACGTACTCGGCCACGACCGCGGTGCAGGTGTCATCGGGCGTCGCCCAGAGTTGTGCCATCACAACTGCGCGCAACCTCGACTGCTGGGGCAACGGGAATGCGCGCCAGACCACGCCGCCCACTGGAACTTTCACGCAGTCGTCCTCGGGCTATTACCACGGATGTGCGGTCGCGACTGATGCGTCGCTCGCATGTTGGGGCGGTGGTCTCAGTGGATCGAACTTCGGACAGGCCACTCCTCCGTCAACCGGCGCCTACTCTCAGGTATCGGCAGGCGTGGGCCACTCATGCGCCGTCGTCGACGACGGCACGGTCACCTGCTGGGGTCGTAACACGAATGGAGAATCGACAGCTCCCGCGGGAACGTTCACTCAGGTTTCAAACGGAGGCGACTGGAATAGTGGTTCACCGATCGACTTCAGTTGCGGCGTACACACAGACGGAACGCTCGCGTGTTGGGGTGACAACACCGACGGCCGCGCCACACCTCCTGCTGGCACCTACACGCAGGTGTCCGTCGGTTACACCTTCGCGTGCGCGGTGAACACCAACCACCGGGTGGTGTGCTGGGGAACCGACACCAGTTCAGTCATCAGCACCGCCACTTCATCACCCGCCCTCGAGGTGTCAACGGGAGGCGGATACGCCTGTGCGCGACTTCTGAACGCGTCGATCACCTGTTGGGGAGGGAATTTCTCCGGTTCCACCAGTCAAACCCCTGCCGGCAGCGTCACGTCGCTGGGCACCGGCTACCACCACTCCTGCGCGGTAACCGCGTCCCAGGGTATGAAGTGCTGGGGCTATAACCACCGAGGCCAACTGGGTTTTGGGCTCGAACCTCAAGGCTTCTACACCAACTCGCCACTCACCGCAGGAACCACGCTCTCGTCCTACAGCCTGCAACTCGAAGTGAAGCCTGACGTCGAGACCTACCCCACCATTTTCCGGCCACCCGTCACCACGTTCGCGGTCACGGACGGAGCTTTGCCGGACGGAGTGACGCTGAGCTCCTCAGGCCTTCTCTCGGGTACGCCCGCGACCGCCGGTGACTACAGCTTCGAAGTCACATCAACGAGTTTGTGGGGAACCCGCGCCGCAACGTTCTTGCTCACCATCAACAAGATTACTGTGGCGGTCACTGCCGCGTCGCCGTCGGCGATCAACCCGGCCACTGCGATTCCGTTGATCGGATACACCACTGATCCAGCGACTGTCGTTGGTGACTGGAGCGTTGCTCCCACCTGCGCTGTGTACGCCTCAAGCGACAGTGGATTCGCGAACGCACTGACCGGAACGCAGCCTGACGGCACCTACGTCACGCACTGCTCGGGTGGTACGTCGACGAACTACAACCCGACCAGTTACGTCGACGGATCACTCGTCATCACCAAGATCGATGTCGCAGTCACCGCCGCGTCGCCGTCGGCAATCAACCCAGCCATGGTCATTCCGACGATCGGGTACACCACGTCGCCGTCAACTGTCGGTGGCGGCTGGAGCGTTGCTCCCACCTGTGGTGTCTACACCTCAAGCGACAGTGGATTCGCGACCGCACTCACCGGCACACAACCCGCCGGCACCTACGTCACCCACTGCGCGGGTGGAACCTCAACGAGCTACAACCCGACCAGTTACGTCGACGGCTCGCTGGTGATCGACGGCAGCGTTCCGACCGTGGGTGTCACGACACTTCCCGTTTTCGAAAGTGGCCTGGGCTTCCCGGTCGCATGGAGTGCAACCGGCGGTGTCTCGGCAATCACGAGCACTGACGTGCGCTACCGCA
Organism: Bifidobacterium breve; assembly: GCA_943329595.2. Taxonomy (GTDB): domain Bacteria; phylum Actinomycetota; class Actinomycetes; order S36-B12; family CAIYMF01; genus CAIYMF01. The sequence goes on from CALQEM020000013.1 coordinate 10,187, forward strand.
AGGCATTATGGAGTGCGTCGCTTCCCACGAGTTACACCACGTGGAAGTCAGGCGTTACCGCCCGCAGTGCCACCTTCACGGGAACGCAGAGTTACAAGTACTGCTTCTCCACGCGCGCACGCAACCTGATCGGAAACGTGAGCGCATGGTCGGCCGAGAAGTGCACCACACTTCCACTCGACGAGCGCACCTTGTCTACCACCGGCGTCTGGGCTCGGTCCGCGCCCTCCGGCTGGGTCGCCAAGACGGCACTACTGGCCACGAGCAAGGGCGCCTCGCTGCGCACCAAGGCTGCGGTGAAGGTTAAGCGGATCGCCCTCATCGCCCTCAAGTGCAAGGCCTGCGGCTCGGTGGTCGTGCAAGTCGGCACCACCAAGAAGACCGTCTCTCTGGTGGGCCCCTCGACCAACGGGCTGCGCACCCTGTTCATCATCACCCTGGGGGCCAAGACCACCGGAACGGTCAGCGTCACGATCGCCACCACCGGCAAGACGGTGAAGGTCGACGGCGTCGTACTCAGCGCCTCATAGCTGGTCGAGGTACTCGAGTTGGGCGCGCACGCTGAGCAGGGCGGCGGGCCACACGGCCTGCGGCACGTCGAAGTACACCGACTCGACCACGGCCTGCGCGAGGTTGTCGGAGGAGTCGCCGAGGGCCTCAGCTGCGGCTCGTACCTGCTCGAGCCGCTGGGCACGATGGGCGAGGTAGTAGTCGATGACCTCGATCGGGCGCTCCAGCGCTGGCCCATGCCCCGGCAGCACCAGATCGGCGTCGACGAGCTCCGATCGGGCCTTCAGCAGCCTCAGTGAGTCGAGGTAATCAGCGAGCCGACCGTCGGGGTGAGCCACCACTGTGGTTCCTCGGCCGAGCACGGTGTCGCCGGTGAGCAGCGCCGCCCCGGCCTCCGACCGCAGCACGAGCGACACCGAGTCGGAGGTATGTCCAGGCGTCAGCACCACCTGGCACTCGAAGCCGTCGCCGGCCACGACCGAGTCGGGCGTCAGCCCCTCGCCACCCCACTGATGCTGCGGGTCGATCGCGCGCACCCAGCAGCCAAGGGCGTCGGCCAGGGCTCGTGCCCCCTCGCTGTGGTCGGCGTGCCCGTGTGTCAGCACGATTCCGAGGGGATGCAGCCCGCGGCTGCTGAGCAGTTCGGCCACCGCGCCGAGATGGCCGTCGTCGGCAGGCCCGGGGTCAACCACTACTGCGTCGCGGCCGCCCTCGGCTGCCACAACCCAGGTGTTGGTGCCATCGAGGGTCATCGGGCTCGCGTTGGGCGCCAGCAGGCACGTGGCCACCGGCGTGACCACGCCGCCCGACCAGGGTCCGAGCGATCCCGGAGGGATGCTGAGCCCGGTCACACGTCCTCCAGCCCGAGTTCGAGCAGCATCTCGCCGGTGGAGGCGTCAATCAGCATCCACCTCAGGGCTCCTGAGGCGTCGAGTGAGGGCTGGGGCATCTGGGGCACGATCGTGCGCTCGTCGGCCGCCTGCAGCACCTCAGCGGCCGTCGCATAGGGCAGCAGGGTGCGCAGAGTGTCCGACGTGGGGGTCATCAGCGCCAGATCGCCTGCTGCCCACCTTTCCAGTGCGTCGGCCGGACGCATCCAGTGCACCCGGTCGGACTCGCCGCTCACGTCTCCGGCCTCCTGGGTTACCGGCATGGCGGCCACGAAGAAACGGGTGTTGTAGCGCCGCTCCTCGACCGGGGGGGTGATCCAGTGAGTCCACGGCCGGATCGCCGCGGTGTCAACCACGAGCCCCTCGGCATACAGCAGCTCCGAGAAGGTCTGCCCAGTGTCGAGCAGGGCCTGCCGACGCTGCTCCCACAGGTCGTCACGCGCAACGGGCGCGGCCTGGCCGGTAACCAGCAGCACGCCGCACTCTTCGAAGGTCTCTCGGGTAGCCGCCGCCAGTAGGGCAGCACCCACGCCCGGAGCCGCGCCCAGCCTGAGGTCGAGCGCGTGGGCCTGCTCCGGCGAGGCCAGTGCGAGCGGCACGATGTGGTCGTCGGGGTCGAGTCGTCCGCCCGGGAATACGTGCATTCCTGCTGCGAACGCCATGGTGCTCACCCTGCGCATGAGGAAGACCTCGATGCCCTCGGCTGTGTCGCGCAGCAGCACCACCGTGGCGGCGTCACGCACCTCGGGCACGGTCCAGTCGTCGGTGCGACCCTCAAGGATTGCCCAGGCACGCTCGACGAACCGCTGAGGCGGAACGAATACTGGGCCGTCGCTCACGATCAGGCGGCTACCTCGACGATGAGCTCAACCTCGACCGGGGAGTCGAGTGGCAGCACCGCCACGCCCAGAGAGGAGCGAGCGTGAATGCCTGCGTCGCCGAAGGCGATGCCCAGCAACTCGCTGGCCCCGTTGGCCACGGCTGACTGCGAGCTGAAGTCGGGCACCGACGCCACGAACACCGTGACCTTGACGATGCGGGTGATGCGGTCGAGGTCACCGATAAGCGCCTTGATGGCGCCCAGGGCGTTGAGGGCAGATACGCCGGCGAGCTCCTTGGCGGTCTCGATCTCGACTCCGCCACCGAGCTTGCCCGTGGCGGGCAGCTCACCCTTCACGAACGGAAGCTGACCGGCGGTGAACACCAGCGAGCCGGTCTGCACGGCTGGAACGTAGGCAGCCAGCGGTGGCACCACCTCAGGAACGGCATACCCCGCAGCGGCGAGACGGTCTTCGACGGCACCCATGGTCAGGCCTCCTTGGGCCGCTTGAAGTACGCGACGAGGCTCTCGGGGTTGGGGCCCGGCACAATCTGCACGAGCTCCCAGCCGTCTTGGCCCCAGTTGTCGAGGATCTGCTTGGTGGCGTGCACCAGCAGGGGTGCAGTGATGTATTCCCAGGTCGTCATGTGCCGACTGTAGTGCGAGGGGCGCCGCTCGTCCGCTCGGGCTACGCTCGACACATGGCACGGGACGATATTCGACTCCACATCGTGTCGGGCAAGGGAGGCACGGGGAAGACCACCGTGGCCGCAGCCCTGGCTCTCGCGCTCGCCACCAACGGCCGACGCACCCTGCTCGTTGAGGTGGAGGGCCGTCAGGGCATTGCGCAGCTCTTTGACGTTCCTCCGCTGCCGTACACCGAGCGCAAGATTGCCGTCGCCCCCGGCGGAGGCGACGTGTTTGGCCTCGCGATCGACACCGAGGAAGCCCTCCTCGACTACCTCGACATGTTCTACAACCTGCGCCGCGCGGGCTCCGCCCTGCGCCGAATGGGCGCCATTGAGTTCGCCACCACCATCGCACCCGGACTTCGCGATGTGCTGCTCACCGGCAAGTTCTGCGAGGCGGTGAAGCGCACCGAGAAGGGCGTGCACGTGTACGACGCTGTGGTGGTCGACGCGCCTCCCACCGGACGGGTGACCCGATTTCTCAACGTCAACCGTGAGGTGGCCGGCATCGCCCGCGTGGGCCCGATTCGTAGTCAGGCCGACTCAGTGATGCGGGTCATCACATCGACTCAGACCGCCGTTCACCTCGTCACCCTGCTGGAAGAAATGCCGGTTCAGGAGACCCTCGACGGTGTCAAGGCACTGCACGAGAACGGACTTCCGCCCGGCGAGATCTTCGTCAACATGCTGCGCGACCCGCTCATGACTGCTGACGACCTGTCTCGCGCGTCATCAGGAACCCTCGACCGCGACGTGCTCATCGCCGACCTCAAGAAGGGTGGGGTGGTAGCCCGCCGCGGAGCCACCACCAACGCACTGGTTGACGACCTTGCCGACGAGGCACGCGACCACGCTGAGCGCGTGGCGCTCGAATCCCAGGAGCGCGAGCGCCTCGAGTCGCTCGGCCTGCCGGTGGTCTCCCTGCCCATGCTCGACCAGGGAGTCGACCTCGCCGGGCTCTACGAGCTCGCCGCCGTACTGCGCGAGCAAGGAATCCGATGAGTGCGACCGGCGCGACCCACCTCGACAGCTGGGAGCGCTGGGATGTCGACGCTCTGCTCGATAACCCTGCCACCCGCATCATCGTGTGCTGTGGCAGCGGCGGCGTGGGCAAGACCACCACGGCAGCGGCACTTGCGCTGCGCGCCGCCGAGCGAGGCCGACGGGTGTGCGTCATGACCATCGACCCGGCCCGCCGACTGGCCCAGTCGATGGGTCTCACCGAGCTCGACAACGAGCCACGCCCCGTTGTTGGCGTCGAGGGTCCCGGCGAGCTCAGCGCGATGATGCTCGACATGAAGCGCACCTTCGACGAGATGGTCGAAGACCACGCCGATCCTGAGCGAACCGAGCAGATTCTCAGCAACCCCTTCTACATCGCCCTGTCGAGCTCATTCGCGGGCACCCAGGAGTACATGGCGATGGAGAAACTCGGCCGCCTGCGCGCGGAGGCCGACGCCGAGGGAACCTGGGATCTCATCGTGGTCGACACCCCGCCATCGCGATCGGCACTCGACTTCCTCGACGCGCCCGCCCGGATGGGCTCCTTCCTCGACGGCCGCTTCATCCGGCTGCTCACCGCCCCCGCGCGCACCGCGGGCAAGGGCCTCGGCCGGCTGGTGAGCGCGGGGTTTGGAGTATTCACCGGAGTGCTGAACAAGGTCATCGGAGCGCAGGTCCTCAAAGACCTGCAAGCCTTCGTGGGAGCTTTCGAGGCGCTCTTCGGCGGCTTCCGCGAACGTGCCGAGGCCACGTATGCGCTCCTGCAGGAACCGGGCACGTCGTTCGTGGTGGTCGCCGCGCCCGAGGCCGACGCGCTGCGTGAAGCGTCGTACTTCGTCGAGCGACTTGAGGCCGAGAAAATGCCGCTGGCCGGACTGGTGCTCAACCGAGTTCAGCTGACACGGGCGCCGACGCTCTCGGCCGAGCAGGCCCTCGCTGGCGCTGAGCGACTCGACGACAGCAACCCCGGAGCGGTCACCGCCGCATTACTCCGACTGCATGCGCAGCACCTCGCCACGCGGGCCCGCCAGCATCACCTAGCCCAGAGGTTCTCAGGGGCGCACCCCTCGGTGGCCATCGTCGAGGTGCCTGCCTTCGCGGGCGACGTTCACGACCTCACGGGCCTGCGCTCGGTGGGCGAGCACCTCGCCGGTTAACCTCAGCGGTTCAGGCGGGATCGATCGCTAGGAGGCTCGGCTTGAGGCCGGCATCTGAACCTCGGCCACCGCGTCGGCCTCCGCGTCGGACAGCGACTCGAACCGAGTCTTCGCCATCTCGAGCAGGCCGCGCCATGACATCACCTGAGGCCGGCGGCGCAGCAGTGCGCGACGCTCACGCTCGGTCATGCCGCCCCACACGCCAAACTCGATCCTGTTGTCGAGGGCGTCGGCCAGACACTCGGTACGGACCGCGCAACCTAGGCAGATCGCCTTCGCTCGGTTCTGGGCCGCTCCCTGCACGAACAGCGCATCGGGATCGGTGGTGCGGCAGGCTGCTTTCGCCGACCAGTCGGCAGTCCAGGGCATCGGAGGACATTCTCCCTCGTGACTGGCTCGGCGGCTGATCCACCGAAGCGAACGGTTGTGCCGACGCTACGCACGCCACACCCACCCCGACAGGGTACGTTCAGCCCACTACCCATCGTACTAAAAGCCGATACACTCGCGTGAATGCCACGTTTTTCTGTGGAAAGTACTTGCAGGGGTTGAGTTTTTCGTCGCCTCGCGTGATTTCCACCTGATGGCGGGGTGGGGACTGCGCAGCGCGGAACACACGGTCTTAGGCTTGCGTCATAGTGGGTGTGACCTCGAACGACAGTCGATTCGGCGCGGCCCTCAGGGTTCTCGCCCACTGTGGCCTGTTCGTGGCCATCTCCGTTGTGGCTGGGGTGGTGGTCGCAGCCATCGCCCTCCCTCTCGTGGCCCCTGCTGGAATGGCCGGGCGGGTGGCCGTCGAAGATTTCCAGTCGCTGCCGGCAGAACTCGACGTGCCCCCCCTTCCCCAGCAGTCGGTGGTGTTGGCGTCCGACGGCAGCCGGCTGGCCACCCTGTTCTTCCAGAACCGCATCGAGGTCTCCCTGGAAGAGGTCGCACCGATTATGCGGCAGGCCATCGTGGCGATCGAGGACTCGCGCTTCTACGACCATCGCGGCATCGACGTGCGCGGCACCGTACGCGCTCTCGTGTCAAATACCAGCGGCGGTACGGTGCAGGGCGGGTCCACCCTCACCCAGCAGTACGTGAAGAACGTGTTGATCACGTCAGCGCAGACTGAGCAGGATGCCGTGGACGCGCGCTCGCGTACCCTGCTGCGCAAGCTCAAGGAGCTCAGGTACGCCCTCGTACTCGAGCAGGAGCTCGGGAAGGACCAGATCCTCGAGCGCTACCTCAACATCGCCTACTTCGGCGCCGGCTCGTACGGAGTTGAGGCGGCGTCACGGCGGTACTTCTCCACCAGCGCCAGCCGCCTCACCCTCAGCCAGGCCGCGACGCTCGCCGGCCTCGTGCAGCAGCCGGTGGGCTACGACCCGCTGCGCAATCCCCGCGGGGCGCAGGTGAGACGCGACATGGTGCTGCGACGCATGGTCGAGACTGGAGTGATCAGCGAAGAGCAGGCCGCCACGGCGTCGAGCCGGTCGGTGACGTCGATTCTGAAGCCCCAGCAGCTACCCCCCAACGGCTGCACCACGTCGACCTCAGCTTTCTTCTGCGACTACGTACTGCGCACGATTCGCAGCGACCCCGCCTTTGGCAGCACCCCCGAGGCGCGCGACTCGCTGCTGCGCTCGGGCGGGCTCATCATCAAGACCACCCTTGACCCCCTCGCTCAACGCTCAGCTCAGGACGCTGTCGAGAAGTACATCCCCAACGATGACCCCTCGGGCAAGGCAGCTGCCCTCAGCATGGTCCGTCCGCTCGACGGCGCAGTGTTGGCCATGACCCAGAACCGCACGTGGGGCACAAGCGGCGCTGGCCGCACCACCTACAACTACAACGTGGGCCAGAACCGAGGCGGCACCATCGGAATGCAGGCGGGATCAACCTTCAAGGTGTTCACCCTGGCGGCTGCCCTCGAGAAGGGTGTTAGCGCTGACGAGCTGATCGACTCGCAGTCTCCGGCAACCTTTGAAGGACTCACCGCCTGTGACACGAAGGCGACCTTTCCCCCCTACACGGCCCGCAACTCAACGTCGTCGGGCATCTTCGACATGCACACCGGCACCGCGTACTCGGTCAACACTTTCTACCTCGCCTTGCAGCAGCGCACCGGGCTGTGTCGACCCATCGAGATCGCCACCGCGATGGGCGTCACCCGCGCCAACGGCGAGCCCCTGCAGGCTCTTCCGTCACAGGTTCTCGGCACCAATGAGATCACCCCACTGGCCATGGCGGGCGCCTACGCGGGCTTCGCCAACCACGGAATCTTCTGCAAGCCGTTCGTCATCTCGGGCATCACCGACCGTTACGGCACGTCGCTCGCGGTGCCCCCGGCCGACTGTCGCCAGGTGGTCACCCGCGGGGTAGCCGATGCCGTGGCAGCACTGCTGACCGGCGTGATCGACGGACCTATCCCGGGGCGCACGGGCCAGGCCATGTCGCTGGGACGGCCGGCCGCCGGCAAGACCGGAACCACCAACGAGTCGGCGGCGGTGTGGTTCGCAGGATTCACCCCCGACGTCGCCGCCGCAGTGTGGGTGGGCGACCCGCGGGGCGGATTTGGCAACCCGATGAAGGACCTCATCATCAACGGCACGTACTTCAGCCAGGTCTTCGGAAGTTCCCTGCCCGGGCCGATCTGGAGAGACACCCTGCTGGCCTACCTGGCCGGAACGTTGCCCACGCCCTTCCAACTCTTCCCCGTGCAGAACATCGTGACGGGACTCTTTCTCCCGACGCCCACGCCCACTCCCACTCCCACTCCCACGCTCTCCCCCACAGCGGGGGCCACCTCGCCGCCACCCACCGAGACCAGCACCTCGCCGCCACCCACGCCCACACCGACCGTGACACCCACACCGACACCCACACCTACACCGACCGTGACGCCAACGCCGACACCCACCGAGACGCCAACACCGACACCCACCGAGACCAGCACCCCGACGGCCTGAGACTGCGTCAGGTTCCTAACGCAGAGCGCACGGAGGCCGCCACCACCGCGCCGTCGGCGCGGCCGGCGATCTGGGGCTGCAGGACCTTCATCACCGCCCCCATGGCCTTCATGCCCTCGAGTCCATCGGACTGTGCCTGGGTCACCGCGTCGGCCACGAGGCGCGCCAACTCATCGTCAGTGAGCGCCTCGGGCAGGTAGTCCGACAGCACCGCGAGTTCGGCGCGCTCGATGTCGACTAGCTCCTGCCTGCCCGCCGTGGAGTATGCCTCGATCGACTCACGCCTTTTCTTGGCCTCGCGGCCCAGTACCAGCACGACGTCATCGTCGCTGAGAACGCGGGATTCCTTACCCGCAACCTCCTCGTTCGTCAGCGCCGCCAGCGCCATGCGAAGCGTGGCCGATCGCACTGAATCACGCGCACGAATCGCCTCGGTCAGATCGTCCTGCAGTCGCTGCTTCATGTCAGTCATGGCCCCATTCTCGCATCGGACCCGTGCCCCACCCCCACCCCGACGAGCGCACGCGCCAATCTGAGCCAGCCTGAGCTACCGATGCCGTGGCAGACTCGTGCCATGAGCACCCTGAGGAGACTGGCGGTTGGTGCCGCCGTGACAGGTGCCGCGTGCGTGGCGTACGGAGCCGGCTACGAGGTGCACTCCTTCCGTTTGCGACGCATCGACATTCCGGCACTTCCTGCCGGCCAACCGCCCGTGACGCTGCTGCACATCAGCGACCTGCACCTCACCCCCGGGCAACGCCGCAAGGTCGAGTGGGTCCAACGGCTCGCTCTGCTGAATCCGGACGCGGTCGTAGTGACGGGTGACTTCCTGAGTCACCCTGAGGCGGTGCCGACGGCAATGGAGGCACTCGACCCTCTGTTCGCTCGGCCCGGCATGTTCGTCTTCGGCTCCAACGACTATTTCGCCCCGACCCTGAAGAACCCGGCCCGCTACCTGTTTCCCGACCGCGACCGCCGGCTGCTCGGGGCGCCGCTGCCCTGGCGCGACCTGCGCGACGGACTTGTCTCGGCCGGGTGGTACAACCTCAACAACGCGCGAGTCACCGTGAAGGTCGACGGTCGCGAGTGGGACGTTCGCGGTGTGAACGACCCACACATTAAGACCGACCGCTACGACGAGGTCGCCGGCGAGTTCGATGCGGCTGCTGACCTGGCCCTGGGGGTGGTGCACGCCCCCTACCGACGTGTTCTCAACGCTATGAGCGGCGATGGTGCGGGCCTGATTCTGGCTGGCCACACGCACGGCGGACAGCTCGCCATTCCGGGTTTCGGCGCACTGGTGACCAACTGCGACCTCGACCGCCGCAAGGCCAAGGGAGTTCACCGTCACGACGACTCGTGGGTGCACGTGTCAGCGGGCCTCGGCACGTCGCGTTACGCGCCCATCCGGTTCGCCTGCCCTCCGGAGGCCACCCTCCTCACCCTGCGCTCAGCGGGCTGAGCCGCTCGGATAGAGTCAACGAGCACATCCGGGGTGTGGCGCAGCTTGGTAGCGCGCTTCGTTCGGGACGAAGAGGCCGTGGGTTCGAATCCCGCCACCCCGACGGTTGTGAGATCCCGGGACATCCCCACTGATGTCCCGGGATTCTGCCGTTTCTGGGGTGAACTCGGTGACAACGCCGACCGCAGAGGCACGGCGCAGGAGTCAGCCCGCGGCGCCAGCCTGACGTCCGAGGTGCGAGTTCATGTCCTTCTCGTACTCCTTGATGACGGTTTCGGCGTCACCATCCATCACGATCTTGCCCTGCTCCATCCAGATGGCACGCTGACAGGTCTCGCGCACCACGCCGGTGGAGTGGCTCACGAGAAACACGGTGCCCGCGTGGTCGCGCAACTCGCGGATACGCTGCGAACTGCGCGCCTTGAAGTCGGCGTCACCGGTGGCCAAGGCCTCGTCGATGAGCAGGATGTCGTGAGTCACGCTGGCAGCGATGGCAAAGCGAAGCCGAGCCTTCATGCCCGATGAGTAGGTGGTCATGGGCATGGAGATGAAGCGTCCGATTCCGGCGAATTCGGCGATCTCCTCAACCCTCAGGTCGGCCTCCTCGGGAGACATGCCGAGGGCCAGCGCGCCCAACCTGATGTTGCGCTCGCCTGTGAGCGTGCTGACCAGGGCGCCCCCCACGCTGAGCAGAGCCGGCTGCGCACTGGTGTAGACGCGACCCTTGGTGGGCGGCAGGAGCCCAGCAATGCCCTTGAGAATCGTCGACTTGCCGCTGCCGTTGCGACCGAGAAGACCGATGGCCTCACCCTTGTGCGCCACGAACGAGACCCCCCGCACGGCCTTGACGTATTGGATTCCGGGGCCGGCGCCGCCCTTACCAGTGAGTCGGCGCCTCAACGCCTGTGCCGTCGCGACGCCGGGCACCGAGGTCTTTGCGCCACCATTGCCCTGCACCCGGTAGGTAATGAACACGTCGTCGACGATGACGGTGGGGTCTCCGAGCTCGAGCGGCTTAGACCGCACACCGTTCGACACCGGCCCGGTTGACATTGCTCTATCGTCGAAATCTTCCTCGGACAGCACGGGGAGGTCAGCCACGGCCGTACCTCTCCTCGGCCTTCCAGAAGTAGATGAAGCCCACCAGCAGCATGCCGATGCCCCAGCCGACCGCGAGGTACCAGGTGATTGCCGGCACCGAGTAACTCTCGAGCAGGGCGTCGCGGGCGAGTTCGATGTAGACGGCCATCGGGTTAACCGTGAAGGCGAACTTCACGAAGTCGCCCTTGTCCTCGATGAACGTCGAGATGGGGTACATCACACCCGACAGGTAGGTCCAGGTGCGCAGCAGAAACGGGAGCAGTTTGGCAACGTCGCGCACGCGGGTGGTAAGGCGCGCGACCACCATCGCGAGCCCGAAGTTGAACATCGATTGGAACAGGATCGCCGGAATCAGTAGCAGCCACGCCCACGTGATGGGCTGGCCGGTGAGCACCACGATGATGCAGCAAATCAGCATGCTGGTGCGGAGCAGTCGGAAGTTCTGCACCAGATCGGCAAGGGGCATGATCGCGCGGGGGAAGTGGAAGCTGCGGATCATGCCCATGTTGCGAGTAACCGATTTGGATCCGCTGAGCACCACCGAGTGGGTGTAGCTGTTGATGAAGACGCCGATCACCAGGAAGGCCAGGAAGTTGGGAACGCTCTTATTACCCCCCAGAATGATGCCAAACACGAGGTAGTAAATAGCGACCGAGAAGAGCGGGTTGAGCACCTCCCAGAGTCGTCCGAGGCGGCTCTCGGTGTTGGCCGCCTGGCCGCGAGCACGCGCATACTCGACGATGAAGTGCCGGCGGTCCCAGATCTGCTTGATGTACCTCGTCAGCGAGGGCCGCACACCGATGGGCTTGAGCCCGTACTCGCGCGCCAGAGCGCGCAGCTCGGAATCAGGCGGGACCGTGGTGTCGGCACTCACAGGCGCACCGTGACGTCGTCGCGGCTGACTCCGCGAGTGTCGAACAGCACCCGGGCCGCTACCGCGAGGTGCTCGGGGTTGTAGTCACGGTGGGCCTGAAGCAAAATCGTGAGGTCGGCCGACCCGAGTGCCACATCGAGGTCAGGCACCCGGGTGAGGCTCTGCCCGACAAGTGTCCACTCCTCAACCTTGGGGTCGTGGAATTGCACGTCGGCCCCCAAGGCCATGAGGGCCCGGGCGACCGGCTGAGCCGGACTTTCACGCTGGTCAGCGATATCGGGCTTGTAGGTGACGCCCAGCAGCAGGATGGTGGAGCCCCGTACGGCCTGACCGTGGTCGTTCAGGATGTCCTGCGCCCTGCGCGCGACGTACGCGGGCATTCCGGCATTGATCTCCTGCGCCAGCTCGACGAAGCGGAACGGGTAGCCCAGCTTGGAGCGCACGCGATGGCTGAGGTAGTTGGGGTCGATGGGAATGCAGTGCCCACCCACCCCCGGCCCCGGGTAGAAGGCCTGAAATCCGAAGGGCTTGGTCGACGCGCAGCGGATGACGTCCCACAGGTCGATGTCGAGCTCCTGACAGAACTTCGCCATCTCGTTGACCAGGGCGATGTTGATGTGTCGGTAGGTGTTCTCGAGCAGCTTGGCCATCTCAGCCTCGCGCGTGCCAGCTGCCGGAACCACGGTGTCGACGAAGCGCGTGTAGAGGGCGATGGCGGCCTGGGTGCAGGCGATGGTGTGACCCCCGACCACCTTGGGCGTGTTGCGCATTCCGTAGGTGGGGTTGCCCGGATCGATGCGCTCGGGGCTGAAAGCGAGGTGGAAGTCGACCCCGGCAACGAGCCCACCCGCCTCGAGGAGTGGGCGAATCTCTTCGTCGGTGGTTCCGGGGTAGGTGGTCGACTCGAGCACCACGAGCATTCCGGGGTGCACATGCTGGGCAATCACGCGGGTGGCACTGAGCACCGCCGACAGGTCGGGCCCACCCTCGGCCGACAGCGGAGTTGGCACACACACGACAACGGCGTCGGCGTCGGCCAGGACGGCGGCGTCGGAGGTGACCTCAAAGCCTGCGGCCAGCATGTCGACGATCGCGTCGTCGGAGAGGTCATCGACATGCGACCTGCCAGCGCGCAGGCCGGTCACGACCCGCTCGGATACGTCGAGTCCCACGACCGACAGTCCCGAACGCACCGCTTCCTGCGCCAGTGGCAGGCCTACGTACCCCAGCCCGATGACGACAATGTCGACCGACACGATGACTCCCAGTGAGGCTCGGCAGGGCGATCCTGCTGGCACCCATTCACTGTATTGTCTCAGACTCTGCAGCCATGGATTGCCGCCCGGTGCGGCCGGGAAGGACGGCACTGCGCCGGGCCTTCGCCACGCCTGAGCTGACTAGCCCACGCTCATAGCGCCACTGGGGGCGATCGCGACAACCGTGGTGGCAGTTCCCACCTTGATCGAGAGCGCCCAGCCCTTGCCCACCGCAATCAGCTTGGTGGTGACGACCGTGCCCTTGGTGGTGTCGACCACTACCGAGAGCATCCGGCTGGCCAACGACGTCATGCCGATCGCGGGAGCGGCGTACAGCTGGCCCGCGCCGTTGCCCATCCACCCCTGGATGGGGTTCATGGAGCCCTTCACCACCGTGGTGGAGCCGAGCGTCAGAGGCGCCTCCGGGAAGGCCACGTTCACGACGCTCACCTGCGTGGTTCCCGCGACCGCCGTGACCGTAGAACGGCTGCTCACAGTGGCCGTGAACGACTTGTCGAGGTGCCACCAGCGAACGGACTTTGCTGCCTGGGCCTTGAACATGTAGCGCAGGTGGGTGCGGTCGACGCGGTCGTAAGCGACCATGATGCCCGCGGCTGGCACAGTGAGCACTCCACGGATCCGGGTGGCTCCCTGGTAGCCGCCACCCACCATCACGTTGGCCGCTGTCGTCTGGGCGTCCGACACCTCGTAGAACCAGCCCTTGTCGGTGACGGTGGAGCGAGTGAGTGTCGAAGAGGAGTAGGTGCGGAAAGGAACGGCCGGCAGCGTGAGCACGTTGTGAGCCTGCGGAGACTGGAACGCCTCCCGCATTCCGGTGGTGACGTAGCCGTTGTAACCGCCATCGATGAGAACCGGATGTCCCTTGCTCCACCACGTCACTGACCCGTGGTCGTAGTGTCCGTGGCCGTAGCGCCGGGGACCGTAGCGAAGGGTCGTGTACTGCTCCTTAGCGCCCGCGCCTGTGCTGGTGCGCGAAAACAGGAAGCCGCCATCGGGGTAGTTCGCGATGATCGAGTTACTGGGGCTGGCAGCAGTGTCGCGCGTCGGGGTCCAGCCCAGCGTCGTGATGGCATTGCTAATGCTCATTGCTGGGGGCGCGGCGACCGTGTCGCCGATGGGCACGAGGTTGCCATCGGGCCGGATGCTGTCCTGCAGGAACTGCAGGGCATTGCGCAGCCGGGTATCGAGCTCGGGCAGACCGGCGTTGGAGCACTGGCGGCTGATGTCGAGGTAAACAACCCAGCGCTTGAACGCCCACACGAAGTAGCCGGGCGCCTGCTCGTTCATCGAGCCGTCGGGGCTGAAACTGGCGTCGAGGTTCACGGCGGCCCGCGTGTTGGCGATTGTCTCCCAATCGGGACGGCCCAGCACACAGCTTGCCGCCAGCAGCGCAACATCCTGCTCGAGTCCCTGGTTCCAGTTGCCGAGGTAGTGAGACGCGGTGGCCTGAAACTCAGCATGGCTCTGAAGGATGTCGAGAATGGGGCTGTCACTCGACACGTCGCGGGCGAGGCAGGCGATCGCCTCGGTGCGGAACGCCGCCACCCACGGGTGCCAGACCTCCTTCACTGCCTGGTCAGGATAGGCCGCGTTGAAGTCGATGACGATCTCCTTGGCGCGGGCGAATGACTCCTTGCCCGGGCCGAAGAAGTAGCCCTCGTCATAGTACAAAACCAGCGATTCCATCCACTTGAGGCTGAAGAGCCAGCGGACTCCATCGTCATCTAGTTGCGCCGACAGGCCCTTCCAGTCGATGGCGCCCGTTCCGAGGGCCAGCTTCTTTTTGACGCCCGTGGACGGTAGGTACAGGGTGCCCGCGAGAAGGCTCTTGGCGTTGTTGCCGTAGCTGTAGCCGAGGCCCTGCGCGCCGGGGATGCACTGGAACGTCGTGCTCACGGCGCTGGCCGGGGCGGCGGGCACGGCAGCGAGGCCCAGAGCGATAGCCATCGCGCCGAGAATTGCGGCCGCCTTGTGCCAGCCGACGAGTCGCCCACGAGTTCTCATGCTCTCTGTGTCGGCCCTGTGACACAGGACTTGAGTATCTGGCGAGTGAACTTCGGCATCCGGGGCAATAAATCCTGGACTTGGCCCCTCGCGATCGTGATCTACAAGCCATATAAGTTACTAATCACTCATATCGGGCACCAGCGAACTGCGCCAGCGCTCGGGGACGCCGTCACCCGCGATCAGGCGTACCCAGGCGTCGCACACCTCATCGAGGGGGAACGATGCCCCCACTTCGGCGTAGGCCCGCTGCCGAGACACCTCCCACGAGCCTCCTCGCACGGTCTCGTCGATGGCATCGGCCATCGTGTCGACGTCAGCATGAATCCACCTACCGGAGTAGATGGCGTCTGACCCGGGCCAGGGAAGGAGTGCGGGCACCGCGCGGCTGGCCATGCCCTCGGCCGGAGCGAGGTGGAAGCTCTCGTCATCACTCGTGGAGAGCACCCACCCGATGCGCCGCAACCACGCCGGCACATCGCCCCCGAAGCCGTCGAACACCACAGCGCCGCGCAGGTGGTCGTCGCGCTCCATGCGGGTGAACAGGTCGTCGTAGAACTCCTGCTCCTCGGGTCGCTGCCAAATCCACCAGTAGTCCCAGGGCATCTTTGACTTCACGTAGAGGTGATACCGGGCATCACGGCGCCGCAATCGGTCGAGCACCTCCACTCCGAGGTCCATTCGCTTGCGCGCCGGCGCGATTCCGATCATGCCCAGGTTGAACTCGGCGCCCTCGTACTTGGGCCGGTCGAACTGCCCGAGGTCGACCCAGTTGGGAAGGACCACCACCTTGTCGGCCGGCCACCCGGTGCGCTCGCGGGTGAGTTCGGCGTAGAACGGGCTCACGCACACCACCGCGTCGATCGCGTCGATCGCGACGTCGGGCAGCCACGGGCCGTCGAGCTCAAAGCGGTGCAGCCTCACGATCAGACGCTGATCTGCTCGCTTTCGCTGGCTGTACCAGACCGCCACCGGACCACACCATTCGGCGACAACGACATCGGCCCACTCGAGCAATGACTGGCTGGCCTGCTCGTCGTTCACCGACAGGGCCGACCACTCGTCGACCCGCACCTCGATCTCACGCAGTGATCGAAGTCGGTCGAGGATGCGCGTGAAGAACTTGAGGTCGTGGCTGGCCACCCCCACGCGCAGGGGGCGTGGGCGGCTACCCAGCGCGGGCGAAATCGTTGAGGCATCGGGGAAGACGCCCGCGAGCAGTCGGTTCATGGTGGCCACGGCCGTGGGGAACCCGAATCGATCAGCAACCCGACCGCAGCGCTCGCGAGCAAGTCCTATGAGGTTGGCGTCGGCCAGCACAATGGACACTAACTCGACGATGGAGTCGGTGGAGTCGACGAAGAGCGGGTAGTCGGCGCCGAAAAGGTCCTCGTGGGCTGGGGTTCGGTTGAGCACGACAGGAACCCCCAGGGCACTGAACTCGAGTACCTTGGTCGACAGCTCGAGGCTGGCATCCATGATGGGGTCGCGCCACGACAGGCCAATGTCCATCTGGGCGGCCGCCTGCATCGCCTCCTGCCGAGGAACTCCGCCATGCCAGACCACTCCGGGGGTGACCTCGAGCGCCCGTGTCATGCGTGCCCGGTAGGTGGGGTCGGCCGAGTCGTCGTGGATCTTGTCACCCACCATGTGCACCTCGGCCGAGACTCCGCGCGCGGCGAAGAGTGCCGGTAGTTCGGTCATCTGCAGGGTGTTCCAGTGCGGCGCGAACTTGCCGACGTAACCCAGCTTGAGGGCCCGGCCCTCGAGCGGCGCGGGGGTCGGTACCTCGAACTCAACGGGTGGCACGACGGGAGACCACAGCTCGCACTTGCCCGCCGCGCCTGGGATTTCACCCTCGATAAAGCAGCGGAGGTCCTCGGTCTGGCAGAGCACGAGCCTCGTCGAAGCGATGATGGCACCGACCTGCTCGCGCACGTCGCCGTCGATATCGGCCACATGCTGGGGGATGTCGGTGAGATACACCCAGAGTCGTCCGTCGAAGCGGCCCAACTCTGCCGCCCGGGTGGCGAGCCGAAGCCCGCGCACGATGACCAGGTCAAAAGGGGTGGCGTCGTCGAGCTGGGCCATGAGGTCCACCGCCGCCTCCGGCACGATCGAGGGCCCTTTAGCCAGACCCTCCTCGACCGCCCGCACGACACGCACGCCCGGCAGGGCAGCGATGGGGTCGACAAGCCGAGGGGTCTGGACCTCGGCCTTCAGCAGCAGGGTGGTGTCGATGCCCACGGCGCTCAGCACCTGACACATCGACTGCGCCCAGATCGCCGAACCGTCGATGATGTTGAGGTTGACGTCGCCGTAGACGAGCGCCTTGAGCGCCGGGCGGAAGATCGCAGGAGTGAGGGCGGCGGACGCGTCGTTGGTCACTGGCTCTCCTCGTGGCTGGTCCCCTGGCTTGATCCGGCGTTGACCTCGCCGCGAGCGAGTCGCTTGCGCACCAGCGGACCGGGCGGAAGCACCGGCGAGCCCGGCTCGCCCGCGCGTCCGATGATCTCGGCCTGCAGGGCCTTGTCGTCGAGGTGGGTGGGGGCCCAGCGGTTGTCCGAGGTCCAGGGCACCACCCAGTCACACTCCGCCGCCGCCGCGAGAGCCGAGGAATCAGCCGCTGGCACTCCGGCGGAGATCACCGTGATTCCGGCCTCCTTAAGACGATGCGCGGCCTCGCCAAGCAGTGCGCGCATGGGCACTACCACCTCGTACGGAAGGCTCCGCTGACCCAGGAGATCATCGACGAGGGCGGAGGTCTCGGCGGCAGTCAGGCCCGGGGCCAGCACCGACATGCGACGCGACCACAGTGGATCAGAGTCGATACCGAGCCGCGACACGAGGTCGGCCAGCCGCACGGGCACGGCATCCTCGGCGAAGAGGGCTCGGAGAGTGTCGGCGAGCTCTGTCGCAGACACCGCATCGGGTACCGCGCCGCGGCCAGCAGCGACGGGGTCGAGCAGCCGTACGCCAGCCGCCCTCAGTTGCAACGACTCGCGACTGAGCCCAGCGCCCCCTTGGTTCAGACCCCCAGCTTCAGCTCGGATGCCAGCGAGGCACTCACGCAGGGCCCGTGACCGCCCCCAGCGCCCGGTGCGGATCTCCACCGCGGCAGGCCACTGCCCAGCGGCGGGCTGCACCCCCCACGCGTCAGCCGTGACGACCACCTCAACGCCGGAATCGAGCACTGACTGCACAGCGCCGAGCCGTTCAGCGCCACCGATTCCGTGCCTGATGAGCCCTGAGATCATGACACCCGCTCGCTGCTCGGGAGGCAGCGCTCCTGTCGCGATGCCGGCTAGCGAGACCCCCGGGCTCCACAGCCGGTCAGGGGCCGATCCACGAACGTCGAGGACGAGGTCGGAGAGACGAGCCATCGGCTCGAGGAAGGCGGTGTGCTCGGGCCCCGAACTACGCCACAGCACCACGGGCACCCCAATCGACGTCGCCGCCTTCTGGGCCTCGAGTAGGGCGCGGTCGCGATCAGGTGCCGACGGGCTGCCGATGTACGACCAGGCCGAGCCGGGGTCACCGGCCCTGGTGTCGATGAGCAGGAAGTCGGGGAGGATGCGCTCAAGCACCGCGCTGGCGTCATGCGGGAGCAGTTCGACCACCTCGGCGTGCGGGGCGAGGAGCCGCGCGGTGGACGGCGACCCAATGAGGGCGATGGTGGGAAGCACTCGAGGCAGCTGGGGGTAGGCACGGTGAGCAAGCAGCACATCGGGTCCCTCGACCGACATCGGGCGAGCAGTGGCCGTAGCGTCAAGCGTGGTGGGCACAGCACCCGAACCGCCCCGGCTGGTGCGCCAGCGACGGTAGAGGCGACGGGCGTTGCGAGTGGACCTCTTGGGGTTCTTGGCTACGTCGACCATCGCACGCCCGAGCAGCAGGGCACCGGACGACTCGAGCTTGCGCACGCGCAGTTGGCTCGACGCCGCCCTCGCTTCAGCACCTCGCAGCGCACGCCGGAGTCTCGCGTTTTCGCCCACGAGAGCGGCCTTCGACCGGAGGTCGGCTGAGACTAATGCCGACGGGTCAGCCGTTGACACACGGTGTATCAGAAGCGCCTGCACGCCCGAGTCAGAATCGGCAGCGGCGCGATCGACCCGCATGCCGAACTCGGTCAGTAGCGGGTCGAGGTCGGGCACAGTGCCGTCGAGGGCCGCCGCCACCACCACCAGCACCGGGCAATCCGCCTCGTTGCTCACCAACCAGCGCAGTTGCGCGCCCACCGTCGCGATGGGGTCGTCGGACGCCACGACGACCGCGACGTCGCCCGGGCGCAGGGGCAGCGCGTCGGGCCAGGCGAGCACCCGACCGAGGGTGATTCCGGCCGGGGTGGCCTGATCTAAACCCTGAGGAACCATGAGGAAGCGCAGCGCCAGGGTGCGCACCGCAGCGACAAGCTCTGCGACCGGGCTCACGGGCGGGCCGCCAGCCATCGCACGACGACGTCGGCAACTCTCTCGCCGGCCCGGCCGTCCCACAGCGGGGGGATACGGTCGTGGCCGACTCCGCCTTGGCGCAGCACAGCGTCGAGCGCTGGCAGCAGGGTGTCGGCCGTGACCAATTGGTTGGTGCCGTCGGTGATCGTCACCGGCCGTTCGGTGTTGGGGCGCATGGTGAGGCACGGCACTCTCAACACGGTGGTCTCCTCCTGCACCCCACCGGAATCGGTCAGCACCACCTGTGCACGCCGAACAACCCCCATGAACTGCAGGTATCCCAACGGCTCCTGCACATGAAGTCGAGGGTGGCTGCTGAGCCCGGCCGCCTCGAGGTTTGCCCGCCCGCGCGGGTGCAGCGGGATGATGATGTCGAGCCGGTCGGCCGCGCCGTGCAGTAAGCCCACCATGGCGGCCGCCGTGGCGGGATCGTCGACGTTGGCGGGCCGGTGAATGGTGGCAACGCCGAACGGACCCTCAATTCCGAGTGCGGCCACGAGCCCCTGATCATCGAAGCGATCGAGGCTGGCCAGCAGCGTGTCAATCATGGGGTTGCCCACGAAGTGCATGCGCTCAGGCGCCACACCCTCGGCCCCTAAGTGCGCGAGCGCCTCGGGGCTGGTGCACAGGAGTAACTCGGAGATCTGGTCGGTGAGAACCCGGTTGATCTCCTCGGGCATCGTGCGGTCGAAGCTGCGCAGCCCGGCCTCGACATGCGCCACGGGGATTCCGATCTTCACGGCCGCAAGAGCTGCCGCAATGGTCGAGTTCACGTCTCCGTAGACCATCACTAGTGCAGGCTCGAGTTCGAGGAGGAGCACCTCCATCGCGGCGAGGATGGCTGCGGTCTGGCTGCCGTGCCCACCTGATCCGACACCCAGATTGACATCGGGCCGCGGCAGGCCGAGCTCGCGGAAGAATACCTCCGACATCCGGTCGTCGTAGTGCTGGCCCGTGTGCACAAGGTGCTGCTTGATTCCCCGCGCGTTCAGAGCCGCGATGACCGGCGCCGCCTTCGGAAAGTTCGGTCGGGCACCGGTGACGTGCAGGACCAAGGGCGACATGGGTACCTTCCGCGCGTGCGTTCGTGAGAGCCGGCGGTCCGTCGGTTCCGCGGTGTTGTCATAGTCTAACGGTGCTCGCGGTTAGGACCGCGGAACCGGCACGGAGGGAGACCGCAGCGTGGCTCTCCGACAGACCCCTCTCACTCTGCTCGCCCGCGCCCTGCACAACACCCCCGTCGCTGCCAGTGACGCCGTCAGGCGGTGGCGCTCGGATCCTGCTCGGCTGAGGCTGCTCCTCGAGGCTCGCCTCCCCCAGCCGTTGAGGCGTGTCTCGAGGCCCCGAGTTGACTCAGCGGGTCCAGGCGCCGCACCCGAAGACGCGTCCTCGATCCGTCGTCGAGTTGAGGAACTCGCCGCGCGCGAGCAGACCGTGGCCGCCGGCGCGCAGTTGCTCAGACTCACCCCCGATGACCCGTACCTGGCCCTGCTGCAGGCTCGGGTGCTCCGAGCCGCCGGCTCACTCACCGAGGCGCGCGACCGCGCCCACGACGCCGCCCGCGCGAAGGGGCGCCCTGCCCGGGCCGCCCGCCATTTACGAGACACGCTCTCGAATGAGTTGGAACTACTCACGCCGGGGCCTTTGCCCACGACCGGCGCCCCCTCGTACACGAGCGTCGTCGGAACGCCGGGACGAATTCTGCATGTGGTCACCAATTCACTTCCCCTCACCCGCGCCGGGTACACCATCCGCACCCAGGAGCTCGTCGCCGC
>CALQEM020000014.1:0-30875 GCA_943329595.2 Bifidobacterium breve
AGGCGTGGCCCGCACCTTCGGGGGACGATCGGCGTCTGAGACCGCGGGGGGCGCCGCCACGACTTCACCCTCGCCGTCGCCGTCGGCGAAGCCGAGCACCTCGCCTTCGGCAAAGCCGACCGCGACGTCAAGCCCCAGCGCCTCGGCCTCTGCCACAGCCAAGCCCGTGGGAACCAAGATCGGCGCAGCGACCGATGTGCCGGTGGGCACGGCGTTCTCCTTCGATGCTCCCGACGGCAACCCGGCCTACGTGGTGCAGCCCGCAGCTGGCACCTATCTGGCCTACAGCCGGGTGTGCCCCCACCAGGGCTGCTCGGTCGACTTCACCGGCCAGGAGTTCGCGTGCCCCTGCCATGGAGCGGTCTTTGCTGAAGGCACCGGCGACGCCATCTCAGGTCCGGCCCGCTCGCCGCTGCAGAAATACCAGGTGACCGAGTCGGGCGGCAGCCTCTACGTGGTGTGAGCCACAGGTCGCCGTCCCTCGCCGACTGAACCACCGCCCCGGCAGACGTGACATGCTGGCGCCACTAGGCGTCAGCATGGAGTCGGGGGTCCGTTGTGCCGCACTGCATCCCGCCCGACCCGCAGTTCACCAACGCCGGCGAGCGGGCGGTGTGGGCCGCGCTCGAGCGAACGCTAGGTCCGGACGATGTCTTGATGGCCAACGTGCGGTTCACCGACCCGGCTGGTGACCGTGAGGCTGATCTCATCGTCGGACTCGCCGGCGGTGGAATCGTGGTGGTGGAGGTCAAGGGGGGCAGCCTCGCCCACAACGGCCAGCACTGGATGCAGCACGGAGCGACCAGTAAGCGCGTCGACCCGGTGGGGCAGGCGACGCGGGTCAAGTACCTGCTGCGCGACTACCTCGACGCCGACCCCCGGTGGCAGCGGCGGCGCATTCGCTTCGGACACGCCGTGGCCTTTCCCTTCACCAACGTGTCCCCCGACTTCGCGCTGCCCGACTGCCCCCGGTGGATGGTGCTCGACCGCGACGATGTGGCGGCCGACCCCGCCGAGCTGCTGGGGTTGCTGCTCGAGCAGCAGGAGAACGAGAACCCGCCTGCGCTAGCGCACGACCTGCTCGATGTCGTCGACATCCTCACAGGGCGCATGCGGCCGCAGCGCGACGTGCTGGCGCTGATGGAGCACCGCGAGGCCGAAGCCAATCTGCTGACCGAGCGGCAGGCGATCATCCTTCCGGCACTGCGGCTGCTCAACCGAGTTGAGATTCGCGGTGGTGCTGGCTCGGGTAAGACGTGGCTCGCGGTCGAGCAGGCCCGCAGACTGGCCGCTGATGGGCGCCGGGTTGCGCTGATGTGCTACTCGCGTGGACTTGCTGAGTTTCTGACCCGCTGGGTGGCCACGCTCAAGCCGCGTGAGCGGCCTGCGTACGTGGGCACCTTTCACCAACTCGGCGTTGAGTGGGGTGCCCCGCCCGGAAGCGACGACGACTCCGAGTACTGGGAGGTCACCCTCCCCAATGCCATGGTGCAACTTGCCGAGCGCCGCGAACTGAGCGAGCGCTTCGATGCGGTGATCATCGACGAGGCCCAGGACTTCGCCGAGGCGTGGTGGCCCGCCGTTCTCAGCGCTCTGGCCGACGACGAGGAGGGTTCGCTGTACGCGTTCGTCGACGAGGGGCAGCGCGTGTTCGCGCGCGGGGGCAGACCCCCCATTCCCCTCGTGCCAATCGTTCTCGACGAGAACGTGCGCAACACCAAGCCGATCGCCCAAACCTTCGGCTCCCTCGCCGTGACGCAGATGCGCTACCGCGGAGGCGACGGCGACCCCGTGCTCTTCATCCCCTGCTCGGAGGCAGACGCCATCAGTCGCGCCGACGACGCGGTTGACGAACTGCTCGCGGAGGGGTGGCTTCCCGAGCACGTGGCACTGCTGACGACCGGAAGCCGACATCCCGAGCAGCGTGAGAGGCAGGCGCGGGGGCAGCGTGATTACTGGTCAACCTTCTGGGACGCTGATCAGGTCTTCTACGGTCATGTTCTGGGCTTCAAGGGCCTCGAACGGCCAGCCGTGGTGCTCGCCGTCAACGGATTCGGTGCCGACGGGCGCGGTCGCGAAAAGCTCTACGTCGGCCTGTCGCGCGCGCGCGACCGGCTCGTGGTGTGCGGCGACCCTGAACGACTGCGCGAGGTGGGCGGCGAAGCCGTGTACCAGCGACTGACCCGAGGAGACCTCACGTGAAACAGTCCGACGCGCCACTCGTCGACGCCGTGCGCCTCGCTCGTTCGCAGGGCAGGCATCCGCTGCTGGTGCCGGGTCACAAGATGCAGTACGCGCAGAATTCTGAGGTCATCGGCTACGACCTGCTGCACGACCTCGTGCGCGACGACGTGTCGCTGCAGGGCGGTGCCGACGATCTCGCGATGACAACCAAGGTCCTCGAAAGCGCCGAGTCCCTCTACGCCGCGGCCATCGGCGCCGACCACACCCGCTTTCTTGTGGGCGGTTCGACCCAGGCGAACATCTCGTCGCTGCTGACCATCAGCCAGCCTGACCGGCTCGTTGCCGTTGACCGAACCTCGCACCGCAGCGCGCTCGCCGGGCTGGTGCTCTCGGGGGCGATGCCCGAGTGGATCTTCCCCGAGGTGCACGCCGACTACGGGGTCCCGGTGGGAGTGCGCCCCTCGTCGGTCGCCGCCCTTAGTTCCGACGTCACCGCTGTGTGGGTGACGTCACCGTCGTATGTGGGCACCCTGAGCGACATCGCGGCCTTGGCTGAGGCCGCGCACGCCCTCGGTGTGCCGCTGATGGTCGACCAGGCGTGGGGGGCCCATCTCGACTACCTGCCCGGAAGTGGGGCGCTGGCGCTCGGAGCCGACATCGCGGTGACCAGTATCCACAAGGCGCTCATGGGCTACTCGGCGACCGCCATCGTGTCGTGCCGCGGAGGCCTGATCGACCCGCACCGGCTCGACCGGTCGGTCGACCTCACGGCCACCACGTCGCCCTCGGCCACGCTGCTCGCCAGCATCGACGCCACGCGCCACGTGATGCTCACCGATGGGGTGGCCGCGCTCGCCCGGGTTGCTGCGGCCACCGCTGAGGCGCGCGACATCGTGCGCAGGGTGGCTGGTGTGGTCGTCATCGACGAGAGCAGCGTGGGCTGCCCGGTTGACCCGAACAAGCTCACCCTGTGGCTACCCGAGACCGGTGTCACCGGCACGATGCTGAGCGATGCCCTGTGGCAGCGTCGCATCGGGGTCGAGGCCGCCGACAGCGACACAATCGTGATGACGATGTCGCCAGTCGACTCCTCCGAGTGGATTGTCGACGTGGCGAGAATGGTGGCCGCGCTGATTGAGTCGATGAGAGGGCGTCCGCGAACGCCTGCTCCGGTGGCCACCTGGCAGGTGCGACCCGAGGTGGTGATGTCGCCCCGCGAGGCCATGTTCGCGCCCCGCAGGCGTATCTCGCTGCGCGAGGCGGTGGGCCAGGTCAGCGCCGAGCAGTTCTGCCCCTATCCGCCGGGGGTGCCGCTGCTGGGGCCGGGCGAGCGCGTCACCGAGGCTCTCGTCGACGCGATCGGGGTGGCCGGAACCCTCGGTCGGGTGGCCTACTGTTCCGACCCCACTCTTGCCACCATTGAGGTCGTCAACCAGTGAGGTGAGACCCTTGGGGCGCTGGGCGACCCCATCAGTGAGGCCATGAGACACTGAAGGCCCTGGCCTTGAGGCCCCGTCCGTCGATCGGAACTCCATGCGCGGCAATTCCCTGTATCGGTTCACCAACGCTGCGGTGCTATCGGTGTCGGCGGTCGACGCCCCGATCGTGGTGACGTCCGACGAGATCGACCAGCAGCTAGCCCCGATCTATGAGCGACTCGGCATGCGGCCGGGCATGTTGGAGAACGTCGCCGGTGTGAAGGAGCGACGCTGGTGGCCGGTCGAGACATCCTTCCAGGATGCTGCTGCGCTCGCCGGCGAGAAGGCCCTCGCTGAGTCTGGGGTTCCCCGTGACCGCATCGGCATGCTGGTCAACACGTCGGTCTCACGGGCCCACCTCGAGCCGTCGGCCTCGGTGGCGGTGCACCGAGAGCTGGGACTCCCCTCGAGCTGCCTGAACTTCGACCTCTCGAATGCCTGCCTCGGTTTCGTCAATGGAATGCACCTGGCCGCCACCCTCATCGACGCCGGCCAGATCGACTACGCGCTCATCGTCGACGGCGAGGGCAGCCGCCAGCCTCAGGAGAGCACCATCGCGCGACTCCTCGCGGGCCAGCCCACCATCGAGGACATGTACGACAACTTCGCCACTCTCACTCTGGGGTCGGGTGCCGCGGCGATGGTTCTTGGGCGCGCCGACGAGCACCCCGAGGGGCACCGCGTCGTCGGCGGTGTGGCGCGGGCCGCGAGCCAGCACCACACCCTCTGCGTGGGCGACCTCGACGGCATGAGCACCGATACCCGGGCGCTGTTTGAGGCTGGCCTCGAACTGTCTGAAGACGCTTGGAAGGAGGCGCTCAGCGACTTCGACTGGTCCGACATGGACCACTACGTGATTCATCAGGTGTCGCTGGTGCACACCGCTGCCATCTGCCAGCGGCTGGGCTTTGACCAGACCAAGGCGCCACTCACGTTCCCCACCCGCGGCAACATCGGCCCCGCCTCGGTGCCCTACACGATGGCAACCCATGCGCCCAACATCGCAGCCGGTGACCGCGTCATCATGATGGGAATCGGTTCGGGCCTGAACGTGTCGGCGCTCGAGATCGTCTGGTGACTGACGCTCGTCCCTCTCCGAGCATCACGGTCCCGGAGCTCGAGGGGCTCGAGCCCGCGTGGTCCAGAAGCGTGGCCTTCGTCGATTCCGACGGCATCGCTCGCCGTGTTCAGGCGCTCGACTCGTGGAACGCAGTCGACGGCACCCCCGAACTCACCCTGCTGTGCGTGCACGGCAATCCGACGTGGTCGTACCTGTGGCGTCGAGTTCTGGCCCTCGCGCCGGCGCAGTGGCGGGTCATCGCTGTCGACCAGGTCGGCATGGGATTCTCCGACCGGCTCAGCGATACCGACGGCCCACGGCGGCTCGCGCAGCGCGTCAACGACCTCGGGCACATCACCGAGGCGCTGGCGGTTGAGGGTCCGGTTGCCACCGTCGCACACGACTGGGGGGGTCCGGTCTCGCTCGGCTGGGCCCTGGCCCATCCTGACCAGCTCGCGGCGGTAGTTCTCGCCAACACGGCGGTCACGCAGCCGCCGGGGTCGCCCGCCCCCGCCCTCATCCGTGCCCTGCGCATACCGGGGGTGCTTCCAGCGATGACAGTGCGCAGCACCGTCTTTGTGCGTGGTGCTCTAGCCCTTGGCCGTGGGCGCCTGGACCCACCCGTGCGGCAGGGCTTCCTGGCCCCCTACCAAACGGCCGCGCGGCGTCGTTCAATCGGCGACTTCGTGGCCGACATCCCGCTCGACGACTCGCACCCCTCGTACGCGACCCTCGCGGGCATCGCGGAGGGTGTGCGCCAGCTCACCGTTCCGGTGCTGCTGCTCTGGGGCCCTGACGATCCGGTATTCGGCGATCTGTACCTCACTGACCTCATCGAGCGCCTGCCGCACGCTGACGTGCACCGCTACGAGGGCACCAGTCACCTCGTGACCGAGCAGGCCCCCGCGGCGATTCCTGACCTGGTGCGCTGGCTGTCAGTCACCTCTGGAGTGAAGGGCACCCCCATGCCCGCCAGCGAGATTGATCGTCCGCACTTGCCTCCGCAGACACCGCGACTGCCCGCGCCGCCAGCTCCGGCTGCACCGCCCCCTCACCTGCTCTCCTCCCTACGCGCTCGGTCGGCCGACGACTCCACGGCCGTGGTCGAGCTCGGCGATAAGCCTCGAGCGGTGACGTGGCGAATGCTGGCGCAGCGGGTCGACGAGCTCGCCGCCGGACTCTCAGCAGCGGGAGTGCTGCCGGGTGACCGGGTGGCGCTGCTCATTCCGCCGGGGGCCGATCTCACGGCCTGCGTCTACGCCTGCTGGCGCATGGGCGCCGTGATCGTCGCGGTCGACGCCGGGCTCGGTGCTCGAGGCATGGGTCGCGCGCTTCGCGGTGCCGCGCCCGACCACCTGATCGCCATTCCGAAGGGTTTCGCGCTGGTCCGCTCACTTCGATTGCGCATCAGTGGTGTGCGGGTGGTGGTCGGCTCGCTCACCCCGATCGCGCGGGCGCTCGGGGCCCAGCGGGCGCTGGTCGACCTCATCCCGCTCGGCGCGGGCACTGACGTGCCGGAGATGGGGGAGTCTTCGGTCGAAGCCGCCGTCGTGTTCACGTCGGGGGCGACCGGACCGGCCAAGGGAGTCGTGTACCGCCGGGCCGCGCTCGAGGCTCAGCGCGACTCACTGCGCGAGCTCTACTCCATCGGGCCCGACGACGCACTCGTGGCAGCCTTTGCCCCCTGGGCGGTGCTGGGGCCCGCGCTCGGCATTCCTAGTGCGGTTCCCGACATGGACGTCACCTCGCCCGGAAGCCTCTCGGCCCGAGCGCTCGCCGACGCCGCTGTGGCGGTGCGGGCCACCATGGTGTGGGCGTCACCGGCCGCGCTCCGGTCGGCGGTGTCCTCAGCGGGCGACCTGTCACCCCTCCAGCGGCGAGGCCTCGCGGGGGTGCGGCTGCTCATGTCGGCCGGCGCGCCCGTGGCGGTCAGCCTGCTGGAGGATGCGCTCGAGTTGATGCCCGGCGCCGAGCCGCATACCCCGTACGGGATGACAGAGGTGCTGCCGGTGTCTGACATCTCGTTGGCCGAGCTGCGCGCTGCGGGTCGAGGCGACGGCGTGTGCGTGGGCGTGCCGATTGTTGGAGTGACCGTCGCCATCAGCAGCCTGGGGGCCGATGGCACCACCGACGACAAGCCGAGCACTGTACCGAACGTCACCGGCGAGATCCTGGTGAAGGCGGCCCACGGCAAGGATCGCTATGACCGATTGTGGGCCACCGAGGCTGCGGGATCCCCTCCGGGTGGATGGCATCGAACGGGAGATGTCGGACACCTCGACGACCAGGGTCGACTCTGGGTCGAGGGCCGACTCCAGCACGTGATCACCACCGATCGCGGACCGGTCACCCCGGTGGGCGTGGAGCAGACAGTGGAGTTGCTTGACTCGGTGCGTCAGGCCGCCGCGGTCGGGGTGGGGCCTCGCGGAACACAGCAGGTGGTGGTGGTGGTGGTGCCCGTGGCTGGGGTTGGCCGGTCTGAGGTGCTGGCGTCGCTCGACCTCATCGACCAGGTGCGGGCCGCGGCCGTCAGCACACCGGTGGCCGCGGTGCTCGTGCGCGACTCGCTGCCTGTTGACACCCGACACAACTCCAAAATCGATCGCGCCGCTCTAGCGAGGTGGGCTGCCGACGTGCTTGCGGGCAGGCCGTCCGACGGTCAGGACGCCTCGTGAAGGTCCTGGTCACCGGCGGAACGTCCATGCTAGGCGCCGCCACGGCCCACGCACTCGCCGCGCGGGGCGACATCGTGACCCTGCTGCAGCGTTCTGCCAGCGGATCGTTGCACCGTGAGGTGAGAGCCGACATTAATGACGCCGTGGCCGTGCGTCAGGCCCTCGAGGGCCACGACGCCGTGGTGCACCTCGCCGCGCGGGTGGGGGTCGTCGGCAGCCGTGCCGACTTCAACCTCGCGAACGTGCAGGGCACTCGAACCCTTGTCGATGCGATGGCCGAGACCGGCGTGCCTCGGCTGGTGCACGTGTCGAGCCCCTCGGTCGCCCATTCGGGCCATGCCCTCGTGGGGGCTGGTGCCGGCCCTGCCAACCCAGCGGAGGTACGCGGCCACTACTCGAGGTCGAAGGCCGAGGCTGAGTTGGTGGCACTCGGAAGCGACCTACCGGCGGTGGTGGCGATCAGGCCGCATCTCGTATGGGGGCCGGGAGATACCCAGCTCATCGGCCGCATCGTCGAGCGTGCACGCTCGGGCCGGATGGCCCTCGTGGGGGGTGGCACCGCACTGATCGACACCACCTGGGTCGACAACGCTGCCGACGCCCTGGTGGCAGCCGTCGACCGCGCGCCCTTCCTGCACGGCGAGGTGCTGGTGGTCAGCAATGGTGAGCCCCGCACGGTGGCCGAGCTCTTCGGGCGCATCGCCCGCGCCGCAGGACTGCAGCCGTCGGGCCGGGTGGTGCCGGCGGGGGTGGCGTCTGCTGCGGGTGCCGTCGCTGAGACCCTGTGGGCGGCCTCGCGCCGCCAGGAAGACCCGCCCATGACACGATTCTTGGCCGAGCAGCTCTCGACCGCGCACTGGTTCGATCAGAGGCGCACGCGTGAGGCACTGCAGTGGAAGCCAACGGTGTCCCTCGACGAGGGATTTGCACGTCTGACCCGGTGGTACGACTCCGGCTGACTCCGGCTGACTCCGCGTGGCAGGGTGGGCCCATGAGCCGAATCGTGATCGTCACCGGTGGGGCCTCGGGCATCGGTCGTGCGCTCAGTGCGGCCCTCGTGAGTCGGGGTGACACCGTGGTGGTCGCCGACGTCAATGCGGTGGCGGCCGAGGCGGCGGTGTCGCTCATGGTCGGGCCCGGAATGGCCCGGGCCGCAGCGCTCGATGTCACCGACGCTCAGGCCGTGCTGGCGCTGGTTACCTCAGTACACGCCGAGTTCGGGCGGCTCGACATCATGGTCAACAACGCTGGCATCGGAATGGGCGGCCCGGCCGAGGAGCTCTCGGTGGCGCACTGGGATCGGGTGATCGATGTCAACCTTCGCGGTGTCGTCAACGGTGTCGTCGCCGCCTATCCACTGATGGTGCAGCAGGGCAGTGGACACATCGTCAACACGGCGTCGCTGGCCGGTCTCATCCCCGCGCCGGGGCTCACTCCTTACGCGATGACCAAACACGCGGTGGTGGGGCTCTCGACGTCACTGCGCATCGAGGGGGCGGCCCACGGGGTGCGCGTGTCAGCAGTCTGCCCGGGCTTTACTGACACCCCGATTCTCGACGCGCCCATGCCAAGCGACCTCAGACCCAGCACCCTCGAGGGCCGAGGGCGCGAGCTGGCCGCACGCCTCCCTGGAGGGCTCTACGACGCTGATTCCCTCGCACTCGACATCATCGACGGCATCGAGCGCAACCGCCGACTCATCGTGGCACCACGGTTTGCGCGCCTGCTGGCTCTGACAAATCGCTGGGTTCCGGCGCTGGTCGAGCGGCAGGCGCGCGACCGTTTCACAGCCATGCGTGGCACGATGCGCAGTAAGTCGCCAGCGTCTCGCTGAGCTAGCGCGAGCGTTCAGCCAGCAGGACGCCCGCCAGCACCACGGCGCCGCCGAGCAACTGCAGCGGGGTGAGGAACTCTCCGAGCAGTACCCACGCCAAGAAGGTGGCGATCACCGGTTCGCTCATCCCGATAGTTGAGGCTTGTGACGCGCGCAGGTGGCGCATCGATGCTAGGGCGAGCCAGAACGAAACCACGGTGCCGAGCACCACCATGTAGGCAATGAGAAGCGCGTTGGGCGCGGCGGCCAGCATGCCGGTGCTCGTCGACTGCGCGGCCAGTGTGGGCCAGGGGAAGCTCCACCAGGGCTGAACCACAGCCCAGAAGAGCGCTGCCGCGGCGAAGCCCCACATGGTGAGGGAGATGGGGTCGCGCGCTGCCGCACCCTGCACGCTGCGCTCACCCACGATGTAGTAAATGACGAGCGCTATCGCGGCGCCGAAGCAGGCTGCGGCACCCACGATGTCAAGGGTGAAGCCCTGCCACACCTGCGCCACCATGGCGAGTCCGATGAGTGCCAGGACGAGCGCCCACCACACCCCGGCGCGCACCGGCTCCTTGAGGCCGAAGCGAAACCACAGAGCCACCATGATCGGTGCGGTGAACTCGATGAGGAGCGCCACGCCCACGGGTAGGCGTGCTATGCCGACGAAGTAGAGCCACTGGGTCATGGCAATGCCGAGAATGCCGTACACGACAATGCGGGGCATCTCGGCACGGCGCAGCCGCAGTGCGGCTCGATTGGTGAGGGCGACCACCACAAGAAGGATGAGGAAGGCCGCGGTGACGCGCAGTTGAGAGAGTCGGGCTGAGGGAATGCCTGCCTCGAGGAGGACCTTCGAGACCGATCCGTTGAGCGCGAACAGGGTCGCAGCGATGAGGTAAAGGAGATAGCCGATCACGGGCCGTCGTACATGACGACCGTCCGTGGAACGAGGCCGCGCGACCTGCGAGTCGTTCACTGGCTGGCATGCACCGCGGCGGCAGTGGTGTACACCTCGACCGTGCGACGTGCCACGGCATCCCAACCGAAGTGAGCCGCGGCTCGCACCCGCCCGGCCTCACCGAGGCGCGTGGCGAGGGTCGAGTCGGCGATGACCTCGTTGACCCGAGCGGCGAGGCCGGCCTCGAACCGCGCGGCCTCGTCGGGGTCGTCGGGGTCGTAATGCACGAGGAATCCAGTCTCGCCATCGACCACCACCTCAGGGATGCCCCCGACATCACTGGCGACAACTGCCGTGCCGCTGGCCATCGCTTCGAGGTTCACGATGCCGAGAGGCTCGTACACCGAGGGGCACACGAAGACGGTCGCCGCGCGGTAGAGCGCCGCCACGGTGCCACGGTCAAGCATGCCGTCGAGCCACACGACCCCCGCTGATCTCTCGGCCTGAAGGGCTCGGATCGCGCGGTCAGTCTCGTCACCGATGCGGGGCTCGTCGGGGCCCGAGGCGCAGATCACGATCTGTACCTCGGGGTCGAAGAGCGATGCGGCACGGCAGAAGTGGGCGATTCCCTTTTGTCGGGTGATGCGACCCACGAACAGTGCGAAGGGTCTGTCCACGTCGACTCCGTGCTGTCGTAGGTCGATCTCGACGTCGGGAGTCGCAAACGGCTTCATATCGATCCCGTTGTGCACGACGTGCACCCGCGAGGGATCGACGAATGGGTAGCACTCGAGCACATCGCGGCGCATGCCCTGGCTCACCGCGATGATCGCGTGAGCGTCGGCGTACGAGGTTCGCTCGATCCAGCTGGAGAGTCGGTAGCCGCCCCCGAGCTGCTCAGCCTTCCACGGGCGACGCGGTTCGAGGGAGTGCGCGGTGAGGACGTGCGGAATTCCGTGCAGCAGTCCGGCGAGGTTGCCCGCCATGTTCGCGTACCACGTGTGCGAGTGGGCGATGTCGGCGCCCGCGGTTGCCGCCACCATGGCGAGGTCCACCCCGAGGGTCTGCAGCGCGGGGTTGGCGCCGTCGAGTCCGCGTGGCACCGCGTAGGCGGTCGCATCGCTGCGAGGCTCGCCAAAGCAGTACACATCGACATCAATCAGCGAGCGGAGCTGGGGAACGAGGTACTCGACATGAACTCCGGCGCCGCCATAAACATCGGGTGGCCACTCGCGGGTCAGGATCGCAGCACGCATTCCCTCAGGCTAGTGGCGGCACTAGTGTGAGCGTGTGTCTGGTCAGCGCAGTGTGCTCGGAATCGTCCTTGCCGGTGGTGAGGGCAAACGCCTGATGCCGCTCACGGCCGATCGCGCCAAGCCAGCTGTTCCCTTCGGTGGCGCCTATCGTTTGGTCGACTTCGTGCTCTCGAATCTCGTCAACGCCGGTTATAAACGCATTTGCGTGCTGACCCAGTACAAGTCGCACTCACTCGACCGTCACATCACCACCACGTGGCGCATGTCGGGCCTGCTCGGCGACTACATCACGGCGGTGCCGGCGCAGCAGCGGCTAGGCCCGCGCTGGTTCACCGGCTCGGCTGACGCGATCTTCCAGAGCCTGAACCTGGTATATGACGAGAAGCCCGATTACGTCGTGGTGTTCGGCGCCGACCACGTGTATCGCATGGACCCTCGGCAGATGGTCGAGCAGCACATCGCCTCGGGGGCCGGGGTCACGGTGGCCGGAATCCGAATGGCGCGCGCAGGCGCGTCGGCCTTCGGAGTGATCGAGCAGAGCGACGACGGCACTCGGGTTGCGGCCTTCCACGAGAAGCCAGCCGACCCGCCTTCGGTTCCGGGCTCACCCGACGAGGCGTTGGTCTCGATGGGCAACTACGTGTTCACCACCGAGGTGCTGATCGAGGCACTGAAGGCCGACGCCGTCGACCCGGGTTCGCTGCACGATATGGGCGGCAACATCCTGCCAATGCTCACAGCGCAGGGCCTCACCCATGTGTACGACTTCGAGAACAACCGTGTGCCGGGCGAGACCGACCGCGACCGCGGCTACTGGCGCGACGTCGGGACGCTCGACTCGTACCACGACGCGCACATGGACCTCGTCTCGGTGCATCCGATCTTCAACCTGTACAACCGCAACTGGCCGATCCTGTCGAACGCGCCATCGCTTCCGCCGGCGAAATTCGTCGAGGGCGGAAACGCCCACGAGTCGATGATCGGAGTGGGCACCATCATCGCGGGCGGGCATGTGCGCACCAGCGTCGTGTCCTTTGATGTGCAGGTGCGCGAGGGCTCGTACGTCGAAGGCGCGGTGCTCATGCCGGGGGTGCGCATCGGCCGCAACGCCGTGGTGCGCAACGCGATTCTCGATAAGAACGTCATTGTGCCCGATGGGGTCACCATCGGAGTCGACCTCGCCTCCGATCGCGAGCGGTTCACCGTGAGCCCCAATGGCGTGGTCGCCATCGGCAAGGGCGCCATCCTGTGACGGCGAACTGACCGTGGCACGACGCGTCGCGGTGGTCACGGGTGCCGCCGGCGGACTCGGCGCCCGTATTGCGGCCGACCTCGAACAAGCCGGGTTTGACGTGGTTGCCACCGATGTGGCGGCTGGCTCGGGCTCGGTCCGTGAACTGGACGTGCGTGACGCGGCCGCGTGTTGTCGGCTGGCGTCGGAGGTGAGCCCTGATGTGTGGGTCAACTGCGCGGGTGTGCTCGGTGCTGGCGATGCGGCCACCCAGGAGGATGCCCTGATCGAGCGTGTGGTCGCGGTCAACCTGCTAGGAGTGATGCATGGCACCCGCGCCGCCGTGGAGTCGATGCGGGCGCGTGGGGGGCCTGGTCATGTGATCTCCATTGCCTCACTGGCCTCCTGGGTTCCGGTGCCGGGGGAGTGCGTCTACGCGGCGACGAAGGCTGGCGTGCTGTCGTTCTCGCTAGGACTCCACAGCGAGCTGCGCGCCCAGGGAGTCACCGACATCGAGGTCTCCGTGGTGTGCCCCGACGGCATGCTGACGCCGATGATCTCGAGCGTGATCGACGACCCCGCGATTGCGCTCACCTTCACGGGGCCGCGGCTCACCACCGTCGAGGAGGTTTCGGCCCGGGTGCTGCGTCTGATCGACCGGCCGCGTCTGATCGCCTCGGTGCCACGTTGGCGGGGAGCTCAGGTTCGGGTGCTCGGCGCCGTTCCAGACCTAGGAATGCGCGCGCTTCCGCTTTTCAGGCGCATGGGCCTGGCGCAGCAGCGTGCGGTGCGCGA
This sequence comes from Bifidobacterium breve, assembly GCA_943329595.2. Lineage (GTDB taxonomy): Bacteria > Actinomycetota > Actinomycetes > S36-B12 > CAIYMF01 > CAIYMF01. Next base: position 13,397 of record CALQEM020000014.1, read on the forward strand.
GCGACTCGCACGCTCGCAGCCGGTGCCAGGTCAGCCGAAGCGACCCGAAACGTAGTCCTCCGTAGCCTTCTCGGTGGGCGTCGAGAACATCTTGGCGGTCGACCCCAGCTCGACGAGTCGTCCTGGCTGGCCGACCCCCGCGAGGTTGAAGAAGGCCGTGTTCGAGCTGACTCGTGCCGCCTGCTGCATGTTGTGCGTGACGATCACGATGGTGAACTGTTCCTTGAGCTCCTCAATGAGGTCCTCGATGGCCAAGGTGCTGATGGGGTCAAGGGCCGAGCAGGGCTCGTCCATGAGCAGGACCTGCGGCTCGACCGCGATGGCCCGCGCGATACATAGGCGCTGCTGCTGGCCGCCCGACAGGCCAGAGCCGGGCCGGCTGAGCCTGTCCTTGACCTCGTCCCACAGGTTGGCGCCGCGCAGGGACTTCTCGACCACGACGTCGAGGTGGGCCCGATCGTTCTTGGTGCCCTTCGCCCGCTCGAGCTTCAGGCCGGCGACCACATTGTCGTAGATGGACATGGTCGGGAAGGGGTTCGGTCGTTGGAACACCATGCCGATGGTGCGACGCACGTTGACCGGGTCGACGTCGACGTCGTAGATGTCCTCGCCATCGAGCAGCACCTTGCCATCGACCCTGGCTCCCGGGATCACCTCGTGCATTCGGTTGAGGGTGCGCAGCACGGTCGACTTGCCACAGCCCGACGGTCCGATGAACGCGGTGACGGTGCGCGGCTCAACACTGAAGCTCACATCCTCAACGGCCTTGAAATTGCCGTAGTAGATGTCGAGGTCACTCACATCGATGCGCTTGGCCATGGGTCACCTTCGTTGGGGTCGGAGCATTTCTAGTGTGCCTTAGGCGCAAATAAGCGAGCCAGCAGGCGTGCGGCAGTGTAGAAGATCACCACGAGGATGATCAGTACGAGCGCGCCACCCCACGCCCGATTGATGGAGGCGTCGGTGCCACTGGAGACCTGGTCCCACACGAAGGTTGGCAGGGCCGCCTGCGGACCGGCGAAGGGGTTCCAATTCATACTCTGCGACAGCACCACCGTGAGCAGCAGGGGCGCGGTCTCGCCCGACACGCGTGCGACGGCAAGCATGACGCCGGTGATGATTCCCGACAGAGCGGTGGGAATCACGATGCGCAGGATCGTTTTCCACTTGGGAATGCCCAGCGCGTAGGCGGCCTCACGCAGATCGTTGGGCACGATCTTGAGCATCTCCTCTGTGGTGCGCACGACGACCGGAATCATCAGGATCACCAGGGCAAGCGAGGCGGCGAAGCCCGACCGCTCGAAGCCGGCGGTGAGCACCCAGAAGGTGTAGATAAACAGGCCCGCCACGATCGAGGGCACACCGGTCATGACGTCGATGAAGAAGGAGACGGTCTTGGCCAGCCGGCCGCGGCCGTACTCGACCAGGTACACCGCGGCGAGAATGCCCAGCGGCACGGCGACCAAAGCCGCGATGGTCACCTGCTCGAGAGTTCCGACGATCGCCTGGGCGACGCCACCTCCCGGTTTGCGGGGGCTGACATTGCGCATGGTCTCGGTGAGGAAGGAGGGGAAGTCGGTGAGCACGGTCGCGGCGCCGCGCGACACGACCGAGAACAGCACTGAGAGCAGTGGCGCAACCGCGAGGATGACGCACCCGTAGATGAGTGTGGTGGCAAGGCGGTCGACGGCATGACGGCGGCCCTCGGTGCTGAACGACCACCCGGTCTGCACCACCAGGAAGAAGATCGCCCACAGCACCGGCCAGGCCAGACCCACGATGCTGCCGACCTGAGTGATGCCAACAGCCAGCACCAGGGCCACTGCCGCTGAGGCGAGAGGCGCCCACCGCGGCAGACGGCGGCCGTTGAGCGTGCTGCCGAGGGAGCCCTGATTGGTCGACCGGGTGGGCTCGGGAGTGGTGACGCTCATCAGTTCGCCCCTGAGAACTCGGCGCGGCGTGCCACGATCCAGCGCGCGACCATATTGACGGCGAGCGTGATGACGAAGAGCACCAGCCCGGACGCGATGAGGGCCGACAGGCCGATGGGCCCTGCCTCATTCCACTTCAGCGCGATGTTAGCCGCGAAGCTATTGCCCCCGGGCTCGGTGATGTGCCAGTTGATCGTGAAGGCGGCCGACAGGATCAGGGCCACCGCGATGGTCTCGCCCAGCGCTCGGCCGAGCCCGAGCATCGCCGCAGAGATCATTCCGGGACGAGCGAAGGGGAAGACCGCCATGCGAACCATTTCCCAACGGGTGGCCCCGAGAGCCAGCGCCCCCTCGATGTGCTCCCTCGGCACCTGGACGAAGACTTCGCGGCTCACTGCCGACACGGTAGGCAGCACCATGATGGCCAGCACGACGCCGGCGATGAACAAGCTCTTGGTGTAGATGTTGAGATCGTTCTGAAAGAGGGGGATCCAACCCAGGTACTCGTCGAGCCAACGAGCCGTGCCCTCCATATTGGGCATGAGCACCGCGAGGCCCCAGAGGCCGAAGATGATCGAGGGCACGGCGGCCAGCAGGTCGGTGACAAAGGCCAGCGCGGCGGCCACGGGTCGCGGAGCGTAGAAGGCGATGAAGAGGGCGATCCCAATACCCACCGGAACGGCCAGCAGCATGGCGATCGACGCGCTGATGGCAGTTCCGAACAGCAGTGCGGCGATGCCGAACGTGGGGGGCTTGTCCTCGGGGAACCAGTCGGTGCTGGTGAAGAAGTTGGCGGAGTTGGCTTGGAGCGAGGGGATGGACTTCCACACTAGGAAGGCGCCGATGGCCCCCATGATGACCAGCACGGTGATGCCGGCCCCTGCGGCAAGCCCCTTGAAGGCCCTGTCGCCGGCACGTACGCCGACCGTGCGGCTCTCCCTGCTCACGGGGGCTACGTCATCCGGGGGCGATGCCGTGCGCATCAGGGCTACTCCTCGCCAACGGGTGGATGGTGTCCGCAGAGTTGAGACTAGGGGATTGAGGTGGCCCCGGCATCACGCGATGCCGGGGCCACCTCAGCGAGTGCTGCGGGGCTAGGAAATCGAGGCCACCGCGGTTCGCACCTTGGTGAGCAGATCGCCGGTGATCGGCACGTAGCCGAAGGCGCTGAGCTCGCCTTGGGCTGCATCACTCGAGGTGTAGGTGAGGAAGGACTTCACCAGCGCTGCCTGACCGGCCGCGAGACCCTTCTCGCAGGTGATCTCATACGTGACCAGTACCGCGGGGTACGAGTTCGCGGCCTGGGTGGCGTAATCGATCTTGAGCGACAGATTGTTGCCCGTGCCTGTCACCTGGGCCGACGCGATGGTCAGCGCGGCGTTGCCCGAGCTGGGCTCGACCGGGCCCGAACCGTTGTCGATCCACGCGGCGCCGATGCCCGCGACGTCCTGCACGAACGACAACTCCACGTAGCCGATGGAGTTCGGGGTGGACTTGACCGAGGCCAGCACCTGGTCGGATCCCTTCGAGCCCTGACCGCCCGGAGCCTTCCACTCCTTGCCGGTGTCAAAGGTCCACGCCGTGCCCGCCGCGGCCACGAGCCACTTGGTGAAGTTGCCGGTGGTGCCCGATGAGTCGCTGCGATGGAACTGCGCGATGGAGGCGCTCGGCAGCGTGACACCGGGGTTGAGGGCGGCGATCTTCGGGTCGTCCCAGGTGGTGATCGCGTTCGCGAAGATACCGGCTGTGACCTCGGCGTTGAGGATCAGCTTGTCGACGCCGGCGAGGTTGTAGGCCAAGGCGATGGCGCCGCCGACCATGGGGATGTTGAGGGCAGTGCCGGTGGCGCACCGCTTGTCGGCGGCCGGCTGCTCCTCCTCCTTGAGCGCGGAGTCTGAGCCGGCGAAGTCTGTCTGCGCGTTGGTGAAGTCGGTGATACCGGCGCCCGATCCGTTGGCGGTGTACTCGATGGTGCTGCCCGGGCAGTCGGTCTGGTAGGTGTTAATCCACTCGGTGATGGCGTTCTTCTGGGCCGACGAGCCCGAGGCCTTGAGCGAGCCGGTCGCACAGTTAGTGGGCCCGCCGGAGGCACTCGTTGACGAGCCTCCGCCGCCGGATGAGCCGCAGGCGGCGAGCGTGAGAGTTCCGGCAGCGAGGGCGAGTGCCACTCGAGCGGAGCGCGTGTTGAGCACAGGATCCTCCGAAGGTGGGGTGTTCTTCCGTAGAACAGAACTGAGGTCAAGGTAACCCGTACGTGTGACCGCTTCGGAGTCACTTAGTGAACGGGAGATGAACAGGGGAATTACGGCCGATGCTGTCCGCCTCGGGGAGGGCTGGCTTAGGAAGGAGGACATCCAGACCCGGGGAGGAGACGCCAGCTAGGGAGTGTGGTGCTCCACCGCGACAACGTTCACCGTCAGTTCTGCCTCACCCGGTGCGTCCGACACGCTGGCGGTGACGGTCCGATGCACCACCACGAAGCCACCTGCCGGCAGGTCGGGATTGATGTCGAGGACGCCCACGTCGCGTCGTAGCTGCTCGAAGAGCGAGGGCAGCACGGGACGGTGTGTGCACACCACCATGGGCGCGGGGTCGTTGAGCAACTCGGTGAACCGGCGCATCGCTGCCTTGCGCGCTCCGGCGAAGCCCTCCTCCGACAGCAGGGGTTCCTCCACGATGTCGATGCCGCGCTGATGGGCATGGGGAGCCACCGTGTCGAAACACCGGGTGTAGGGCGACGAATGAACGCGCGTGACCCCGTAGGCAGCCAGCACTGGCGCAATGTCCTGCGACTGGCGTTCGCCCACGCGGGTGAGCGGACGTGAGCTATCGGGGGGCGGCGACGCGAATCGCCGGGCGTACTCCGACCGCTTCTCGGCCTGGGCGTGGCGGAGGATGACCAGGGGTGAGGTGCCGCGCGGCTTCAGCGTTGCGCTGCGCACCAGGTCGGCGTCGCGAGGGTAGGTGAGCAAGGAAGGGGCTTGGGCGATGTCGACCCAGCGCACCTCGTCAACCTCGCGGTTGACCTCCCACGGTCCACGACCGACCACTCTGGCCAGCCAGTACGCGACCTCCTTGCCACGATCGCCCACGGGGTAGCGCTGCGTGGTGAGAGGGACCCCGAGTACCACGTCGAAGCCAGACTCCTCGGCCGTCTCGCGCACTGCGGCAACGGCCACATGCTCGCCGCGCTCGAGCTTGCCCTTGGGCAGTGACCAGTCCTTGAGTTGCGTGCGGTGGATGAGCAGCACCTCCGGACCAGAGGGGGTCGACTCATCATGGCTGCCGGGCCGCTCGCGAAGGCAGACCACTCCTGCAGCGCGGATTGAATCGTCGGAGGTGGCCATAGCAATCAGAGTTAGCGCAGGGGTGAGCGTTGGTGGGCCTGCATGGCCCTTTCCCACACTGAGGGAAAGCGATCGCGGGCGTCGCGCTCGCACTGCACCTCGATGCCGTAGAGGAGCCCGAGGCCCCAGCCCTCGGGTCCGCCGAGGCCGGGCTGATGGGCGAGGTCGACGATCAGGTCGCGGGCCACCGATGAGTCCTGGTGCTCGCCGAGGAGCTCGGTGACATCCTCGAGCGACGTCGCGAGCAAAGACGCCTCTGAGCCGAACACGGGCTCAAGCGCCTCAGCGGCGTAGCGCGCCTTCTTGGCGGTAATGCGGGTTCGGTGCCACTGCTCGGCGGCGACGTCGTGGTCGAGCCCGCTGGCCTCGTCACGCAGTTGGCTCCAGGCCTTCCACGACAGCTCGGGAAGAACCTTGCGGGCCGACCTAGTGGCAATCTCGGTGAACTGGGGTTCGCGTGCCGACGTCACGAGGTGCTCGAGCACCGCGAGGTAACGCGGCGAACCTAGCGCCGCGAGCGCAGACACCCGTGAAGAGTCGAGCGCCTTCGTGAGCTCGGCGGTGACCAGCAGGCGGGTGGCCTCGCGCGACGTGGGGTCGGGAATCTGGTCGCAGTGCGCAACGAGGCGCTTGAGCAGCACCTCGGTGTCGCGAATGAGCCCGAGTTCTTCAGCAACCCAGCCGAGGTCGTCGCGGAGGGAATCGGCCCAGTCGCGGTTGAGCAGGGGCCGAAAGGTTCGCAGCGAACTGCGCAGCCGTCGGGCCGCGACTCGCATTTGATGCACGGCGTCGGGTAGGTCGCGTCGCATGCGCACGTCGTTGAGCAGCAGACGGCGGGTCTGCGTGAGCAGATGGGCGTGCACAGCGACCGATGACGGACCACGCGGAGTCGGGGCCGAGGGCACGGGAACGTCGGGTGGCGCCGTAGCGCGCGGCCCGAGGGCGTGTGCGGCCTTGCTGGTGGTGCCGGGCTCGGCCCCCGCTGCCTGGAGCACCGCCAGAATCGTGTCAAGGTCGGCGGCGGTGGCGTCCCTCGCCTCGACCTCGATCTCTCGGAATCGACCCGCCACGCGCTCGCCGTCGAGAACTGACACCACGTCGTCGACCAGTTCGGCGAGGAGCCTGTCGTCGGGGGATCGCAGGAGAAACGGGGTGCGCTCGGTGCGCAGCGCGGCCACCGGACGCAAACTCACTCCGCGAACGAGGGCGGTGACCAGGTGTGTGAGCTCTCGAGGCGGACTGATGGGCTCGCCGGCCGAGAGGGGCAACTGCACCTCATCGCGATCGCCCGAGTGCCCTCCGGCAACAGGAAGCTTGAGGTGCCAGCCCGCATCGCCGCCACCCTCGCGCCGTCGCAGGGTGATACCCCAGCGGGCGAGACGCAGGTCGTCGGTGTCGAAGTAGGTGGCCGACAGCACGATCGGCGGACGGGCCACAACGCGCGAGACCCCGGTGTTTTCGCCGACGATAGGAGGCATCGTGAAGAGGGCAGGGACCCTCAGCTTGCGCTCGATCTCACGTTCGGTGGTGGCAGCGGGAGGTGCAGGCACGTCTGGCTGTGGGGGCGGGGGGTCGCCATCCTCGGCCGGAATCAGAACCTGGTCGACCTCAACGGGCAGCTCCGAAGGAGCCTCGACGTCGGTCATGGCATGGTCGCCACGGGCCGGCGGTGCTTGGTGCTGATGAGAGCGGCCTGGTAGTCGACGAGGGGCTTTCCGGAGTCGTCGTGCGAGCGTCGCAGCCACCGGCTGTCGGGCTGGAGGTGCCAGGCGGCAGTGCCGGGGTCGAGCGCGAGGTCGAGGAGCTCGCCAACCTCGGTGGCCTGCCCGGGCGCATCGAGGCGAACGAGGGTCTCGACGCGGCGGTCGAGGTTGCGGTGCATGAGGTCAGCCGAGCCGATCCACACCTCGCTGTTCCCTCCGTTGGCGAATTCGAAGATGCGGCTGTGCTCGAGGAATCGCCCGAGGATCGACACCACCCGAATGTTCTCCGATAGGCCAGGAACACCCCCCTTAATGGCGCAGATTCCGCGCACCACCAAATCAACCGGAACCCCCGCCCTCGCGGCTCGGTAGAGGGAGTCAATGACCGGCTCATCGACGATGCTGTTGCACTTGAAGCGGATTCGAGCGGGCTTCCCGGCGCGCAGGTGCTCGACCTCGCGTTCGATCCGCTCAATGAGGCCGCTGCGCACCGAGTGCGGCGCGACCAGCAATCGCTGGTACTGGGTATTCATTGAGTAGCCGGACAACTGGTTGAAGAGGTTGGCCACGTCGGCGCCGATCACAGGATCGCTGGTGAGCAGGCCGAGGTCCTCGTAGAGGCGAGCCGTCTTGGGGTGGTAGTTGCCGGTTCCGATGTGGCAGTAACGGCGGAGCACCCCGCCGTCGTTGCGCACCACCATCGAGAGCTTGCAGTGGGTCTTGAGGCCAACGAGCCCATACACGACGTGCACGCCAGCCTGCTCGAGTTTACGCGCCCACGTGATGTTGGCCTGCTCGTCGAAGCGGGCCTTGAGCTCGACCAGCGCGAGCACCTGCTTGCCGGCCTCGGCTGCGTCGATGAGTGCGTCGACGATGGGTGAGTCACCACTGGTGCGGTAGAGAGTCTGCTTAATTGCGAGCACATTCGGGTCGCTGGCCGCCTGCTCAAGGAAAAGCTGCACGCTGGTGGAGAACGAGTCGTAGGGGTGGTGCAGCAGCACATCCTTCGCGCGCATCACCTCCAGGACGTCGGGTGAGAGCGCCGACTCGACGTCGGAGAGCGCGTAGCTGGTTTTGGGCAGGAAGGCCGGGAATTTGAGGTCGTCACGATTGAGGTCGACGAGTGACCACAGGCCTCGGAGGTCAAGTGGCCCCTCAAGCCGAAACACCTCGGTTGCGCTGACCCCCAGTTCGCGCATCAGCAGGTCGAGCACGTGCGGGTCCATGGAGTCCTCGACCTCGAGTCGCACCGCCGGGCCGAATCTTCGACGCATCAGCTCGCGCTCGAGGGCCTGCAGCAGGTTCTCGGCGTCGTCTTCCTCGACTTCGAGGTCTTCATTGCGCGTGACCCGGAAGGTGTGCTGCTGCAGTACCTCCATGCCGGGGAAGAGATCGTGCAGGTGAGCGGCGATGACGTCTTCGAGCGGGACGAAGCGCGCGCCACCGACGTTGAGGAACCGCGGCAGCACCGGCGGCACCTTCACGCGGGCAAACAGCTCGCTCCCGGAGTCTGGGTTGCGCATCACCACGGCGAGATTCAGCGACAGGCCAGAGATGTAGGGGAACGGGTGCGCTGGATCGACCGCGAGGGGCGTCAGCACCGGGAAGATCTGGTCGAGGAAGATACGAGCGAGCTGCTGGCGCTCGGTGTCGCTCAGCTGGCCCCACCTCACTACCTCGATGCCCTCCTTGACCAGCCCGGGCAAAACCTCGCGGTGGAAGCACTCGGCATGCCGCAGCATCACCTCGTGCGCATGGGTCAGCGCGACGTCGTGCACCTCGCGAGGCAGTTTCCCGCTCGCGGCCCGGGTGGCGATCCCGGCAGCGATGCGTCGTTTGAGCCCGGCGATACGGACCATAAAGAACTCGTCGAGATTGCTGGCGAAGATGGCGAGGAACTTGGCCCGCTCGAGCAGCGGAAGCTCGTCGTCCTCAGCGAGCTCGAGCACTCGGGTATTGAAGGCCAGCCACGATAGCTCGCGGTCGATGTAGCGGTCGGGGGGCAGTAAGGAGTTGGTGTCGTGTTCGGGGGCGGTGCCCTGCGCGTCCATGTGACGAGTGTGTCAGACCCAAACGCAAGGTCCCATGGGTGCTGCATCCGGCGGGGATCTGGGCCCCTGCGACCAGCCCCGGGGGTTGGCCAGCGTGAGAGGCTCTGTCGCGCGGCTCCCTCAAAAACTGGCATCATCATGAAGTGACTGACTCCGCGCTTCCCCGACTGTTAATGATCCTCGGGTCAGGGGAGACCAGTCCCACGATGGTCACCCCGCATCAGCGACTATTCGCACGTCTGGGGGTTGCGGGCGAAGTGTCGGCGGTACTGCTCGACACCCCGTTCGGCTTCCAGGAGAACGCCGACGAGCTCACCGAGCGCATTCAGGTGTACTTCCGCGACTCGGTAGGACGCGAGGTGGGCGTCGCCTCACTGCGCTCGCGAGCGGTCGCGGCAGACGACCCGGGTGCGGCAGCGCGTTCGATGCTGGCCCTCCAGCAGTCCCGCTGGGTCTTCGCCGGTCCGGGATCGCCCAGCTACGCGTTGGCACAGTGGTACGACACCGATGTGGTGGAACTGCTCGACGACACCCTCCGCTCGGGTGGTGCGGTGGTGTTCGCCTCGGCGGCGGCCCTCACTCTCGGCGCGTTCACGATTCCCGTGTACGAGATCTACAAGGTCGGCGCTGATCCCGTGTGGCTCGAGGGGCTCGACGTGCTGGGGCGGGCCACCGGACTCAATGCCGCCGTGGTTCCCCACTTCGACAATGCCGAGGGGGGAACCCACGACACCCGCTTCTGCTACATGGGCGAGCGACGTCTTGCCGATCTGCTCGACCAGTTGCCCGATGACGCGTTCGTGCTGGGCATTGACGAGCACACGGGCATGGTCGTCGACCTCGACTCGGGGGCGATCGAGGTCGTGGGGCGCGGTGGCGTGACGATCCGCACGCACTCTGAGCAGACGCGCTTCGTACAGGGAGACGACCTTTCGGTCGCCGCCATCGCCACGGTCGTTGGCAGCGCCCAGAGACCTGATCCCGTTGAGCCCCCGTCGTTCGTGGTCACCCCTGCTTCGGTTGCGCAGGCTCTGGATGAGGGCGAGGTTTCCGCGGCAGTTGACGGAATTCTGCGGCTGTACGCCGAGAGCCGGGGCGAGGCCGACCACGACGTGGTGCGCCGTCTCATTGCAGCGCTCGGCGAGCGTGCAGCCAACGCACCCGTCGATGTCGAGTCGATCGTGGGGCCCTACCTCGAACTGCTGCTCGAGCTGCGCGCGAGCGCGCGCGCCGATAAGCGATTCGCCGACTCCGACCTCATCCGCGACCGACTCGCCGCCGCCGGGGTGGAGATCCGTGACACCCCCGAAGGCCCGCAGTGGGCGCTGACATGACCGAGCCCGGTCCGCTCGCCCTCGTGGGCTCCGGCGAATACCTGCCGCAGATGCTCGCCGTCGAGGCGTCGCTACTCGCCGGCCGGCCGGCTCGCTACGTGCAGGTGCCCACCGCCGCCGCGCTCGAGGGTCAGTCAACTCTCGACCGATGGATCGCGCTGGGCCGCGAGCAGGCGCAGCGACTTGGTGTGGAGGCTGTCCCGGTGGTCGTGCGCAATCGGGTCGACGCGAACGACGATGCCTTGGCAGACCTCGTCGACGGGGCTGGTCTCATCTACCTGTCGGGCGGCGACCCGACCTACCTGGCCGAGACCCTGGCCCACACCGCCGTGTGGAAGCGCATCCATGAGGCGTGGCAGCAGGGGGCCGCGCTGGCTGGCTGCAGTGCCGGCGCGATGGCCATGACCTCGTGGGTGCCCTCCGTGAAGCGGCTCGGCCGGCATGCGGGCCCGGGGCTCGGGGTGCTGCCGCACCTGCGGGTCATCCCTCACTTCGACCGCATGGCCGGTTGGATGCCCGACATGATCACCCGCGTGTTGCTGCACGCTCCGGACGGCGTGATGGTGCTCGGGATCGACGAGGACACCGCGCTCGTGGGAGGCGTCGACGAATGGCGGGTCGAGGGGCGTCAGTCGGTGTGGCTGCTGGGCCATGGCACCCGCCAGGAGTTTCCCTCAGGCTCCACACTGCTCACCCCGTCGGCTCAGGCGCCCCCTCACGGGTAGGTTGCTCACATGTCGCCCGACCTCGCCTTCACCGAGATTCCTGTCTTCTCACTGGCTGAGTGGGGTGACGAGTCTGCCTCGACCCACGAGTTCGCGCGTAGGCTGGTGCAGGCCAGTCACGAGGTGGGCTTCTTTCTGGTCGTCGACCACGGAATCGACGAGGAATTTATCGGCCGGTACTTCGCTGCGCTCGAGGCCTTCTTCGCGCTTCCCGAGCCCACCAAGATGCTCATCGACAAGAAGTTGTCGCGCCACTTCCGGGGTTGGGAGCAGGTGGGTGCCGAGCTCACCGACAACCGGGTCGACTACCGCGAGCAGCTCGACCTCTCGAGCGAGAATCCCGTGTACGAGGTGGGCGCGCTCCCTGCCTACCTGCGCCTCGATGGCCCCAACCAGTGGCTTCCCGACGAAGCTCTGCCGGGCTTTCGAGAGGTTGTCACCGAGTTCTTCGAGCGCATGGGAACGCTGGCTGACCAGCTGATGACCGTGCTTGCCATCGGGCTCGGTCTCCCCCGCGACACCTTTCAGCAGGTGTTCGGCGAGCGACCGCTGTCGTTCGCGAAGCTCATCTCCTACCCCCCGACCCCCGATGGCCAGGCCGGTGTGAACGGGCATCACGACGCGGGCTTCCTCACCGTTCTACTGCAGCATGGGGTGGGAGGCCTGCAGGCCCTGAACCAGGACGGTGCCTGGATCGACGTGCCGCCCACTCCGGGCGCGTTCGTGATCAACCTGGGGGAGATGCTGCAGTCGATGACCGGCAACTACCTCGTGGCCACCACCCATCGCGTCATCGCAACTCAGCAGCGCTACTCGTCGGCTTACTTCCACGGGCCCGACCTGCGTACCAGTCTCGCGCCACTCGAGCTCGAGGCGAGCTTCGCCGAGGCCGTGGCCGTGAGCCCTCGGCACCGCGACGCAGGGTTCATGGCCAAGCGCGACGAGCTGCTGGCCGGCGACTCGGGCACGGGCAGCGCATCGGCTCCGGTGTTCGGCGAGCAGATGTGGAACTACTACCTGCGCAGCTACCCCGACAACGTGCGTCGCCACTACCCCGAACTGGTGCCGGGCGACTGAGCGAGCCTGCGAGCGTCAGCGTGCGTAGAGCACGTCGGTATCCCATCGAACGAAGCCGAGTGACTCGTAGACCTTGATCGCGTTGGTGTTGTGTGCATCGACGTACAGCAGCGCCTGGGTGAGGCCGCGCGACCGAAGATGGGCAAGGCCCGCGATGGTGAGGGTGCGACCGAGCCCGAGCCGCTGCCAGTCCGGATCGATGCCAACGATGTACACCTCGCCGAGCGGGGTGTGCCCGTGGGAGTCGCCCTCGGGCGCACTCACTCCGTGCACCTTGGTCCAGTGAAAGCCCACCACACGCTCGACAGCTCCCTCGCCGGTGACGGCCAGCAGGAAGCCCTCGGGGTCGAACCACGACTCGCGCATGCGCAGTCGGAGGTCATCGGCGGTCCAGCGGCCCTGATCGGGGTGGCCAGCGAAAGCCCGGGCGTTCACCTCGAGCCAGGCGTCGTCGTCGCGGCCCGGCCGGAAGCCGCGGATGCGCACCGAGGGGGGCAGGGTCACTCGCGGAAGTGCGGCGAGCAGCGACCTGCGCATCTGCCACAGCACCCGCGATCGTTGGAAGCCCAGGGATGTCGCAAGGTGCGTGGCAGCCGAGTTCTCCCCATGGGTCCATAGCCGAAGTCGACCGCCGGGTGACCGGTCGATGAGGTCGGTGACAATCAGTCGACCGATTCCGTGACGACGGTAATCAGGGTGAACCGCGAACTGTGCGATCGGACCGTCGACCTCGTCGGTGATGTCGAGGTGGGCGTAGCCCACCAGCGAGGTGCCACTTCGGGCCACCAGGTGGACCGAGTGAGCATCACCGCCCTCGCGAATGTGCAGGGTGACGTGCTCGTCGAGTGGGTTGACCCCATCGGCGTCGGTGACCTGCTCGACGAAGCCGATGATGTCGGCGATCGTCGTGGGGTCGAGAGAGGTGCGCTGCTCGATGACGGCCGCGGGCTCGACGCTCATGGCCGCAGCCGACTCGCTGACTCGCGTGCCTCAGAGTCGGGGTCGGGGTCTAGGTCGCCATCAGTGGCTCCGAGTGTGGCTCGGGTGGCGTCGTCTGGACGCTGAGGCACAAATCGGTATCCGACGTTGCGCACCGTGCCGATGAGCGATTCGTGCTCGACTCCGAGCTTGGCGCGGAGTCGTCGCACGTGCACATCGACCGTGCGGGTGCCGCCGAAATAGTCGTAGCCCCACACCTCCTGCAGCAGTTGCGCGCGTGAGAACACGCGTCCTGGGTGCTGCGCGAGGAACTTCAGCAGCTCGAATTCCTTGAACGTGAGGTCGAGCACGCGTCCGCGCACCCGGGCGGTGTAGCTGTGCTCATCGACCACCACGTCGCCGCTGCGGATCTCGCCGCCGGTGTCGTCGGTGAGCGCCATTCGGGCGAGCGCGAGGCGAACGCGCGCCTCGAGTTCGGCCGGTCCTGCCGTGTCGAGAATGACGTCGTCGATGCCCCAGTCGGCCGACACCCCGACGAGTCCGCCCTCGGTGGTGATGAGTAGCAGGGGAATCTCAATGCCCGTGGTGCGGATCAGCCGGCACAGGCCGCGTGCACCCGCGAGGTCTCGACGGCCATCGACCATCAGCAGGTCGGCCGGCGGGGTGTCGATCAGGGCGCTCGCCTCAGCCGGAAGAATGCGTACGTGGTGCCCCAGAAGGCCCAGCGCCGGCATGACCTCGACCGATGACCCGAGTGACGAGGTGAGCAGCAGCAGGGAGGCCATGGACGCCACCTCCGTTCCTGCTCGGCTCACTCAGCCATTCGACGATCAATGAGGGACAGTGACAGGATAGACGCTGTGCGTCAGGACCCGGCAATCGCCTCTCGCGAGCTGGGGGCCATCGACACCACCCTGCGCGCTGCCGATGGAACCGATATCGGGGCGTCGTACCACCGCTTGGCCTCGGGTGAGTCCTCAGATCTTGCGCTGGTGGTGGGGCACGGCTTCACCGGATCTCGTGCCAAGGAAGACAACCTCCGGGTCTGCGCAACCCTCAGGCAGCGACTTCCGCTGGTCACCCTCGACTACCGCGGTCATGGCGAGTCGGGGGGCGTCAGCAGCCTCGGCCTTCGCGAGGTGCTCGATCTCGATGCCGCCATCGCGTGGGCGCATGAGCTCGGGCATCGGCGGGTGGTGTCGGTGGGCTTCTCGATGGGGTCCACGATCGCCATCAGGCAGGCAGCGCTCACTCGCACCGTCGATCGCGGCGAACTCGCGCTGACCACCGTGAATCAACCCGACGCTGTCGTGTCGATCAGCGGCAATGCTTTCTGGTTCTACCGGGGCACCGCGCCGATGCGATTGCTGCATCGCGCGGTGTCGACCAGCGTGGGCCGCTCAGTTCTAGCGCGCGTGTCGGGCACGCAGGTCGACGTCGCCGACTGGGAGCAGGAACTGCTGCCGTTCTCGCCTGAGGAGGCCGCCGCCTTCCTGGCCCCCACGCCGCTGCTGCTCGTGCACGGCGACGCCGACACTTTCTTTCCTCTCGAGCACCCCCATGCAGTGCACCGCGGCGCGTCGCAGGGCGCCCACGACCGCGAACTCCATCCGGCTGTCGACCTCTGGGTTGAGGAGGGGCTCGGACACGCGGAGGCAGCCGTCAGCGAGGAACTGCTCAACCGGGTGTGCGACTGGGCCATCTCGACAGTTCACGCACGTGAGCCGTCATGACGTCGGGTCTGTGGATCCTGCTGGTGGTGGTGGGGTGCGCGACTGCGTTCGGTGTGTGGCGCCGCCTCACTGACGGACGCATCCGAGGAGTGTCGACCCCCGGGCCGGAAACCCCGCAGGATGGAGGCCGCGACATACTCTCGGCTGACGATCTCGGAGTGGCTCTGGGCGGGCGGGCCACTCTGGTGCAGTTCTCCACCGCGTTCTGCCAGCCCTGCCGCGCTGCCCGGCGCACCCTCAGTGAGGTCGCCGACATGATTCCGGGTGTGACGCACGCCGAGATCGACGCTGAGGCGCACCTCGACCTCGTGCGTCGGCTCGACATTATGCGAACCCCCACGATCCTGGTGCTCGACGGAGCGGGTCGCATCATCCGTCGAGCGGTGGGGGCGCCGCGGAAAGCCGACCTCATCGCGGCCCTCGGAGAGGTCATCGGCTGAGCCCGCTCGTGTCGCCTGCTGCGTTGGGCAGGCACCAGATGTCCAGCATGTGGACAACCATTGGACGAGCGCGAACTGGCTCCTAGGCTCACGTTCTATGAGGGTTACCAGCGTTGCGCTGACCAAGCGCCGCACCGTCGACTTCGGCCGACTTGCCTGCTCGTCCTGTCACTCCTCCTGAGCGCCGCACTCGCGGCCCACGTGACCGCTGCCCTCGAACTCAGGAGTTCTCCCATGAGCACCACCGCAACGACCTCATCGAACGCATCGGCCGCACCTAGCAGTGACAGTCCCTCGGGCATCGACCCGCGAGGTCCCCGTCTGGGTGCAGGCATCACCGTCGTAGTACTCGCCGGGGCCCTCGTGGCCGGGCCTGGGCCGATTGGCACCACCCTGCTGCTCTGGCAGGCCCTCGTGTTTGCCCTCGGCGCTTTCGTCGGTCTGGGCGCCCAGCCATACGGAGTGCTCTACCGTCGCCTCGTGCGCCCGCGGCTTGGTCCCCCCGCCGAACTCGAGGCCGAGGCACCGCCACGCTTCGCTCAGTTGGTGGGGTTCGGCTTCGCGATCGTGGGTCTGGCGGCCTACCTGCTCGGTGCCACTCTCGTTGGTCAGGTGGCTGTCGGTGCGGCGCTCGCAGCCGCGTTCCTCAATGTTGCCTTCGCATTCTGCCTCGGCTGCGAGATGTACCTCATCGGGCGCCGGGTCCTGCATCGAGCACGCTGACTAGCTGTGGCGTAGGTTTCAGATATGACACGATCCCTGGTGATCAAGTGCACGACCGGACCCGACGAGAATGCAGAGCGCTGTTCGCAGGCGCTCACTGTGGCGGCCACGGCCGTGGCTTCAGGCGTCACGGTGTCGCTGTGGCTCACAGGCGATGCCGTGTGGCTGGGGGTTCCGGGCCGTGCGGAGGCCGTCGTGCTCGAGGGCGCAGCGTCGTTCGCCTCACTGCGTGATGCCGTTCTCGCACTGGGCACCCTCACGGTGTGCACCCAGTGCGCCCAGCGGCGCGGACTCGAGCAGGTTGACCTGCTCGAGGGCATTCGCATCGCCGGTGCGCCCACCTTCGTTGAGGAGTGCCTCGCCGAAGGTGCCCAAGCGTTGGTCTACTGAGCGCGGTGAGCTGATTCCCATGGACGACAACGAGTCAGAGGCGCAGGAGCTGGCGAAGATGCCTGCCAAACCGTTGTCGCCGCCTGTCGCCGAGGCGCTGATGCCACTGTCGTGGCTGATCGGGCGCTGGACCGGCGTCGGAGTGGGTGGGTACCCCTCGGTGCCGGAGTTCCGGTTCGGCCAGGAGGTCGTGTTCACCCACGACGGGCGACCCTTTCTGAGCTACCACTCGCGCTCCTGGCTGCTCGACGACGAGGGAAACCAGGTGCGTCCGCTCGGCAGCGAATCGGGCTTCTGGCGTCCGGTGCCGGGCAACAGGGTTGAGTTGCTGCTGGCCCATCCCACCGGCTACGCCGAGGTGTGGGAGGGCCAGGTGACCATCACCGGACTCGTCGACGCGGCAATCACGGGCGCTCGCGCCGACCTGCGGTCTGACGTGGTGGCTCGTACGGCCACTGCCAAGGAGTACACGGCAGGGCACCGGCTCTACGGACTCGTCGACGGCGACCTGATGTGGACCTTCGACATGGCCGCCGTGGGACATCCGCTGACCTCGCACCTGTCGGCCCGGCTGAAGGCGAGCAGATGACTAACCGCGGCCTTAACCACGACCACGACCACGATCACGGCACGAGCGTGATGGCCGACGGCGAGTGGGAGCGCCAACTACGCGCGCGCGGTTACCGCATCACTCCCCAGCGCCAACTGGTGCTCGAAGCTGTCGAGACACTGCGTCACGCGACCCCCGACGAACTGCTCGTGCAGGTGCAAAAAACGGCGGCCGGGGTGAATCTCTCGACCATCTACCGCACGCTGGAGGTGCTCGAAGAGGTCGGACTCGTGAGCCACGCTCACATCGGGCATGGCGCCCCGACATACCATGCGGTGGAGGAGACCACCCACATCCACCTCGTCTGCGACGGCTGCGAGCAGGTCATCAGCATCGATTCGGAGATCGCTGAGCCTTTCGTACGCGCGCTGCGAGAGTTCGCCTCGTTCGACACCGACATCGCTCATTTCTCGGTGCACGGTCGCTGTTCCGAGTGTCGAGCGGCGACGACCCTCGCCGGAGCGGCACCCAGCGGG
>CALQEM020000015.1:0-29875 GCA_943329595.2 Bifidobacterium breve
CCAACGTGAGCACGCTGGGGCTGGGAGCTCGGGGGGCTCACGGTGATCAGCTCAGCCTGACGGGCATTGCTCCCACCCGCAGCGGACGGATTGTCACGATACAGGTCCCTCCCGAGGCTGGGCACACGCGTGTGGCTCGGGTCAGCCGAACCAGGCTCGACGACGAGTCGCGCCACAGCACACGAAACGTCGTGCGGCCACGGGAGAAATGACATGTGTACAACTCGGTGCCTGTGCAGCCGATTAGACGTACCCCTGAGAGCCATCCCTTCAGCGTGGTGAGGGCCTTGGTGGCGGGTGTGTCGGTGAAGAGGGCCACGCCGAGGTAGTTGCCGGCTGGCGCCCAGTTATACGGGTATACACGGGAGACACCCAAACGCATCGAGTCGAGGAAGGCGCGCGCCATGTACTGCGCGGCCACGCCTGCGAACGAGGTGTGCGGAATCGTGCCCGGCCCCGCGACCCCGAAGTTGAACTCGGTGTTCCACAGCGGGCGGGCCGGCGCATTCTCGCGCGCGAGCACCTTCTTGAAAAGGGCCACGCCAGCGCTAGCGGCCGTGGGGCCGGCCGTTCCGCTCGGGTAGGGGTGCAGTGCGAACACGTCAGTCGGCCACGGGCGGCCGCCGAAGCCGTGTTCGGCAGCGAGGGCCCGCAGGTACAGCGGAAAAAAGCCGTCGGGCTTGATTCCACGCCTAGTGGTGACGCTCGCAGACACGATGGTAATGCCCGGGTTCACGGTCTTGGCGGCCTCGTCGGCGATTGCTGTGAGGCGAGCCGCCTGCGCAGGAGTGCCGGTGAAAAAGGTGGTGAGGTCGGCCTCGTTCCAGGCCTCGAATGCCCACGTGGTTCCCGTGAACTCGGTGACGTGGTGGGCAAGGGCGGTGACGTAGGCGCGGAAGTCGTCGTCGCTCAGCGGGGGAGCCGTGCTCGACGACGGGCCGTACGGCCCTGCAGGTGCCGAGTCGCCAGCCGCCCAGCGAGGGGTCAACCCGAGGGGGATGACGAAGTCGGTGACTCCTTGCGCGCGGGCACGGGCCACCAGGGCGTCGAGACTGCTCCAGTCGAAGGCGCCAGAGCGGGTGGGCTGAAGTGTGGGCCACATCGTGTTGGAGTCCCAGAGGCGCCACGAGGTCGCAACAGCCCGAGTGGGGGAAGTGGGGTTAAGGCCCGGGTGGATTCCGAACAGGGTCGGGGCGATGAGCCGGGTGGTGGTCGCGGCCAGTCCTACCGCCACCGTGGCCCGCAGTTCGGGCTCCTCGATGAGAGCCGGGCCTGCGACCGCGGACGCTATGCCCACATTCCCGGGAGAGCCCGGATTGAGGCCGGGAGCAAGCCCGAGGGCCAACCCGAGTGCGAGGCCCACAACGAAGGTGCGCGACCCGCGGCTGACCATGCTCGGCCCCGCTTCAGGCCACGTCGACGAGGGCCGGCTCGGTGTTCGCGGTGTAGACCCCAGCGGAGTAGGGGAGCGTTGCGCCCTCAAGAGTGTGGGTTCCGGTCACCTTGGCCCCCCCCACATTGGCGAAGGTTGATGTCGACTTCTCGCTCCACACGATGTACTTGTGAGAGCCGCCCTGCATCGTGAGACGGCACGACGTGAGGCTCGACGCGTTGGTGGTGCAGCCCTCAATCGACTCGGCAGCCGACCCGGGAGTCGCGAGCCAGGTGGCGAGCCGGGTGATGGTGTTAGTCGCGGGGGTGTTGGTCCACATCGGTATTCCGAGGCAGAACGAGGTGCAGGTGGTAGGCGGTTGGATCCACCCGTACCAGTACGTGCGCGAGATGCCCGCGCTGAGACTGCGCATGTAGATTTGCCCCACGATCGCGCGGACCTGCGAATCGGTGAGCGGGTCCTTGATGAGCGTTGCGGTCTCGGCCTCGGTTCCGTTGGTGCGGTAGTTGATTTCGGTATTCCAGATGGGTCGACCGGTCAATTCGACCCGCGAATCGACGAGTACCCGCTTGAACATGCCGGCGAGCTTCATCACGTCGCTGACGCTCTGGCTGAAATAGGGGTACAAGTGCACTGAATAAACCTCAGCGGGGGAACCCAGTGCCTTGAGACTGGCGAGGTAGTCGTCGACGAAGGGGTAGAACGACAGCATCCGCCGCGTAGCGATAGAGGCGCTCACCGCAAGTGCCGACGGGTCGTTGGCATCGGTCACCTCCTTGACGATCTGGGTCATCATCGCCATTTGCGCGGCGGTGCCCTGCCAGTAGTCGACGAGGTTGGCTTCGTTCCACGCCTGGTAGGCCTCGATGCGTCCCTGGTAGCGCTTGACCACCGCGGTGACGAAGCGGCGGTACGAGTTCATCTCGGGGTCGCCCGTGGCGTCTCCACCCGCTCCGAACTTGTCGGCGCCGGAACGGGTGGGCGGCTGCGATGCCCCCAGCGGGTACGCGGCCGGGTTGTGCACCATCGCAATGGCGTCGGGATCGGCGGCGTAGAAGCGGGGTGTGGAGGCGATCACGTACAGGAGCTTCTGACCCTTGCGCTCGGCCTCGGCGACGATGCCATCGAGCTTGGTCCAGTTCCAGGTGGAGGGGTCGGTATTGGGCTTGGTCTCGATTTGATTCCAGGCCACCCCGGCGTCCCAGATGCGAATGCTGCCGAACGGTTCGGGCACGGCGGCACCGAGCAGGCCTCCTACTCCGAGTGCCGCCTTGCTGATCGGCGTGGACTTGGCGTTGTCGGCCAGCACCATCGTGGGCTGGATCGAATAGGCGACGACGGCGCTGGTCGAGGACGGCATCCCGGGAGCCGCGTGAAGCACAGCGCGGGCCTCGAACCTCCCACTGCGCGACACTCGTACATTGAAGGCGGCGATACCCGTGGCACCCGTGGTGACGAGTCCGGTATAGGTCCAGGTGGGGTCGCCAACGTGTCGAACCTCGAGGTGCACCTTGCGCGAGGCGCGCGAACGAGTGTCGACGCCTGTGGGGGCGCTCACGCTGAACTTGAACGTCTTGACGCCGTTCCAGTTGGTGCCCCCCCCGTGTGAGAGGCCAACTGTGTTCGTGGTGGGCTTCACGGTGAAGGGGATCGCGCGGCCCACGACGGCCTTGAGTCCTTTGGCTGCCGCGATAACCGTGCGGTACTGGTAGGCGGCAGCGGCGAGGGGCACGTAGGAAAGATTGATCCTTCCTTGTCCGCTCCAGCGGGTGGTGGCGACGGTCTTCCAGAGCCCAGTGCCCTTGCGTGACTGCAACAGCACGGTGCGGCCGACAGCGGGGAGGCCGGTCACCGACGCGGTAAAGCTCAGGCGCAGTCCGGTGCCGCTCACACGTGCCGTGGGAGCGATGGTGACGCCAGGAAGCGGTGCGAGCAGGAGGCCGATGCGTGATGACGAGGTCTCGGGCGTGCTCTGTGCCGGAAGCGTGCCCGCCAGCATGAGCGCGGCTCCGCTGAGCACCAAACATGCCCGCAGCACGGAACGTCGGGCAGACCGCTGATGCATGAGTCCCCAATTCGGTCAATCAAGGCAGGCCAGGAGGAAGATGCAAGGCCTTGCCAATCATTACGGTTGGGGAAGTTCAGCTCTTAATATACGCCACCCATATGGGTGAAGCCGTCACCCGTACGGGCACAGTAGTCACGACACGGGTTACTTCGGTGACTCTGAGTGACACGGGGGCGTACTTCGGCGACACACATGTCAGTGGCTCCTGCGAGTGGAACGCGGTGGGCGGCTAGCTCGCGGAGATGTGCCCCGAGAGCAGTTCGGTGATCTTCTCCGAGTCGCGCAGAAGCGAGCCCCCCAGCAGCAGTGGAGTGGTGTCGTCAGCGCCGCGCACGTGAGTGACTGCCTCGCGACGAGTCGCTGTGACGATGCCTACCGGCCCGGTGTGCTGAGACAGGGTCTCAGCGGGGTTCGTGCGTGCTGTGTCGCTCTGAGTGCTAATCGCTCGTGCAGTTGCGAACAACACGTCCGATAGTGAGGACGCCATATCAGCGGGAATCGCGAGGCCTAGGCCGGCGGAGGCCACGAGATCGCGACACATGCTCACCACGGTGAGCGCTGTTCCCTCGGTGATGCATACCTGGTCGAGTACTGCCTGAGCGTCGTCTTCGGCGATGAGTGGCGACCAGCGTGATCCGTCGACTGCATCGGTGGCGTCGTGACGAATGCCGACGGTGGTGGTGAGAATGTGCTCGGCCTCACTGAGCCATGAACGAGCCGTGTCGACGTCGATGTGACCGTCACCTGAGTGCAATGTTGCGGCGATGGTGACGAGCAGCTCAGAAGTGCGATCGGCCTGTGCGACGACATCGGTCAGCGCGCGACCATGGGGCGTACCAGGGCGAGTGAAGAACGAGACTGCGAGGGCAACCACCGAACCCACTATGACTCCGAGGAAGCGGGTCTCAACTGCCTCCGAGTTGAACTGCGGTCCGACAACGAGGATCACAGTCATACCGACGGCGACCGCACCCTCGTGTCCGAGTCGCAGCAGGTGCGCCACGAGAAAGCACACGATCACCGTGAGAAAGAGCGATACGGGGGAGTAGCCGACCACATGGAGAGCTGCCCACGCGAACGCGGCCCCCAAGGCAACTCCGAGTACCTGTCGCAGGCCTTCCTGCATCGAGCCGTGGAACGTGGGCCGCACAGAAACGAGTGCGGTAAGCGCGGCAACGACGGCTGACACCTGGGGCGTGAGCGAGCCGAGGCCGAATGCGATGGCTGCAGCCGCAGCAGCGAGCACCGCGATGCGGGAATCGTGATGCCGCACTGCGGCGCGGAGTCGTATCAGTAGGGAAGTCATCTCCTACAGGAGCGCGTGAGGAGGGGCGATTCTTCCCCGATTTCGACGTGTCATCAGTCACATCGGACAGGAGGAGTCGTGGCGACTACTCCTCGAGGAGCGCAATGAGCGCACTGTCATCCCAGGACAGCCCCACCGACGCGCCACGCTCTGGCAATTCCCCCTCGCGAATCGATACCAGGAAGGGAACCTCACCCACTCGCACTTGAGCGATGGCATGGTCACCTTGGAAGAAGACCTCAGCGACGACTCCTTCAACCTGTGTGGAGACATCTGAACGCGGTGTGAGGCGAACTGATTCGGGGCGGATTGCCACAGCGATGGCGTTCTCACACTCGTCGCCGCAGGCAAACTCAGGCAGTTCCGGCGCACTCCACAGTCCGCCCACGCGTCGTCCGCGCACGATCGTGCTGGTGCCAATGAAGTCGGCGACGAACAGGCTGCTGGGGCGACGGTACAGATTCAGCGGCGTATCGAGTTGGCGCACCTCGCCGTGATTCATCACGGCGACCCGATCGGCGAGGCTCATCGCTTCGTCTTGATCGTGGGTCACGACGACGAAGGTGATGCCGACTTCATGTTGCAGTCGCTTGAGTTCCATTTGCATCTCGCCGCGGATTTTGCGATCGAGTGCCGAGAGTGGTTCATCGAGCAACAGCAGCCGAGGGCGCTTCACAATCGCTCGGGCCAGCGCCACGCGCTGTCGTTGTCCGCCGCTGAGTTTGTTAGGAAGGACGGCGCGCTTGTCGGTGAGGCCTACCGTTTCGAGTACGTCGCTGACGCGCTGACGAATCTCATCCTTCGGCACTTTCTCGCATTCCAAGCCGTAGGCGACATTGCGCTCGACACTCATGTGCGGAAAGAGCGCGTACGACTGAAACATGAGATTAACCGGGCGACGCTCGGCAGGCATCGTCAGCAGGTCGCGACCATCGAGGAGCACAGTGCCGGCGTCGGGCTGTTCGAAGCCTCCGAGCACACGAAGCAAGGTGGTCTTGCCGCAACCCGATGGTCCGAGCAGTGCGAAGAACTCGTTCTCACCGATATCGAAACTCACCGAGTTCAGCGCGCGCACCTCACCGAATGATCGGTCGAGATTACGGATTTCGAGCAGCGGGGCCGCACCGGTGGTCATACCCGGTCACCTCCCTTGAGAGTGTCACTGAGGCGGCTGCTGCGTTGCGCGAGAATCACGGCGATAAACGACACGAGCAGCAAAACGGTAGCAAGTGCGTTGATCTGAGGAGTGACTCCGAACCGCACGCGTGAGTAGATGACCACCGGCAGCGTCGGATCAGACGGTGACGACGTAAAGAAGGCAACGGTGAATTCATCGAGGCTCAGGGTGAATGCCAGCAGTGCGCCGGCGATGATTGCCGGTCGCAACCCAGGCAGCGTGACCTTGCGGAATGTGCGTGCGGCCGATGCACCCAGATCGCGACTGGCTTCTTCGACACTTCGATCAGAAGCGGCCAATCGGACGCGCACTACTGCGGCGACAAACGCAATGCCGAACACTGAGTGAGCCAACATCACGCTGACGGCACCGAGTGAGAACGAGATCAGCGTGTAGAAGGCCAGCAATCCGATGGCGAGCACGATGTCTGGCATCACGGCAGGCGCAGTCGACGCAGCGTCGAGAGTGCGCGACGGCAACACGCGCTCGAGGGCGATGGCTAGCAGGGTTCCGAGGATCACTGAGATCACGGTGCAGCCCACAGCGACAATCAATGTGGTGCGAAGCCCGGCCATGATTTCACTGTCCTGCAGCAGCTCGGGGTACCACTTGAGTGAAAATCCCGACCATACAAAGGGGTTCTTGCTGGCGTTGAAGCTCATGAGCACCACCACCATGATGGGCAGGTACAAGAACGCGTAGAGCGCCCACAGCGGAGCCGTGCGTAGTGCGCGGCCCATCACGCGCTCCACTCACGCATGCGGCGCGAGGCACGCGCCTGTGCCATCACGATCAGCAGCAAGAGCGCGAGTACAAGAAGCGACAGCGCCGATCCGAAGGGCCAGTCGCGCGCCTTGAGAAACTGATCGCGAATGAGGTTGCCGATCATCTGCGAGTTGCCGCCACCGAGTAGTTCGGCGATCACGAAGTTTCCCAAACTCGGAATGAAGACAAAGAGTGCGCCGGTGATAATGCCGGGCATGGTGAGCGGCAATAGCACCGTTCGAAATCGTCGCCACCCGCCGGCACCAAGATTGCGAGCCGCTTCGAGCAGCGAGGGATCGAGGCGTTGAAGTGAGGCGTAGATGGGCAGCACCATCAGGGGAATGTAGGCGTAGCTCAGCCCGAGCACCACGGCAGTGCGCGTGTACAAGATGTCGATGGGTCCCCATCCCACGTTGGAGAGTCCGTGGTTGATCAGACCTTCGCGATTGAGTAGCACGATCCACGCGTAGGTACGAATGAGGAAGTTGGTCCAGAACGGAAGCACCACAGCAATCAAGGCGACCGTCTGCCAGGTGGGCGACAGTCGCGTGATCACCAGTGCTGCAGGGAAGCCCAGCGCGAACGCCAGCAGCGTCGCAGCACCGGCCGTGAGAACGCTGGTGAACAGCACATCGCGATATAGCGGTTGGGTGAGTCGCGCAATGCTCTCGAACGTCACAGGCAGGCGTACGCCGCCGAATCGTCCGGACGTGAGAAACGCATACGAGATCACGAGCATGAGCGGAATGGCCATGAAGATCAGCAGATAGCCAAGAGCCGGAATTGTTGTCAGCGCGCGCAGCAGGGGCCCATCGGAGTTGCTACTCCGATGGGCCCCACGCTGGGCGCTTGAGGTCAACTTGCTTGAACCTCGGTGGCAATCTGTGCGTAGGTCTTCGACGCCTCACCCACGTCGACCAGACCCTCTTGCTTGGCGAGGTCGGCCGGGGTTAATGCGAGGTTCGGGTAGTCCTTCCCGAGAGTCGCTGCTGCCTTCTCTGCCACGGCCTTGTTGGGGCTCTTGTAGAGGATGTTCTCGGTGAGCCAGGTCTGCTCGGCGTCATCAATCATGAAGTTGATGTACGCCATTGCGGCTTCCTTGTTCTTACTCGACTTGAGCACCACCATGGTGTCGGTCCAGAGGTCGGAACCTTCCTTGGGAAGTGCGAACTTCACGCTCTTGTTGGTGGCGTAGTTGCACCAGCCGTCCCACGCAACAGCCATGGTGACCTCACCGCTGTCGAGGCGGCTGTAGAACGTGGTGTCGTCGAAGCCGAGAATCTGCGGCTTGGTGGTGATGAGCTGCGCTTTGATCTGGTCAAGCTGCGCAGAATCGGTGGTGTTGACGCTGAATCCCAGAGACTTCGCCGCGGGCAGATTCAGCCACGGCTGCGTCGACAACATCAGGACCTTCTTGGCGTTCTGGGCGCTAGGGCTCAGGATGTCATTCCACGAGGTGGGAGGCGTGCCGACCAGATCTTCGCGGTAGCAGATGCCCGTTGTGCCCCATGCGTACGGAACGCTGAACGTATTGCCGGGGTCGAAGGCAAGGCTTTTGGTTTCTGGGTACAACTTCGACAAGTTGGGAACGAGCGCTGGGTCAATCGGCTCGAGCAGACCGGCCTCGTTCAGTGCTTGTGCGTACTGCCCAGAAACGAACGCGACGTCGATGCCGGGGTCTCCACCAGCCGTGAGTTTGCCAATGATCTCCTCGTTGGTGGCGTGCTTGGCAACGGTGATCTTGGCCTTGGTGGTGTCGGTGAACTTGTTGGCCGTTTCGGGATCCATGTAGTTATCCCAGTTGCTCACCACGATTGACTGCATGCTGAGATCGGCTTTCGGGTCGAGCGTGAAACTGGGGCTCGGCATTGCGGCGCTGCTGGAACTCCCGCCGGAAGAACCGCCACCACACGCGGCGAGTGCCAGAGTCGCCGCCGCGAGGGTGGCGAGGGCTGCTGCCCTCGTGGTTCGTGCAGTACGTACTGACATGGGCTTCCTCTTTCTAGTGGGGTGACACGGGCAGAGAACCGCTGTGATCAAGTTGAACGGTGGGCAGTGCTTCGGGGGAGATGCCGAGTTGCTCGCACGCAAAGGTGCGGAGCATCTCGCGAACGTGCTCGATCGGCATCCACGAGTAGCCCACGACACTGCGAAAGCAGAGTCCGTCAACGAGTGCGATGAGCCGCTCGGCGACAGTGTGAGGTGCGGCGATGGGGGCAAATTCGCCGACTGCTGTGCCATCGAGAACGAGTTGAGCCACTTCGTTGCGGTAGAGCGCCGCGAGTTCCTCGCAGAGAGGAAGCAGCGCGGGGTCGTGCGACACCGCTGTCCAAAACTCAAGCCAGAGCACGTATTCGTCGAACAGCACGCCAGGATGCGGCAGGCTCACCTCCAGCAGAGTGGCCAGAGCCCACAGGTGGTCGCCGTCGCGACGGAGTTCGGCGAATCGCTCGACGGGTGCGCGCACCGCCCATCGCAGGGATTCGATCAGAATTTCATCCTTACTACCGAAGTAGTAGTGCACCACTCCAGTCGAGACCCCGGCTTCTTCGGCGACATCGCGAATGCGGAGCCCGGCCGTTCCGTCACGTACCAGCACCCGGGCGGCGGCGGCGAGCAGATGCTCGCGTTTATCGCTCTCCGGGGAGAGCCGTGAGGGCCGTCGGAAGGGCGCAGCGACCGGAGCGGGCACCGTTGCGCTCTTGACTCCCATACCGCCAGACTGTACTAACTGAACGTCCAGTTTGTGAAGTACCTCACACTGGCTATCTCCGGAGGGGACATGCGAATCGCGGTAATAGGGGGTGCGGGGGCCATGGGACAGGTGACGGTCACTGACCTGGTCGAGAGCCCCGGAGTCGATCAGGTGCTCATCGTTGACCCCGATGCCGAGCGCGCGGATGCGCTGGCTGACTCACTTGCAGGGCGGGGTGCCCGGGTGGTTACCGCGATGCCCACTGGGCCTCTCGCGGAGTTGCTTCACGGAATTGACGCCACCGTGAATGCGTCGGGGCATGCGCACAACATCTCGGTCATGCAAGCCTGCCTCGAGGTCGGATCGCACTACACCGATCTTGGCGGGCTGTATCACGTCGCGGTTGCTCAGTACGCGTTTCATGAGCAGTTTGAGGCGGCCGGACTCACGGCCACGCTCTCGATGGGGTCTGCTCCAGGTCTGACGAATATGTTGGCGGCGCGGGCCGTTGAGTTGGCGGCTCTCGACACCGTCGAATCAATCGAATTGGTCGATGCCACCGTTCCTGGACGCACCTACCACCCGAGCGAGTCGTACGCGCCGCCGTATGCGGCGGTGACTCTCATCGAGGAGTACACCGCGCCTGCCCCCCAGTTCATTGATGGAGCGATACAACTCATGGCTGCAGGCTCGGGTGCGCGCAGTTATGACTTCCCGGGTGGCGCCGTCGAGTGTGTGTACACGATTCATTCCGAACCTGCGACCTTGCCGCGTTCGTATTCCGATCGAGGAATTCAGCGGGTTGAGTGGCGACTCGGTTTAGCTCCCGCCGATCACGTACGACTGCTGTCGTTTGTCGCCTCAGGATTGGCATCAAACGACCCCATCGCGATTGAGGGGGTCACCGTGCGACCTGCCGATGTGCTGGCCGCTGTGCTGGGACGCCAGGTGCGAGGTGGCGCCGGCACGGCAGACTCGGGTGCGGTCGAATGGTTTCGCGCGATCGTGCGCGGGCAGTCGTCCACCGGATCCACCGAGATCGTGTGCGACGTGAAGGTTGTCGATCCGCCGTCGGGTGAGTTCTCTGGCGGTGCGTGGGTCACGGGAGTTCCCCCATCGATCGCCGCTCAGGTGATGGCATCGGGGCAGGCGATTCGTACCGGAGTACACGGACCTGAATTGGCTATTCCTGTGTCAACCTTCTTCGCCGAACTGGGTCGGCGTGGGATGGTCCCTGTTGACCGCATCACTGCACTGTCCTGACTAGCATCCTGAGAAATCGCCCGACTCGATCTGCCGGAGGTTGCCATGTCTGACCGCACACTCACCGTTCTTCTCGCTGCTGAAAGTGCCTATGGCCCCACGAACAATTGCATCGGAATCGGTGCCGAACTCGTACGCATGGGGCACCGGGTGGTGTTCGCGGCCGAGGAGTCATGGGCAGGCAAGATCGAGCCCCTCGGAATCGAAGAGAACCTCGTATCGATGGCGCCTGCGCCCGAGGAGGAAGCGGCGGCCGGTCAGGTGTGGATCGACTTCATCCGTGACACTGCACCGGAGTTCCGCAAACCCACCATCGAGCAGATTGCCACCTTCACCGAACCGGTCTGGCGCCAACTGCTCGATGCCGCGGTGTACGCCGAGCCTCAGTTCGCAGCGATCGTCGATGCGGTACAACCCGATGTCATCGTTCAAGACAATGTGTCGGCGTTCCCGGCTTTACGTTCAGCAGGCCGACCGTTCGTGCGCTTGGTGTCGTGCCAACCGCTCGAGATGAATGGACCGATGGTGCCCCCGGCACTTTCGGGCCTACCGGCGCGCGATTCGGCTCAGTGGCAGGGCTGGCGCGATGAATACGCGCGGGTGTGCCGAGGAGTGTGGAATGACTACAACACGTTCTCACGTGATTCCGGTGCGCCTGCCTTGGCCGATCTCGAATTCATGTACGAAGGCGACGAGAACATCTACATCTACCCCGAAGTGGCTGACTACATCGACCAACGTCCGCTCGGCGCGACCTGGCATCGCGTGCAGTCATCAGTGCGATCGACCGAACAGCCCATCGATGTGCCAGCACACATTCTCGAGGGCGAGGGTTCTCTGGTGTACCTGTCGTTGGGTTCGCTCGGCGGTGCCGACCTCGACCTGATGCAACGCCTCACCGGGTTCCTCGCCGACAGCCCACATCGCTTCATTGTGAGTAAGGGTCCGCGCGCCGACGAGTACGAACTACCCGACAACATGTGGGGCGCAGGCATGGTGCCGCAGACGACGCTGCTGGAGAAGGTTGATCTCGTCATCACGCACGGTGGTAACAACACGACCTGTGAGTCGTTCCACTTCGGTAAGCCGATGATCGTGCTGCCACTGTTCTGGGATCAGTACGACAACGCTCAGCGCGTTGATGAATTGGGATTCGGACGCCGCCTCGACACGTATCGCGTTGAAGGGCCGGAGCTACGCGCAACCCTCGACGGCCTGCTGGCCAACATGCAACTGCGGGCGCGCATGGCTGAGAACGGACGTGCGATTCGTGCCGAGAACGGGGTGCGGCGCGAGGCTGACATCATTGCCGCGCTGGGGCTGCGCACCTGATGAATCCCCACCGTTCCCTGCAGTTGGTGACAGTCGTGGCGGTTTCATTAGCGGGCAGGGTGTAACTTCAGCTGTGGCGCAAGGGCGGCTTGGGGTGACGCCCCCGGTGGAGGCGGCAGCCCGATCGACCCTTGTTAGTTGACGCAGGCAATAGGAGAGACACGTACGACGGTTGTGGAGGGGAGAACGTGTCATGAGTGATGACGACCGTGCAGGTTTCCTCCGTGAGCCGGAAGAATTGGCGGGGGTCCGTGCCCAGTTACAGAGCCAGATTGACGCAGCTCGAAATCTCGAAGACGAAATGCGCGCTGCCCGCTTTCAGCAGGCTCGGGCGGGTGTCTTGAAGGGCTACGAGACACTCGTACCTCTTGATGCAGAACGCATTCTGATTGAGCGCGAACGTCACGTAGCGCAGCAGGCGGCCGTGGGGTACACGGTTAAGTTGGCGGCCGCGCGTGTGAAGTTGGTTGAAGCCGAGCATCGACAGTCGGGTGTTGACTTGGTGCGCGCTCCCTCGTCGGGCACCGTCTTCCTGCCCGATGTCCCGTCCCTGAGCGTGTTCGATGACTCCGCCTCTCACCTGAGCAGCGTTAGTATTGGCGCCCTGAATGTTCCGCGGGCCAGGCTGTCTGACGTGGCCTATTTTCCTGACGTGGCGGTACCTATCGCGACGAGTGGGTACGTGCCGCTTGAGCCGTTCGGATGGCCCGAGGTACACGACTTTTGGATTCGAGTGGAGGGCCAGAAATCAGTTGATCTTGACCAGCTGACATTGGTCGATGAAGACGTGTGCATCTTGTCGAACATCTTCTCGATGACGTTCGGTCACTGGCTGACTGAGGAACTCGTGTCGCTGTATGTACACGAAATGTCGGGCTTCACTGGCAAATACGTCATCGATGACCGCCACGGCGAGGGCCTGCCCTCGTTCGTGAACGAATCCCTCGTGCTCCTCGGAATTGGTGACGACCGACTCATCACGAAACTGAATGGGCCGACACGTTTTCGTTCGGTGACGTACGCGCCAGTCATCACCCACGATTTCGCTGCGGTGTATCCCGATGTGTACCTCGGCTACCGCGAGTGGATGTATGCCGCGGCAGGTGTTTCCGAGCCAACCGGCGGACGGCGCATCTGGCTGGCCCGGGATAAACGATTGAGTGGAGGACGCTCGGGTCTGATCAACGAGGACGAGGTGAGAGAACTCATCGAGCGACACGGATTCGAGATCGAGGACCCGGGACAACTGCCATTCGCCGACCAGATTCGAATGATGGCGGATGTCTCGGTGTGGGCAGGTGCACACGGGTCGGCCGCTCGCAACGCTCTGTTCATGCCCAGACGTTCCACCGT
Source organism: Bifidobacterium breve (assembly GCA_943329595.2). Taxonomy (GTDB): domain Bacteria; phylum Actinomycetota; class Actinomycetes; order S36-B12; family CAIYMF01; genus CAIYMF01. The sequence goes on from CALQEM020000015.1 coordinate 13,353, forward strand.
GATCGAGTGCTTCTCGCCCTACCTAGCCAATAAGTCCAATTCTGCGTACTTCCGTCTGCTTCAGCACGACTACCGCATGATCATGATGGAGACGGCATACGACGACTACCCGTGGGGTGTTGAGGTGTTCGTCGATATCGAGCACTTGGCCCTTATTCTTGACGGTCTCGACAACGACTGACCCTGATAGCGAACTGTTCATGAGGGGTCGGTGTAGTACTCGCCAAGCCGGTTGGGGGGAGAAAACCCCGCGATCGGTCGACACGTCGGCCCCCATTGTGGGGGTCAGCAGGTCAGGTGCCTGGACGAAGACGGAAATAAGGAGTGTCAAATGCGGCGGGAGGAGTTGCCGTCTGCGATGTTCGGGTCATGTTGACGACGTGACCATCTATGATCACCCGATCGCCAGCCGCCGGCCAGATGTCCCTCTAGTTACTCAGAGTGACCAAATTCTCCCAGTGGCCCCGGCGCGATTCGAACGCGCGACACACGGTTTAGGAAACCGATGCTCTATCCCCTGAGCTACGGGGCCATGAAGCAGTCACTGTAGCGGGAAAGGGTCCGGCCCCCGTGGTGGGAGGATGACGTGTGACATCCCTGAGCATGGTGCTCGACATGGCCGTGGTGATCGCCACCTTCGCCGTCATCTTCCCCGCCGAGTTGCCAGACAAGTCGTTCATCGCCGCACTGGTGCTGGCTACCCGGTATCCGCGGCTCATGGTGTGGTTGGGCGCTTCGGCCGCGTTCGTGGTTCACATGGCTATCGCGGTGTCCGCGGGAGCCTTGCTGGGGCTGCTACCCCAGCGCCTGGTGCTCGGCGTGGCTGCGGCCCTGTTCGCCTTTGGGGCCGTCAATCTCATCCGAGGCGGCCTCCACGCGCGCGCCGAGGAGGAGGCCGAGGAGGAGGCTGAGGCGCAGGAGATCGCGCGCCGGGCCATTCCGGGCCGTCGAGGGCTGGCCGCCTTCACCGCTAGCTTCCTGGTCATCTTTACGGCCGAGTGGGGCGACCTGACCCAGCTGATCGCAGCGGCGCAGGCGGGCCGAACCGGTGCACCGCTGGCGGTGTTCCTCGGAGCGTCGCTGGCCCTGATCACCGTTGCGGGAATCGGCGTGCTGGTGGGCTCGTGGCTTCAGCGCCGCGTGCCGCTCTGGCGCATTCGACTTGTCTCGGGTGCGCTGCTGGTCATCTTGACCGTGGTCACGCTGGTCGAGATCGTGCGAATCTGACGAAGTGGGCGAGGGGTGGTTAGGCTGCTCCCCATGTTTGAAACTGGCGCGTGGCGCATTGATGAAATTGTGGAAGAAGCGGTCTCGGGCGATGAGCGGCTCTGGGTGCCCGCCTCGCAGCCTGACGTGTGGCTACGCCCGCTGCTGTTCGACACCGTGCAGGGTATGTGGGTCAACATCACGCGCATCCGCAAGGTCGGATTCGTGAGTCGGCACGCGCACCCCGCGCCCGTGCACGGGTACGTCATCAAGGGCTCGTGGCACTACGCCGAGCGCGACTGGGTGGCCACCGCAGGCACCTACGTGTACGAGCCTCCGGGCGACGTGCACACCCTGATGGGCGACGAGGGCGAGTCACTCACGCTGTTCCAGATCAACGGCACGCTGGTTGAGATGGATGAAAACGGCAAGCCCACAGGCTACGGAGACGTGTTCACCCGGCTCGAGCGCACTGCCGCGCACTTCGAGAAGGTCGGTCTCGGCGCCGACTACGTGCGTCGCTTCGTTCGGTAGCCGACCGGACCCGATCCGGGGCCACGTACGCTCATGACGTGACCGTGCCCGGTGCCCTGCGACGAACCCTGCCGCTCGACGACCTCGGCACTGCCGTGCCGCTTCCTGCACGCGTCTCGCGTGTGGTCTCGCTGGTGCCCTCTCTCACGGAGGCCATCGCGGTGTCGTACCCCGACCTGATCGTGGGCGCCACCGAGTGGTGCACGCACCCGACCGATCTTGACGTGCGGCGCGTGAGAGGTACGAAGAATCCCGACTGCAAGGCAATCATCGGCCTCGCGCCCGACCTCGTGGTGGCGGCCATGGAGGAGAACCGCGAGCTTGACGTGCGTAGGCTGCGCGAGGCGGGCATCGCGGTGTGGGTGACTCGCATCGAGTCGGTGCCGCAGGCCCTGGCCTCGATGCGCCGACTGTTCGAAGAAGGCCTGGGTCAACCGTCGCCGCCCTGGCTCCTCGAGGCGGAGGACGAGTGGCTGAGCCCCGTGGAGCCGCTGGGCATCAGGGCGGCGGTCGCGATCTGGCGCGATCCGTGGATGGTGGTGGGGCACTCGACGTTCGCCGGCGACGTGGTGTCGCGGATCGGTCTCACCCACGCGTTCGCCGACCACGCCGACCGCTATCCAGCGGTGACCGTTGCCGAGCTCACGGCGGGTGAGATCGACGTGGTGCTGCTGCCCGACGAGCCCTATGTCTTCAGTGCTGACGATGGGCCCGAGGCGCTGGCGCCCACCCCGACTGTGCTGCTCAGCGGCCGACTGCTCACCTGGTACGGCCCTTCACTCTGCGGCGCGCGCTCAGCTCTCAGAACGGTGGTGGGCGACGTCGGCGGTCGACACGACGCCCTGGTGGAATCGCACGCCGATGTCGCGCACGTGGATTCCGCGCGAGCCGCGGGGCGCGAGTCCGGCCATGTGGGCGAGCACTGAAAGAACGGCCTGGTCCTGGCGGTGGTTGGTGCGGTCGGATCGAGGGGGTTGCGATGCACCCCTCATCCTGCGCGCATGCCGACCAGTCGGCGATGAGTCGGCGGGCCTCGGCTTGCGAGGTGTCGAATGCGGCGAGGCCACCAGCGACGTTCGGGCGCGGGAGAATGTATGACGAGGCGCCGAGCATTCGCAGGGTGTCGGGATGGGTCCATCGGCGGATAGACCCATCCGAGCGCGGACTGAAGAACGCGTCGGCCTGGGCGAAGCGGCGGATCCACACCGAGGGGTGGTCGACCCATAGGGGAAAGTGCGCACTGTCACCCGGGGGAAGTGAAGGATGAGTTGGGCGCGCTCCTTCGGGGTGAGGCCGAGGTCCCAGAAGAACACCGTGCGTGCTCCCATCCGTCGCTGCCTACCGTAGTGGGCATCAGCGCGCCGCTAAGGTCAGATTGTTGAGTGACCCTCGCGCTTCCAGAGAGGTTGTGCCCATGTTCGAGCACGTGGTTCCGCTGCGCTGGCGCGACAGCGATGCCCTCGGGCATGTCAACCACGCCGTGTTCCTCACCTACCTCGAGGTGGGGCGCGACGCCTTTGTCACCGAGGTGCTTCGATCCGATCCTGAGTACGTGATCGTGCGCGTTGAACTCGATTTCCGGGCCGAGGTGCGGATCGAGGCTCGAACGGTCACCGTGGGCATCGAGGTCGAGACTGTCGGCACCACGAGCCTCACCACCCGCGAGCGCGTCATCCTGCCGAGCGGCGAAGTTGCCGCCGAGGCGAGGGTCGTGATGGTGCAGTGGGATGTGGCGAGCCATTCGCCCCGGGCTTTTACCGCCGAGGAACGGGCTGCCCTCGAGGCGTCGCGGGGGCTCACTGGTGTCTGAGTAAATTGCCGGCCGGCAGCCTGGCAATCACATTCAGCATTCGCCGTAGTCAGGCTTCCCGAACAAGTGCGGCGTCGTACACCTCGAAGATGAAGTGCACGCGTGGGGTATTCGACGGGTTGAGCGCCGAGTGCGGCACCACGTTGTTGACCTCGTAGGCGTGGCCCACCTCGAGGTGGAAGTACTCGCCAGCCACCTCGAACTGCACGTCGGGGGTTGTCGCCACCGGTACGTGGATCTTGTGCACCAGCAGGTTGGAGGCTGCACTGTCGGTGTGCCGGGTTATCCCGGCGCCTGGCATGAGTCGGGCGAACATCGCCTTGGGAAACTCCGGCTCGGCCATCGCGTAGCTCTGCACGATGGAGTGCATCGAGGGCAGCAGCGCGGGCCCGAAGAACTGCCAGCCGGGGTTCGCGTGCCAGGCGTCGGGCGACTCGTGCGCGTGAAAGAAGCGCAGCACCGCGTGCTACGTCGAGTGGAACACTTCGAAACTGTTCTCTTTACGGTCGTCCTCCGCGGCCCAGAACGACTCGGGCAGGCTCAGCACGGCCGAGGCGAACGGCTCAACGTCGACAGGCCCAAGGTCGAGCACGCGCTCAGGCTTGATCACGAACGGCAGCGAGGTGGGGGGCAGGTCGTGGCTCATGGCAGTGTCACCAGTTCTCGAAGCGCGGTTCCCTCGGGTTGGTAGAGCAGGCGGGCGGCCGCCATGAACTTGCCGGGCTGCACCACCGGTTTATCGCTGAGCAGCTGGGTGGTGAACCGGCTCAGATCGATCAGTGGGGCCAGCGCGGGGTTGATGGTGAGTTCGAGCCCGCGAGCCCGAACTGCATCGACGGCGCGGGAGGTGTCGCGCGAGGCATCGGACTTGTCGGTGTTGAGGCGGACCTCGTTGGGAATCACGTCGCGCAGTGCCTCGCGCATGAGGTGACGTCCCGCGCCGACCATGGAGTCGGGCAGCGCGAATGCCCATTCGAGGAGTCGGCGGTCGAGCAGCGGGTACATGTACTGAACCCCGAAGGCGGACCCTGCGCTCGACCATGAGTCGGTGCGCTCGGAAAGATGGCCACTGCCGAGGTAGCAGAGTTGGGTGGCGCGGGCGGTGCGCAAGGAAGGGAGTGCGTCCAGTGTCGACGGCACGGAGTGGCGGCGCACCACGGCGCTCGCGTAACCGCGCAATTGGCCTGTGTCGTTGCGCTGGGGGTCGGTGGGTGCGATGAGGCGCCTCAGGCGCCCTGCCCTGGCCCGCAGGGTGCGGCCCCGGAGGTGCCGGCCGTTGTACGACACGAACTCGTCGCCGCCCCAGCCCGAAAACAGAGTGGCCACTCCGCGGGCGGAGGCTGACATCTGCACCTCGACCTCGTGCAGCAGGGTCGACGTGGCGGGTTGCTCCAGCGGGTTTCGAGCGAGTGCCGCCCACAGCGCCGAGTCGTCGGCGCTGGACCATTGCACCGACATGCTGAGGTGGGTGCCCATCGCGTTGATGAGGCGCACGTCGATGGCGTCGGATTCACGGCTGCTGTCGGGGTGCCAGGCGAAAGCGAGCGGGGTGGGGCGACCGGTCGCCTCGCAGGCCATGAGCAGGTCGGCGGCGACGATCGCCGAGTCGATACCACCGGTGAGATGGGTGCCCACAGCACCGCCTGGGGGCATCGATTCGCCGACGGCGACTTTGATCAGGGTGCGGAGTTCGGCGGCGGCGTCGTTGAGCGATCGCACCGGGCTGTGCGGCAGGTGGCTCGGGTCCCAGTGGCACACCAGGCGCGCGGTGCCGTCGTGCCACGAGAGCAGGTGGCCGGCGGGCACCGACCTGACACCTTCGGCAAGCGTGGTGCCGGGGGGTGCAGCATTGCCCACGAGGTAGGCGGCCACGGCCGGTAGGAAGGGCGAGGCGCTGCCCTGGCCCATCGAGGTCAGCACGGGTGAGATGTCGCTTCCGAAGTGCAGGGCACCGGGGGTCTCGCCGTAGAAGAGTGGCCGCGTTCCGGCATGGTTGCGCGCGAGCACCAGCGTGCCCGTGCGGCGGTTCCACGCCACGAGGGCGAAGTCGCCGGACGACTCGGGAAGCCACTCGAGGTCGTGGGCCCCAACCAGCAGCGACGCTAGCGCGGCGCCGCGGGGGAGGGAGTCTTCGGCGCAGCCGAGCCGACGAGCCAGCGACGCACGATCTACGAGGTCGCCGAACAGCACCACGGTGAGGTCGCTCATGTCGTGGCGGCTGACGTGACCGGCGGCAGTGAGCGACTCGCTGACGATCAAATCCAGCGACTCGTCGCTGCCCGCGCCCGAGCGGACCGATCCGACGAAGGCGGGCTGGGTCACTCGGAGGCGACTATCAGGCGCTTGACCGCCATGTCGGCGAGGAAGGCTTCGGACTGTGCGCGGCAGGTGGGCTCGTCGATGTCGTACGCGTCGAGCAGCGAAGTGACGACCTCGTCGAGGGTGTGTGGGGCTTCGAGCAGGTCCCACACATGCGCAGCAGGTCCATCGAGGCCGAAGTACTGGGCGGTGTTGACGTCCATCGCGACCACCTGCTCGTCACTGAGTCGAGTTGCGATGGTGTCGGACGCACGCACGAAGTGAGTCATGGCTGCCTTTCTGAGGCGGGTGTTGTCGAGGCTTCTGAACCGTAGCCGAGCTTCTGCATGGTCGGGCCGCAGGAGGCAATGAGCTGGTGCTGCAGTTCGGCGGGAAGCAGCAGCCCCTCGCCCGCAACCCCGTTGCGAAAGAACCGGTCTGCCGTGGCCATGCTTTCGGGAAAGCCGTGCTCGTCCTCCAGCGCACGCAAGGCCGGCAGGGAGGTTCGCAGCACGGCCTGGGTCAGCGCGTCGGTTGAGGCATCGAGGCCGGCGAAGGCGGCGACGCGCTTCAGCTGGCCCGCGGGGTCGGCGAGCAGGTCTTCGTAGCGCACGGTGAGTACCGGCAGCGGCGGCGAGTCGACCCAGCTTTGGGCGTGCCCGCTCCAGCTGCCCATCGGCTGCTGGAGGAAAGTGGGCCGGACGAGCTGGGCGCGGCCCAGCACCGTCTCGTCGCCGCACATGGCCTCGACCACGCGGTTCACCGGCTCGGCGATGTAGTGCGAGTACGACACTGCCACGTCGCGCGGGTCGCGCACCAGGTACACGGCCCGTCCGCTCCGCTCGTCGAACAGTCGTGCGCGGTCTCGCAGCGTGATGTTCGCCAGATGGGTCTTCTGAAAGGTGGGCGTCGTTGCGGGCGCCGAGGCTGCGGCTCTGCGAAAGGCCGCGGCCCGCACCTCGTTCAGGGCGTCAGGCGAGAGCTCGGCGGGGTCGAAGCCAAGCTCCTCATCAAGCCCGCTGGGAGTGTCGAGGGTCGCCCGGCCGACGAGCTCGTGCAGGTTCACCTCGCGCTCGGGTGTGAGCAGCGCGCTGAGCATCGTGCGCAGCCACGTGCTTCCCGACTTGGGGTAGGAGGCGAGCCACACGAGCCCGCTCATTCAAGGCCGCCCAGGATGAACTGCGCCAGCACGCCTGGGTCGATGCCAGCGGCAGGACGAAGGCACGAGTACACGGGAACCGCCTGTGCCAGCGACGCGGAGTCGGCCAACGCGCTGGGCCTGCTCACGCGGGCGATCTTGCCTCGGAAGTGGTCGCGCATCACCATGGCTGTCGCCTCGGCGTCGTCGAGGCGCTTGAGCTGAGGTTCACTCAGCCCTGCCCTCTCGAGGTGCACTACCGCGCGCACGGGCACCGGTGACAGCATTGCGGCGACGTCGAAGCGAAACTTGTTGACATCGGCTGAAATGCGCGGCGCTGTCTCAACCGGCTGGTTGAGCGCGACGGCCATGTCGTGCCACAGCTTGACGGTCGAGGAGCCGGGCTGCACGAGCCAGCCACCGCCATCCTCAGCGTTGCAGGGGGTCACCACGGCGAGGTTGTCGCACACGATGGGCAGGCCCAGCGCCGACAATGCGCTCACCACACTCGACTTGCCCGAGCCGTTCAGGCCGGTCACCACGAGGGCGCCACCTTCGATGAGCGCCGCAGACCCATGCAGCACCATCTCGCCGCGCTGCATGAGGGCGGCAGCGATGGGGGTGCCCGTGAGCAGCGACTCGAGGGTGCCGTCGATGTCGAAGGGGTCGCCTGCCGGTGCCACCGTGATGCGTCGGCCGTCGGCCACATGCACGCGCATCAGGCCGGGCACGTCGAACAGCACTTCGTGGGGCGTTGCCGCCCAGAACATCCTGTGAGCCGAAGGCGCATCGATGCTCAGGGGCACGTCGCCAAAGACGATCTCGACGTCGGCTGGCTCGTTGGTCGGCTCAAATCCGACCAACGGAAGCTCAGAGGCAAACACCGTGCCGTAGGCGCGAACACTCGGGGGCATAGTGCCCCTCAGCGCACTCACGACACCTCGTAGCCGAAGGCCGCGAGGGCGTCCGTGTGCTCGCCGAACACCGAGTTGGCCACTGCCCGATCTTCTCGGCTCAGCCGAGCGATGCTGTCAGCGTTCATGTTGCGCAGCTGCTCGTCGTACATGCCCTTTACCGACACCTGCACATTGAACTCCACGTCGTCAAGACTAGGAACAAGAGTGCGCACCGCGCTGTCGCACGACGCCGGGTCGGCGCATAACTGCTCGTAGCTGAAGTACGTGCTGACTCCGGCGAGGGCGGCGCGGTTGTCGGCCTGCAGCCGAAGGCAGGCGACAACGTGGCGAGCGGCGAGCACGCGCGGGTCGGTCGGGTCTTTCGGTGGGTGGGCGAGGCGGCGACGGATGATGCCTTCATACATCGCATAAGGGTCGCGGGTCAGAAGCACGAATCGGGCCTGTTTGAAGTTGGTGCGCAACTGATCGGCAAGCAGCACGAAGGGCGGCGACTTTTCCACGAATACCGAGGCGTGGGCGTTGCTCGCGAAGGACTGCGCGTACCACGCCCGTCTGGTGACGTCCCAGTCGAAATTGCCGGGCGTCGCGTAGGTCTGCGCCCAGTGAGGGTCGGAGGCCCAGATGAGGGCACGATGGGCGGGGCCGACAAAGCCGTAGGCGTGCTGGCCCTCGTGTCGGAGGTTCCAGGTGTGGCGCGAGAGTGCCAGCGCGTTTTTGACGAAGGTGCTGCCGCAGTTGTTGGGCGACAGTACGAACAGGTGCGTGTCGACGAGCGCGTCGAGGTCGTGCAGTATGCCCAGCGGGGCGGCCAGCTCAGTCATCGCTGCGCCTGGTGCATTACTCGTAGCGGGGCCGCCTCAATGCAGTCGGCATAGGCGCGCAGCCACAGGGCCGAGGCGCTAGCGAGGCGTGGGTCGGTCACGGTGGTGAGTGAGTTGGTGTCCCAGGGGCGTTGCCCCACGTTGAAGTGCAGCACCCGCGCGTCTCCGAGCCGGCAGCCCGTGCTCTCGACGATGGCCTCAGGGCAGCGCAGCAGGTAGTTGAACTCGGGGCCGGCGTCGGTCCACGCGTCCTCGAAGATTCGGTTGAGGATGAACTGGTCGTTCTGGGGGCGTAGCACCGGTGCAATGACGTCGTCGGTCACAAGTGCCAAGATGCGCTGCAGCATGCCTGGCCCTAGGCATGGGGGTGACACCCGCATCAGGCCGCTGTTGAACGTGCGCGCAATGGCCGAGCTGCCGGCGTCGCGGGAGACGAACTCGTTGGTCTCCCGGTCGGTCGCGAGGCCGAGATACACGGCCCGGTCGGGGCAGGCCACGAACTCTCCCGGAAGGTGCTGCAGCGACTCGACTGAGCCGGTGAACAGCAGGTCGGCGTCCATGATGAGAACGTCGTCGGTGCTGGGGTCAGCGAAAGTCGCCAGGCAGAGAAGGTGGTTCGAGTGCCAGCCTGGGTGTGAGCCGTCGGCCGTCTCGGTAGCGACCGTGAGGTCCTCGGAGATTTCGCTGACCGTCACACCACCGATAGCAGCGAGTGCGGCAGCAACAGACTCTCCTTCGGAGGCCTTGGCGTAGACGGTGACTGAGCCGCTGAACCAGGGGTTGTGGCGATGGAAGCTGCTGAGGGTCGCCACCGCACCGGCAACATACGTGGGCGTCACGAACAGGCGCAGCTCACCAATCATCAGTGATCAGCCGACTCGGTGGGTAGTCAGTGCTGATAACTATGAGATGGGGTTGTAGTCCACAGTCTCGGATAATTTAACCCGAAACCCGCTTTGGGCGGCCGCGACTCCGCCAAGGGTACGTACCTCGAGCGGCTTCCAAGCGGCCTTGCCAGCGCCTGCTTCGGGTGCTTCGCGTGAATCAGACATGAATTTCCTCACGTGGGTTGTGGGGCGCTCTCAGGAAGGGCGGTACTCGTGCCGGATTCTTTCGTCGAACCAGCCAATCAATTGCGAAAACGACGTTAGCACGAGTCCGAGTTCGAAGAGCGGGCAACGGTCCCTCCGGTGGGGTCGCATCGCGGCGCCGAGTTCGCAGCGACGCACCCGTCGCGGGGCTCCCCTCTCACCATCCCCGCTCATCCCTGCGAAAGCGTCGCACCGACTCACCGGTTGTGACGCTTGGGGTCAATTATGAGATGGGGCTGTATAACCCATTCTCGACTGATGAATACGGTGTCCCTCCCTGGGCGGCCGCGATTCCGCCGAGGGCGCGCACCTCGAGCGGTATCCAAGCGGCCTTGCTCGCGCCTGCTTCGGGTGCTGGGCGTGAATCAATCATGGGGGCTCCTGCCAGTGGCTTGATGGGGCGTAATTGAGAAATTACCAGAGGGCCATGACGCTTGGGTGGTGCTTGAGAGAATAAAGACGAAATACGGGTAGGGCGCCCGACCGCCCGGTGCCACACCACCCACCTCGAGGTTGAGCGCGCGGCGACCTACCCGTCGCGGGGCTCCCCTCCTCCTAATCCATACGAAAGCGTCGCACCGACTCACCGGGTTGTGACGCTTTCGTATGGATCAGCAGTCAGGCGACAAGTTTGCGCGACAGTGACGTCAGCGATGAGGTGGGGCGGTAGCAGACACTCTCTCCGCGATGAACAGTGAAACCCGACTGCGCGTCTGAAACCGAGCTAAGGTCGCGCACCTGGAATGGGGTCCAAGCAACCTTCGCCTTTCCGCTCTCGCCTGTTGCGCTCGCCTCGTTCATCAGACTCCTCACGTCGCCGACATTTCGGAAAGGTGAGTACGCGGGGCCCATGAGAGCTGCGACCTCATGCGCTGCGTCCACCGAGTAATCGGCCGCGACGTGCGACGTTCGGTGACGCCCGCATGATGTGATGCCTCTGACAGGCTGAGAGTGCGCGCGGGCTGCGCGACCCCTCATCACCTCGAGCCCACCGGAGGTTTCACCGTGTCGGATAGTCAACTCGTCAGCGTTTCAGCGGAGATTCGGGCCGAGAGCGGTGTGCGCCTCGAGGCCGAGATCATCGAGGCGCTGGGCATCAGGATGTCGCGGTAGTGGACGCCGCAGGCTTCCTTGCCGATCTCGAGCTGATTCCTGATCATCTGCGACTGCTGTCGCGGCGGTTGTGGCGCACCGACCCGTGGGTGGCAGTGCGCGATAGTCCACACCTCCTGCTGACCGGCATGGGCTCGTCTGCGTATGCAGCGCGCACCGCGGCCGGATGGTTGCGAGACAGCGGCCTGTCGGTGGTTGAGGAAATCGCCTCGCTCGAACCGGGCATGGTCGGAGGCGCCGACACCACGGCCGTGCTGGTCTCGGCCACTGGTGGATCGGTGGAGACGTTGCACCGTCGATCTCGGCTGGCGGATACGACCGGCACCGTCGCGCTTACGAACGTGCCAGAGTCAATGCTCGCGGCGGACTGTGGCATGACGGTGTTGATGGAGGCCGGCGTCGAGGTGGGTGGCGTGGCGTGTCGCACCTACCGGCACACGCTGGCGCTGCTACTTGCGCTCGGTCGGCCCTGCAACGAGATCGCCGACCACTGCGAGCAGGCAGCCGAGGCCTCCGACTTGTTGTTGCGCGAGCGCTCGTGGCTCGATGAAGTCGACGACGCGCTGCGCGACGGCCCTGCCACCTTCTGGATCGCGCCGGCAAGCCGGATCGGCTCTGCGCTGCAGTCGGCGCTGATGATTCGTGAGGGTCCGCGCCAGCCCGCCGTCGGCTGCGAGACGGGCGACTGGAGCCACGTCGACGTGTACCTCACCGCATCGACTGACTACCGCGCGGTGATGTTCACTGGGTCGCACTGGGACGGCCCCGCTGTTGAATGGCTACGCCGCCGTGGCTCCACCGTGGTGTCGGTTGGGCCCGGGCCAGTGGGGTTGCCGAGCGAGGTGCACGTCTCGCTCGACCTGCATCCGTTGGCGGCGATGCTCGTCGAACCCCTCGTGGGCGAACTGCTCGCGCATCGCTGGTGGGTTCGCAATCCGATCGTCGTGGACTAACCGACGTGCTGGCCGATATTCGTCGAGACCTCATGGCCGCTGACGGCCAGAGGCTGCTTCCGCCCCAGCGTCGTCGGCCCGAGGCGGGTCCGCTCGGGGTCGAAGCCGTCGACGAGGTCGCCGTCGTCGACACCCACCGCGCGGTGGCGCTCGCTCGCCTCACTGACGGTCGCGAGCTGGTGGTTCCGGTGGTGCGTGACGATGGCGTGTGGCGCCGTGCGATACCGGGCGACGGGCTGAGCGTGACCATTTTCTCGGCACCGTCGCCGTTCACGGTCGAGCGCCACGCCTCGGTGCCCGACCTCGATTCCTCTACCGAACGCGGCCTGTCGGCCGACATGTCGAACGAGCTGGTGGTGGTCGATGATCTGCTCGCGGTCAAGTGGCAGCTCCTCGCCGAGGCCGATCACCTGGCGGGTCCACGTCTCGCGGCGCACCTGGCCGCGGTCGGCTTCGTCGAGACTCCGGCGGCCATCGCGACCGTGACGTGGGACGGACGACTCATCGCGTCGGTCACGCAGTTCCTCCCCGACGCCGTCGACGGCTGGGAGTGGATGGTGTCGGATCTCCTGGCGCATGTGAGTTCAGGGGCCACCGCCCCCGACTGGCCATCAGAGGTGGGCCAACTCGTCGGCCGCTTTCATCGGGCCTGCGCCAGGTCCAGCGAGGTCATCAACTCGCCGGTCGAAACCGCGCCCACTCTGGGGGTGATCGTCGATCACTACCGTGCACTGCTCGCGCGTGTTCCCCACCTTGACGAGGAAATGCGCTCGGCGCTCGAGCCGTGGACGCCCCGGTTCGCCGATGCACTGGTATCCGTCGAGAGGGCCCAAGACGTGGTGGTCCTTCCCGTTCACGGCGACCTGCATGCAGGTCAGCTGTTGCGGTGGCGCGACGGAATCGCGATCGCTGACTTCGATGGCAACCCGCTACTGCCCCCAGGCCATCGAGGAGACCCTGGTCCGGCGGCCTTCGACCTCGCGTGCCTGCTGCGGTCGCTCGACCATGTGGCGCACGTGGTCGCTCGTCGCTGCCGGGAAGCCGACGATGAGCCTGCGCTCAATGCTGCGCTGGAATGGTCGACCGGCGCTCGACAGACGGCCCGCGACGCCTACCTTTCGGCGGGAGAGGCAACTCTGATCGACGACGAGCTGCTCGCGGCATTCGAGTCGCTGTCGCCGCTGCACGAGGCTGTGTACGCGGCAACCTTTCTCCCTCGCTGGCGCTACGTACCGCTCGGAGTGCTGCAGCGAGGGTGGTGAGTGTTCGCGCCCTTCAGACCATCCCCGCTCATCCATACGAAAGCGTCACACCACCCCACCGGTTGTGACGCTTTCGCATGGATGAGCGGAACTAGTGGAGGGAGCGTGGCCGCTACGCTGCACCAACACGCACAGCCGTCCGTGGATGCTCGCTGTGTCTTTCGGCTCACTGAGGGATGACTTAATGACAGACGCGCCACGCCTGCGTAAACTCGCCGCCGCTGACCTCGAACCTGGGCAACTCGCCCTCTACGAGGCGATCACCGGACCCCTGGCGCAGGCACCCCTGCCCTTCCAGGTGGTCGACGCCGCGGGAGGGCTCGAGGGTCCCTTCAACGGGTACCTGCGGCAGCCGATCCTGGGCACGGCGCTGCTGGCCCTTGGCTCGGCCGTCGGCGGGGGAATGTCGCTGTCGGGTCGGGAGCGTGAGCTTGCGATCCTCGTCGTCGCAGCCCACCAGAGGGGTGACTTTATGCGATACGCCCACGAGGCGATCGGCCTCGAGGTCGGTCTCACCGAGGTCGAACTCGAGGCCTTACGCGGCGGCCGGCTCGACGTGTTTGTTGACGAGCACGAGCAGGCCGTGGCGCAAATCACTCAGCAGCTGGTGACCAGTGGCGACCTCGACGACGATGCCTACCGCGCGGCGGTGGACGCTCTGGGCGAGGCGACCCTGTTCGAACTGCTGACGCTGGTGGGGTTTTACTTCACCCTGGCGCTGCAGATGCGCGTCTTCCGGGTGGGCGTCCCGGCCGACAGCTGAAGCCTTGCCGAAGTCTCTTATTCAAGAATAAGTTACTATCATTGAATAAGAGACAAGGAGATTCAAGGATGGCCCGGCTGATCGACACTCTGTGGGAAGGGACGCATGACGTCCACGGCCCTCGAAGGAACCGTCGACCATGCCGTTATCAGGCCTATGTCCCCGACGACCTCGCCGCTGCGAACCTCGATCTCGATTCCGAGCTCGCCGCTGATCTCGTCGACGCTGAAGTCGCGCTCGCGTCCTTTGACGCACGCGTGACTCACCGGGGTGACCTTGAGCAGCTTGCGCGATTCCTGCTCCGGGCCGAGGCGGTCGCATCGTCGAAGATTGAGGGGCTCACTATCGGGTCACGCCGTCTTGCCCGGCATGAGGCGATGATCGCCCATGGCAAGGCTCCTCGCGACGAGACTGCCGACTCAGTTCTGGGCAACATCGCGGCGATGCGCATGGCCGTCGACGACATCGCGCAGGTGAAGTCGGTGAACGCGGATCATATGCGGGCCCTGCACCGAGCGCTGATGGACCAGTCGCCCACACCAGAGATGGGGGGAGTTGTTCGAACGCGGCAGAACTGGATCGGGGGAAACGATGTCAACCCCCGTGGTGCAGCCTTCGTGCCGCCGCCGCCTCATCTGGTCACTTCACTTCTCGACGACCTGTGCGACTTCATCAATCGCGACGACATGCCAGCCGTTGCCCAGGCCGGCCTTGTGCATGCCCAGTTCGAGACGATCCATCCCTTTGCCGATGGCAACGGGCGCACCGGCCGAGCACTCATCCACGTCGTCCTGCGACGACGCCGAGCGGCTACCTCCTTCGTGCCACCTGTGAGTCTGGCCCTGGCGACGAACAGTGGTGGCTACATCGACGGGCTGACTGCGTTTCGTCACGTCGGTGAACCGGGCACGCCAGCAGCCCGTGATGCCCTGTCAACGTGGCTGGGGGTGTTCATCACCGCCACTCGCCGAGCCGTCGCTGACGCCGGGAGACTCGGCGACGACCTCGCCGCGCTGGAAGGGCGATGGAGAGAGGCTGTTACATCGCGTCGAGGCAGTGCCGCAGAGCGTGCCCTCACGGTGCTGCTCACCAACCCGGTGGTCACCGTAGACGACCTGGCGGCCCTCACAGGCGTGAGCTTCCAGGCTGCCAACAATGCTGTTTCGCGCCTGGTTGAGGCGGGGGTGCTCTCGACAACGGGCAGCGCGGCCCGCAATCGACTCTTCGAGGCGGGGGCGGTGTTCGCGCTCTTGACTCACTACGAGCGCTCACTGGCCACAGTGGGCGGCGACACGCGTGAAGGTCAACTCATGCGCCCTGTTCCGGCGAGGCAGACGTTGCCGTGACGACGTCTGCGTGACACGCGCCTAGCCCCAGAAGCTTGTCCCCGATTTGCTGAGTTAGCTGACTACTGCGTGATCTGCATGACCACAGCCTTGGGCTCGGTGCAGAACTCGCGGCTGAAGTCACCGCCCTCGCGCCCCACGCCAGAGTCGCCGACGCCGCCGAAGGGAGCCCGCAGGTCGCGGATGAAGAAGCAGTTGATCCACACGGTACCCGCCCGTAGGCGAGCCGCCATGCGGTGCGCTCGGGAGAGGTTCTCGGTGAACACCATGGCGTTGAGCCCGTAGCGGCTGGAGTTGGCCAACTCGAGAACTTCGTCCTCGGTGTCGAAGGGGGTCGCGACAACCACGGGGCCGAAGATTTCCTCGCGCACCACGCGGGCTGTGGCCGGAGCGTCGACGATGATCGTGGGCCGTACGCCCCAACCCTCGCCGATGCCCCCGGTGAGCACCGTGCCGCCGTCGAACGATGCGTCGTCGAGGTAGCTCGACACCTTGGTGAAGTGCTCCTCGCTGGCGAGCGCCGAGGAGAACTGCGTGGCGGGATCCTTGGGGTCACCCATGACGAGAGCCTCGGCGGCCAGCTTGTAGCGCAGCATGAAGTCTTCGTAGATGCCGCGCTGAACGTACAGCCGGCTCCCGGCGAGGCACACCTGGCCCGCATTGCGGAAGATGGCCTCGATGGCCCAGTGCACAGCGTTGTCGAGGTCGGCGTCGTCGAACACGATGTTGGCGCCCTTGCCGCCAAGCTCGAGGCTCACGGGAATGAGGTGGTCGGCCGCAACCTTCGAAATGATCTTGCCGGTGCTCGACTCGCCGGTGAACGTGATGCGGTCGACGTCGGGGTGCTCGGTGAGCGCGGCGCCCGCGGAGTTGGGCCCGTAGCCGTGCACCACATTGAGTACTCCGCGCGGGAATCCGGCGTCGACGGCCAGTCTGGCCAGAATCGTGACTGAGGTGGGAGTGTCCTCGGCGGGCTTGAGCACCACGGTGTTACCCCACGCGAGCGCCGGGGCGATCTTCCAGGTGGCCAGCATCAGCGGGAAGTTCCACGGCGAGATCGCAACCACGACGCCGACGGGGTCGTAGCGCGTGTAGGCGTGGTGACCGGAGTCCATCGGGTACATGTCGGAGGTGCGCATGCGGGCGTGATCGGCAAAGAAGCGGAAGTTCCAGATACTGCGCGACACGTCGTGCTTCGACTGGGTGATGGGCTTGCCCATATCGAGGGTGTCGGCCATGGCGAGCTCGTCGGCGCTCTGCTCCATGAGGTC
>CALQEM020000016.1:0-29746 GCA_943329595.2 Bifidobacterium breve
AACCCCCGCGTACGACGTGAACTGGGCTACCCAGGCCCGGTACCCATGCGTCAACCAGCCCTACCCGACGAAGCCGACGCCTACCTCGAAGACGGCATCCTCGACGTCGTCATCGCCCGCGGCCCCATCTACCGCCCCACCCCCGAGGCCTGAGGGCTCAGTCCTCGACGTCTGGCGGGCTGTGCCAGGTGAGCAAACGTGCCGGGTTGTCCACGGTAATTCGTCGCACCGCCTCGTCGTCGAGGCCTTCGCGCCTAAGCCACGGCACGAACCGCCACGGAATGTAGCTGTAGCCAGGTCCACCACCCCACGACACCAGCGAACTGCGCCGGGCAAGGTCGCCAGAGAGCGTGATGTGGTCGACCAGTCCCTCGTCGACGAGACGAAGGATCATCTCGATCCGCGCGGAGTCCGGCTCGTACCAGTCCTTCGACACGCAGTCGTAGCCGAGGGTGAACCCGTCGCGCGCCAAGGCGCGATGCTCGGCAAAGTTCAGTTCGCGGTCGAGGTGGCCGAGTGTGACGCGACGCGGATCGGCGCCCGCACTTGTGAGCAGGCGCGCTTGATCAACGGCCATAGTTCCGGCCGTGGTGTGGGTGGTGATGGGCGCACCGGTGACCATCTGAGCGCCCGCGGCGGCAGTGAGAACTCGAGCCTCGGCGGCGGTGACGACGTCGCGCGAACTGCCTGCCTTGATCACGCCCGCCCGGATGCCTGTCGTACCGATTCCGATGGTCAGCTCGACCGTCATCTCCTCGAGGAGTTGGTCAATTCCGCGATGCTCGATGTCGAGCACGCCCGACCAGTAGTCCACCGATACGTGACCGGTGGTGGCCACGACATGCACTCCGGAGGCCTGCGAGATGCGCGCGAGCGCTGCCACGTCACGACCGAACTCGGCAACCGTGACCTCGACGAGGGTGCCGCCACCTGCTGAACGGTAGATCGCGAGTTCGTCGATCGCCCGCACCTCGTCATCGAGGAGCAGATCATCGTGATCACGAAGCCGAGGGGCGGGAGCCGTCACGAGATGTTCGTGGCACAGGGTCAGCCCGAGAGTTGCGGGCGGAATATCACCGAGCACAGTTCGAACGAACTCTTGACCCATCACCGCACTTATCATAACGTAGTGACAACATGATGACGAGAGAAAGCGGAGGGACAGGGTGAAGCGGCTTTACTTCATCGGTGTCTCCACGGCTTCCTCCGGCATCATGACCATCTTCCCGGCCTGGGCTGAGGCACTTGGCCTGTCCGCCCAGATGCACGGCGTTGACCTGCCCGTCGCGGCCCGCCCCGACGATGTGCGCGCGGTCATCGACACACTGGCCGCCGATCCGAGCGCCGCCGGAGCGCTGGTCACCACCCACAAGGCGGCCGTCTGGGACCACGCAGCGAGCCGCTTCTCGGTACTCGACTCCTGGTCCCAACTGTGTCGAGAGATCTCGTGTATTGCGGTGCGTGAGGAAGGTTTGATCGGGTGGGCGAAAGACCCGATCACCGCGCGTCAGGCCTATACCCACCTCCTCGGCGAAGACCCGTGGCGTGGTGGCGAGCGAGACGTAGTGTGCCTCGGCGCGGGTGGCGCGGGCCTGGCACTGGCGACAGCCCTTCTCAACGGCGCGGATCAACCGCGAAGAGTCGTACTCGTTGATCGCAATCCGCAGCGCCTGGCCGTGTCACGTGAGGCGCTGAGCGAACTCCAGATTCGGGCCGAACTTGAACTCGTCGAGATCAGCGACCCCCAGCAGGCAGGGGCACTGGTATCGGCGTCGGCCGAAGGATCGTTGATTGTGAACGCGACCGGGATGGGCAAGGACCTGCCCGGCTCGCCCATCGGGCCCGACGTGCAATTTCCGCGCGGTGCCGTGACCTGGGACCTTAACTACCGCGGCGAGTTGGCTTTCCTTGACATCGCGAGGGCACAGGAGGCCGAGCGGGGCCTGATCGTGGCCGACGGGTGGCGGTACTTCCTCCACGGCTGGACCGAGGTCATCGCAGAAGTATTCGGGATCGAGATGTCGCCCGCCGTGTTCACATCACTGGCATCTATCGCCGGCATGGTGTCAGGTCGCGAGGTGGGTCGTGACGCTGTCAGCCGTGGTTAAGGGAGGCGCCCGCCGAGTGACGGCTGTCGCGCACGACGTTCATTTCGATGCGCATCCGGTCGGCCCGGTGCCAGGCAAGAAAACATTCGATGACCTCGCCCGCACTGTTCCGCGCCACCGACTCGATGTAGAGCAGCGGTTCGCCCGAGCCGACCTCCAGCAGTTTGCTCAGCATGCCCGACGCAGCGACGGCCTCGATGGAACGATGACCTGTGTCAATGCGCAGGCCAAACTGGTCGGCGAGGATTCGGTACAGCGACGCCGTGGAAAGGTCGGTGCCGCGCAACTGTTCGAGCATGGTCTCGTCGTCGCGCACAATGTAGGACTTCGTGAACGCGACGACCTCGTCATTAACTGCTCGGAGCCGGACGATCTCGATGCAGTGGGTACCGGGAGAGGCGCCGATCAACTCACGCGCCCGACCCACGACCTCGACGCGGTCAACCGACAGGACGCTGCTCAACACAGAGTGCCCGTGGCTGGTCATGTCTTCGAAGAAGCCGACCGTGCTTTCCATGAACTGCTCGGACAACTTGGGCTTGGCGACGAAGGTGCCTTTGCCACGCCGGCGCTGCAGAACGCCTTCGTTGACGAGTTCGCCGACGGCCTGGCGCACCACAGTGCGCGAGACTTCGTAGCGCGCACACATCTCGGCCTCGGAGGGCATGAGATGGCCGGGCTCGAGGCTGTCGCGAGCGATTTCGCGAACGATCAACTGCTTGAGCTGCTCGTAGTAGGGCAACCGCGCATCATGATCGATCCCGAGGTCCGTCACGGGTAGAACGTAGCATCAGGTGATGACGTCACGTTGTCCACCCGCTGCCATCCACCAGGCGACAACACTCACCGCACGTCCATCAGGAAGCCACAGGGAAGGAAGAACCGATGACCAAGGAACGGCTCGTCCGCGTCGTCGTGGCAGGTGTCGATGCACCTTCCATGGCGGAGCTCGCCACGAATGCAGGAGGTGGTCGCGTCGAGGCGGCCGCTCTCGGTGACATGCAGGGTGCTCGCCTGATCAAGAAGGGACAGGCCGACTACTACCTCGGAACGTGCTGGTCTGGAGGTGGCGGGGCGCTGGCTGCGGCCACCGCCATTTTGGGCGCCAACCTCGTCGGAATCGTCGGCACACCCGGCATGGTCGTGACCGACGAACGGGTGCGCACCGCCGTCGGCGAGGGCCGCATCGCTTTCGGGTTCGCCTATGAGCAAACAGCCGCCGCGATCCCCATCATCATCAGAGAAATCCTCGCCTACCGCGATGCGCACAGTGGAGGACAGGATGGGTGACTCATCGCTGAAGTCGGCCCAGGCGCAACTGGCCGCCGAGTTCACCGAGAGACTCGATCTGCTCGAGGAAAGCGGTCAGGTCACCAACCTGGCCCGCCGGCTGACCCTGATGTGCCTGACCGACCTCACGACCACCCTTGACCTCGCGCTCACCGAGGACAACGCCGCGCAGTTCGTTACGCACCTTGCCATCGCTCTCACACGTATCAACCGCGGCGACCCCGAGATCGCGATGTCCGCAGTCGCGGCAGAGGAAATCGCCGACCGCACGCGTGAGCACGACGCCGTCACGGCCGTGATGCGCGACGCCTCGCGCTTGCTACAGCGCGACGTTCCGGAGTCGGAGATCACGTACATGACGGTCCACCTGTGCGGCCTCGTCGACGATGAGGCAGCGTCCTGATCGTGATGAAGCGCGCGGTCATCGTGGTTCTCGACGGCTTCGGAGTCGGGGCGACTCCAGATGGTGACTCGGCCGACCTCACGATGAACACGCTGGCTCATATCGCTGACTCCGCAGATCTCCACCTACCCTGTCTCGCGTCGCTTGGTCTCGGTCACCTTGTTCCTGACGCAGTCGCCCCCGTGGCCGAACCGCGTGCGGCATACGGCCGGCTCACACCCGTTCACGTGGGTGCCGACACGTATATGGGGCATCAGGAACTCATGGGTGGCAGCGTGGCACGAGTCGAGTTCCGGCTCATGGACGAACTCGGCGACGCCGTCACTGCAGCATTGGAATCCGCCGGGCACACGGTTGAGCCGCTCATTGTCGGACAGTCAATGCTGCTCGTCGACGGCGTAGCAGTGGTGCACGACAACATCGAGGCGCGCGCACGGCTGAACGTCAACGTCACCGCATCCCTCGACGACATCAGTTTCGACAATCTCACCGAGATCGGAATGATCGTGCGCCGCGCCATCAACGTCTCGCGGGTGATCGTCGTCGGCAGTCGCGGCTACGACGTCGATGGCATCCGTGCCCACATCGTGCATCGCGGCGATGGTCACATCGGTGTCGATACACCGAGTCTGGGCGTCTATAGCGAGCACTATCAAGTACGGCACCTCGGGCTCGAGCTGCCGGTCGAGCGCCAACTCCCGATGCGGGTGAGGAATCGCGGCGGAGACGTCGTCCTGCTTGGCAAGGCCGCCGATGTGGTGCGGTGCGAGGGGGCGACCCTCGAGAATCTCGTACCGACGAACGACGTGTTCGACGCCGCAATACGGCATCTCGACGTGTTGCGACAGGGACTCATCGTGGCGAATGTGCAGGAAACTGATCTCGCCGGACATGAGCAGGATGCCAAGCGCTACGCACGCGTTCTGGGCACCGTCGATGCTCGACTGCCCGAACTGATCGATCGCCTCGGCCCTGATGACGTTCTTGTGATCACCGCCGATCACGGCAACGACCCAACATCGGGTAGTAGCCGTCACACTCGCGAATACGTCCCGGTCCTTATTTATGGCCACCAGCTACAACCGGTCGATCTCGGGATTCGTTCGTCACTGGCTGACGTCGGCGCCACCGTCGCTGACCTGCTCGGTACCGAGTCGCTCGACTCAGGTACATCCTTCGCTCAGGAGCTCACGTGTTCATCGATGTAACCCGCCGCCGCAACCCCGCACTCATCGACGCTGCGGTCGATCTTCACCAGTCTGGTCGGATTCCGTCCAACTGCTACGTGATCGACCTCGACACCGTGTCTGCCAATGCGGCACTCGTCGCGCGAGCAGCTGCGTCGCACGGGCTTACGGCGTACCAGATGACCAAGCAGTTTGGCCGCAATCCGATTGTGGCCAGCGCAGTGGCAGCGGCGGGCATTGACAAGGTAGTCGCCGTCGACTTCGAGGAGGCGCGGCTGCTCGCCCACCACGGTCAGCGCATCGGTCATCTGGGGCATCTTGTTCAGATTCCGCGCGACGAGATCGGTCTGGCCCTTGAGATGGAACCCGACTTCATCACGGTCTTCGGTTACGACCAGGCCGCTCACCTCAGCCACGTCGCTCACGAACGCGGCATTGTTCAAGATGTCACGCTGCGCGTGGTGGGACCTCACGACACCTTCTACCCTGCGCAGCGCGGCGGTGTGCCGATCGATGAGGTGATCGAGGTGGCCAGCCGTATGCACGACCTTCCCGGCGTTCGCCTGCGTGGGGTCACCAGTTTTCCCGTGGTGCTGTGGGACGAGTCAGTCGGCGCATTCGCGCCCACTCACAACCTCGCGACACTCGGTGCGGTGTCGCAGTCGCTGCGGGCCGTGGGCATCGACGTCGATGTCCTCAATGCACCGAGTGCCTGCTGCACGGCAACGTTCGCAATGAAAGCGGCAGCCGGCGCCACACACGTTGAGCCCGGAAGTTGTCTCACGGGTCAAACTCCGCTCCATGCACTGAGCGACGAACCCGAACTTCCGGCGATGGTGTACGTGTCCGAGGTGTCCCACACCACCGCCGATGCCGCCTACGCAATTGCCGGCGGCCTCTACCCTCGGTGTAAGTCGCGCACCGCCCTCGTCTATCGCGAGGCGGGGGCAGCACCACGTGTGTGCCAGGTCGAACTCGATCCGGCCGAAGCGATCGACTACTACGGAACTCTGCGCACCGACAATCCACGATCGGTGCGGGTCGGAAGCACGGTTGTCTATGCTTTCCGGGCGCAGGCGTTCGTGAGCAGGTGCTTCGTCGCCGTCGTCAGTAACATCACGGGGACTCCGGCCGTCGAGGGCGTCTTCACCAACAGCGGATTCCGACTCGGACCCGACCTGCTTCCGGCCGCAAACGAAAGCGTGACGTTGTGAGTGCCAGTCGTACGGCCATCATCGCCGATCCACTCGGCCTTCACGCACGCCCCGCCGCGGAGTTCGTGACGCGAGCCCGCACCTACGAGTCTGATCTCAGCATCGCGTCCGGTGACAAGACCGGCAACTGCAAGAGCCTCATCTCGATCCTCAAGTTGGGCATCGCCGTTGGCACCGAGGTGACGATCACTGCCGCTGGTCCCGATGAGGCGGCAGCCATCGAGGAACTCGGCTCATTCCTCGAAATCGTGCACGGGGACGACGCGCCGTGATCGTGAGCGGCATTCCCGTTTCTGGCGGGACGGCTGTCGGACGCCTCGTCGTCATCGGCGTGCTGAAGCCCACTGACGCCCTGTCGTCGCACATCATCGCAAGTGCCGACGAGCAGCTGACCCGACTGCTCGCGGCTGTTGCTGCCAGTCGCGACGAGATCGCGTCGATCGCCGACGACACACGACAGCGCATCGGAAGCGAACCGGCTGCGATTATCGAGGCCCAATTACTCGTGCTCGACGATCCGGAGTGGTGGGATCAGATTCGAGACGATGTGCGCAATGGAGCCGAGCCCACGGCCGCGGTGTGGGAGGTCACCGAGGGAGTAGCCCAGGCTCTCTCGTCACTCGATGATCCCTACCTACGCGAACGATCGGCCGATGTGCTTGACGTCGGCCAGCGCGTCATCGGTCATCTTGAGGGCCGGTCGCGAACCAGTGCACTTCAGGGCCAGACCGGCGACGTGATCGTGGCAGCGCATGAGCTCACGCCCACTGACACACTCGACCTTGATCTCAACGTTGTTCGAGGCATCGTGACCGAGGCCGGAGCCCGAACGTCACACGCCGCCATCCTGGCGCGGCAGTTGGGAATCCCCGCTGTGGTCGGCGCGGCGGGCATTCTCAAGGCTGCTTCCCCTGGCGTCGTCGTCGTGCTCGACGGCGATGCGGGAACGTGCGAGATCGATCCGCAGCCGCGTGACCTCGATCGAGCGCGCGCCAAGTCGGTCCGGCAGATGACGCATGCGGTGATGAGCCACGCAGTGACGACCCGCGACGGAGTTGCAGTGCAGGTGCTCGCCAATGCGTCGAGTGTCGCCGACGTCACGCGTGCTGTTGCTGAAGGTGCGGACGGCATCGGGCTGTACCGAACCGAATTCCTGTTCATGCGCTCCGATACGGCACCGGATGAGCAGGCACAGACCGAGCACTACATGGCGGTCGCAGAGGCTGCCGGTGGGCGCCCGGTGACATTTCGAACCCTTGACGTCGGCGGCGACAAACCGGTTCCGGGATTGCAGGTCGAGGCTGAGGAGAATCCTTTCCTCGGCGTGCGCGGCATCCGTCTGACCCTCGCGAACCGTCCGGTGTTCGACGGTCAGTTGCGCGCCCTTGCGCGCACCGCAGCGGCTTTCCCCGGAGTGTCTGTCATGGTGCCGATGGTCTCGGGACTCGAAGAACTTGACGAGGTGCGCGGCATTCTGCGCGACGTAACCCCCCGGGCTGCATTCCGCTTTGGCGCCATGGTCGAGGTTCCTAGCGCCGCCCTTCTCATCGATGCTTTCGCCTCAGAAGTCGACTTCCTCTCCGTCGGCACCAACGACCTCACCGCCTATGTGCTCGCGGCTGATCGCGGTAACCGGCATCTGCACGAGCTCTACTCCGAGTTCCATCCGGCGGTCCTGCGGGCTCTGCAGCTTATCCGCGCCGGAGCCGGCGACACTCCGCTCAGCGTGTGCGGTGAGTTGGCCGGTGACCCACGGGCGACGGGTCTTCTCGTCGGTCTGGGCTATCGACAGTTGTCGGTGTCTGGGCCACTCGTTCCGGCTGTCAAGGAACGGATCAGCAGACTCAATGCAGGGGCGGCTGAGCGCGCCAGCGCTGACCTGATGCGTGCGCGTCGACGTAGCGATGTCGACGCCGTCCTGAATTCGCTGACCTTCGAGGACTGAGTCGCCGGCAGCGAGACCGCACTACCGTCACCCAGAGCGGCGCCGGACATCGAGATCGGCGAGCGAGTGGGCGCTCAGGACACCGGGTGGGAATGCGTGGCCCCGCGTCCATTCACTCGGAACCACCACGGTGGTGAGGCCCGCCGCCACTGAGGCAGCGGCACCGATGGCGGAGTCTTCGACGCCGACGGCGGCGTCGGGTGTCACTCCCAGTTGGCTCAGGGCATTGAGGTAGACATCCGGTGCAGGCTTGGGCGCGCCGCTGAATGAACCACCACGTCCGACCAGTACGTCGATCTGCGAGTTCAGGCCGAGCGCCTTGATCGCACACGTGACCACAGTGACGGGGCTTGACGAGGCGACTGCCACGACGACGCCGCAGTTCACCGTGCGATGCACGAACTCGATTGCGCCCTGAATGGGGACGGGATCGAGGTAGAACCGGGCAAGCCGATGCTCACGACGTCGCAGTAGATCGTCAACGGCGACACTCAACCCGAAGTGCGAGACGAGCGCGGTGTAGAGGTGGGAGCTCGAGAGACCGACACTCGTGGCGAATAGATCTCGGCTCAGACTCACCCCTTCTTGGCTGAAGATCTCGCAGGCAACCTCGAAAGCTGCCGACTCGCTGTCGACAAGGAGGCCGTCAAGATCGAGCACGACGGCGTCCGCCACTAGCAGCATCACGTCACTTACCTCGTGACGTCGTAGAGCATCGGCTCGTTCGCGAGGCCGCGCATCAACTCCTCAACAGCAAGAACCCCTGCGCGCACGATGGCATCAACGGTGGCCGCCCCACAGTGCGGTGTGAAGATCACATTCGGCACGTCGCGCAGCGGACTGTCGGCGGGCAGTGGCTCCTGTTCAAAACTGTCGAGGGCTGCCGCGGCCAGAGGTCCGCTCACGAGCGCGTGCGCGAGGGCCACCTCGTCGACAATGCCACCGCGGGCGGAGTTCACGAGCAGGCTGCCAGGTCGCATCGCAGCGAGGAAATCCGCATCAACAAGGTGATGAGTTTCAGCGGTGTACGGCGCATGGATCGAGATCACATCTGAGCGGGCCACTAAGTCGTCGAGACTCACGAGCGGGATGTCGCCCTCCTGCGCCAGTGGGTCGTAGCCGATGACGGTCATGTCGAATGCGCGCGCTCGCGCGGCCACTTCGCGTCCGATGCGCCCGGTGCCCACGAGTCCGAGGGTGCGTCCGGCGAGTTCAATTCCGTTCGCGCGCGACCAGGATCCTGCCCGAACTGCGCGATCCATCATCGGTATCGACCGCGCCGCCGCGAGCATCAACCCGACGCTGAGTTCCGCAACCGAAGTGGTGGTGGCTCCCAGCGTGAGTGAGACACGGATTCCGAGTTCACGCGCGATAGCGAGATCGACGTTGTCGGTGCCGATGCCGAATCTCACGATCGTCGTGAGACTCGTGGCAGCACGCAATACAGATTCAGAGGCCTCATCCACTCCGAGAATCACACCGGCACAGCCCTCGAGAAGTTCGGACAACTCGTCGGCGGTGAGGGGTCGCTGTTCAGTCGCGAAGCGGACCTCAAGGCCGCTCGCCTTCAGCAGGTCGCGGTGCGGACCAGGCGTCTGGCGGAAGCCCCGTGGGGTGACGGCAACCGTGGTCACGACGACACGTATCGCGGATTCGGTTGAACCTGCGGGCCATCGTTGCCCTCGACCACGATGACCGGGAACCCTCGTTCGGCGATCGTCGCGTAGTCATAGCCGGCATCACCGATGTACACGGCGTAGAAGACCAGCGGTGTCGTGCCGGTGTTCACCGAGCGGTGCGCCCAGTGACCAGGCACGTAGTTGGCGACCCCCGGTCGCATGTCCTTGGTGACTGTTCTGCCGTCTTCGAGGGCCATCACGAGGATGCCTTCCCCCGACAGCGTCAAGTAGATTTCGGCACGATCACGGTTGGCATGGAAGTGTCCCTTGGTGAAGAAGTACTCGTCGCCCACCTTGCCAGGTGCCAAGACAGTTGTCGACGAGAGCAGGTTGTTGCCCGACTTGGGAACCCGGACTTCGTGCACCGTGTACGCACCGACCTCCGGATCGGTGATGTCCGCAAGGAAGTAGCCGTCGAGGTCGGCGAGTCGACGGTCGAGGACGTCGGGGTCGGGAGCCAGAGCACCGGTGCCGAAGTCGATGGTCACTGAGAAGGGTTCAAGCAGGGCATCAGTCATGGTGGGTCTCCGGTTTTAGTATGTGCTTAGGCGCGCACTGCGGCGTGGAAGTCTGAGTCGGCGAGGGCAGCGCGCAGCACGCGCATCACGGTCTGGGTGCCGCCTCGCAGGGGATTGATGCGCACGGCGTACTTCTCAAGTCCCGGTGTTGCTTTCAGGAAGGTGCTCGTGAGGTAGGTGAAGAGAGGGAGGAATTCGAACTGCGCCTCCTCGCCCACCGACTGACTCGGCGAGCCGTTGCGCCATGCCGATCTGAGGAACTCCTCGGCCACGGGGTGGTTGAACAGCAGGACGATGCAGCGGATACCAGGCTGCGCCGAGTACGCGCCGGCAAGGAATGGGAGGTCGCCGGCCGCGATTGCCGCGTTGATCTCATCGACCGCACGCAGGACGGTCTGGTTGTGAATCGCCAACGCCACCGGCGCGTAGATCAGAGAACGCAGCGCCGCCATGGCATACGGGCCCTGGACCTGCGCGCCAGCCGACGCATTGTCGCGGCGAATCCGACCCGCAGAGTCAGCATCGGTGAGGACGGCGCCGATTGCCTGCGGCGCCAACAACTTGAACAACGACAGCGCGGAGGCGTCGGCGCCCATCTCAACACCGATGCGGTGCGACCGCATCACGGCGTAGTTGTCGTCAACCAGAACCCGCAGATTGTCGCCACCAGCGGAACGGGCACGTTCGATGGTCTGCTCAATGCTGTACGAGTCACCGAGTTGTTGGGGAACATGCTGAATAAAGACCGTTGAGGGAGACTGCGCACGTACCGTGTTCTCAAGCT
Organism: Bifidobacterium breve; assembly: GCA_943329595.2. Taxonomy (GTDB): domain Bacteria; phylum Actinomycetota; class Actinomycetes; order S36-B12; family CAIYMF01; genus CAIYMF01. The sequence continues at coordinate 11,129 of CALQEM020000016.1, forward strand.
CAGCACTGTCGTTGAAATCTGCGTACTGAATGTCCAGACCCATGTGCTGCATCGCAGGCAGGGTGGTCTTGTACGGGTGCGCCTTATGCAGCAGGATTCGCGAGCCCGGTTCGACGAGTCCATTGAGCATGGCGCGAATCGATCCGGTGCCGGCTCCGTGCACGAGGATCGCATCCTCGGCCCCGAAAAAGCGTGCCAACACTTCCTCGACCCGAGCGGTCGCCCTCGGCCTACCGCCACCGCCGAAGCCCACGGTGGCGAGTTCACGCACCTGGCCGTAGTCCTCGACGAAAACCTCGTCGGAACCCATCACCTGCGCGGCTATTTCAACCAGTCGGAACTGGTGCTCGGTGGCATCCTCGACCGACATGTGGTCGCGGACGGTGGTCTGCTCGAACTGACTCGCGAAGTCGGCGACACGCTCGTGGTCAGAGTTCACCGAGCACCTCATCGATGGCACGACAGGTTGCGGCAACCATCTCCGCGGCGTCGGACATTGTGGTGACCAGTGCCGGGAACAGTGTGATCACATCGCCGGTCGCGCGGAGCATGAAGAGGTTCTTCATCGCTCGATCCATCACCTGACGGCCAACGCCGAGTTCCTTGGGGAAGGCTGAGCGGGTCGCTGTGTCCTGCACCAGTTCAATTCCGATGAGCAGACCCTTTCCACGCACGTCACCCACGTTTGGGTGGTCGGCATAGATACGTGCGAACTCCTCAATCATCCACTCACCCACCCGTTCGGCATTGCCGACGAGGTCCTCTTTCTCGATGGCGTCGAGAACGGCAATTCCAGCTGCGCAGGCGGTGGGGTGCGCCGCGTAGGTGTGCCCGGAGACCTTCGCCTGGCCGCCCATCTGATCACCGTAGATCGTCTCCATCACGCGCGAGGTGGCGATCGCGGCTCCCAGTGGTACGTAGCCGCCGGTGATTCCCTTGGAGGAGGTGACGATGTCCGGGGTCACACCGAAGTGTTGAAACCCAAACCATCGCCCGGTCCGCCCGACCCCGATGAACACCTCGTCGTCGATCCAGAGGATGTCGTACCGGTCGCAGATCTCGCGAAGTCGGTGCAGGTAGTTGGGCGGCGGAACCAGGACCAGAGCCGCCGGAATAGCCTCGGCCAGGATGCCGGCGATGCGTTCAGGCCCGACGCTGCGGATGGTGGCCTCCAGGGCGTCGGCGCAGGCATCGCCGTAGTCCTCCTCGGTCATGTGCTCAGGGCGCCGATAGGGGTAGCAGGCATCCACCTCGACAAACCCGGGCGCTAGCGGCGCAAACCAGGTGCGGAACTCAGCGTTGTCGCTCGCGCTCGCGCCGACCAGCGTCGTGCCGTGGTAGCCGGTCTTGCGGTAGAGGAAAATATTCTTGTCGGGGTTGCCACGGACACGATGGAAGCTTTTCGCCAGTTGTGTCGCGCTCTCGACGGCCTCCGAGCCGGACGAAACGAAAAAACTCGTCTGCAGGTCGGCGTCGGTCAGGCCCGCGAGACGCCGTCCGAGCTCGATCGAGGGTTCGTTAATGAACGTGCGAAGCGACACCCAGTGCAGTTGCGTCATCTGGGCGTGAACCGCGTCGGCGATGTCGACCCGCCCGTGACCGAGAGTCGCTGCAGCCGAGCCTCCCGAGAGCGCGTCGAGGTACTCGTTGCCATGGACGTCGGTGACGCGAACCCCGCTTGCAGACACGGCCAGCGGCCCATTGTCCTCGCGGGTCGCAGCGGCTGAGACGCCATGGCGCCAGACGTATCTGATCGAATCCTCGACAAGGGCTTCTATTTGTTCGTTGGATGCCCTATTTTTGTCGAACATAGACACTTGTCCTTCCTCAAACATAGTAACATCATGATCACTCTAGTCCCATCCGCCGAACCTGACAACGACCCGGAGCTCACCGCATGCCCCTTACCTCCTCGCCTGGCCACTTCATGGCTGCCGAGATTGCCGAGCAGCCCGAGTGCGTTCGTGCCGCCTTGGCTGGCGTGCGCGAGCAGGCCGCTGTGCTGGCGCCTCTCGTCGCGGCGGCGCGCGAGGTGAGAATCCTGGGCCGAGGATCGAGCCGCTCGGCCGGCACCTACGCGGCCGAGGCCCTGCGATCGTTCGCAGGGGTCCCGGCATCCGGAATGTCACCCGCACATCTGGCCTGGTCGCAGGTTCAGCGGATGGACGGCACTCTGGTCGTCGCGATCTCGCAGTCCGGCGAGAGCACCGAAATCGTCGCGGCGGCCCGTCGTTCACTCGAACTGGGTGCGACCCTCATCGTCGTCACGAACTCGCCGGCATCGGAACTCGCGGCGCTGGCGGGGCCGAGCCAGACGGTGCACTTCCGGGCCGGCAGCGAGGTGGCAGTGCCCGCCACCAAAAGTTTCACATCGTCGCTCGCCTGTCTGCTGGGGTTAGCGATGGCACATGCACCCCAGAACCTCAGCGACGCCCAGGCCCAGCTTCCGCAACTCATGGCCGAGGTGCTGGCCAATCCAGACGCCACCTTCACTCTCGACGGTACGACCAACATCGTGTGCGCGGGTGAGGGCTTTGCCGAAGCGGTAGGCGAGGAAGGTGCGATCAAACTACGCGAGACATTGCGCATTCCCGTCGCCTCGTTTGAGACCAGCGAATTCCTGCACGGCAACATCAATTCCGTCGGATCTCACACCACCGTGGTCACGGTCGGCGCCGATCTCTCGGGGACGAGCCTGGCAGAGCAGGCCGTGGTCGGCGCGTCGAGCCGAGGAGCTGCAACGGTGAGCATCAGCTCGTCGACATCGAGTTCCGCAGGTCACCACATTCGCCTGCCCGAGGTGCCTTCCCAGTGGGTACCTTTCCTCGCGATACTGCCGATACAGCGCGCGGCACGCGCTGCTGCACTCGCTCGCGGTGAAGATCCCGATCGACCACCGGGCCTGTCTAAGATCACCCGCATTGACGCAGGTGCCGCGTAAATCCCGACCTTGTACGTCGACTGGCCTCGACACCCAGACGTCCTCGCGCCATGATGCCGTCTCAACCGAAGGGAAACGTTGATGACCGAAGCGAAGTCACTCATCGACATGCGCGACATCACTGTGAGTTTCGGCGTGGTCAAGGCCCTCCGCGACGTCAACTTCGAATTGCGTCCGGGTGAGGTGCACGCACTACTTGGTCAAAATGGCGCTGGTAAGTCCACGCTGATCAAGGTGCTGTCCGGCGTCTATCAGCGCGATAGCGGTGACGTGCTGATCCACGGTGAGCAGACGCACTTCAAGTCGGCTCAAGACTCGCGGGAGAGCGGGATCGCGATGGTCTACCAGGACCTGTCCCTGGTTCCGACCATGTCCGTCGCTTCGAATCTGTTTCTGGGACGCGAGCCGCACGGACCCATGAACCTCGTGCGCAATGGCGATCTCGTGTCAAGGGCGCAGGCGTACCTCGACGAGCAAGGATTTCCGGTGAAGGCGAAAGCGAGTGTTGACAGCCTCCCCTTCGCCTACCGTCAACTGACCGAAATTGCCAAGGCGCTCATGGGCGAGATCAAGATTTTGGTGCTGGACGAGCCAACCTCCGCCCTCTCCGCAGGCGAGGAGGAGATCCTCTTTGACGCGGTGAAGGAGGTGACCAAACGCGGGGTCGGTGTGGTGTATGTGACGCACCGCCTGCATGAGGTCTTTCGAATCAGCGACCGCGTGACGGTGCTGCGCGATGGGCTGAACGCGGGAACATTCGAGACCGCAGACATCACCATGGAAAAGCTCGTTCAGGCCATCGTCGGTCCAGGACACGAGAAGCTGACGCAAACGACGCTGAGTCTCGAAGAGGGCAGGCGGCGCTCGGCCCTTCAAGACCCTTCCAGTGAACAGGAGCAGCTGCCGCCGGTCATCGAGTTGCGTGACGTGCACAACGACCGCCTCCATGGCGTGAAACTCGCAGTGCGCCCGGGGGAGATCTTCGGGCTCGCTGGCATGGTCGGCAGCGGCCGCACCGAGATCCTTGAGACCATGTTCGGACTTCGGCGAGCAACCGAAGGCGAGTTGCTCTACCAGGGTGAGGTCGTCGTGTGGCGAAGCCCCGCACGCGCGATCAGATCAGGTGTGGCACTCATCCCCGAGGACCGGCACTTGCAAGGCCTCGTGCTCAGCCACACCATCGCAGCCAACGTGGCCCTACCCCAATTGCAAGGACTCACCAAGTTAGGCATGTTTGCCAGTGGTGAGTCGAACCGTCGGGCGAAGGCGTCAGTGACTGAGCTCAATGTGAAGACACCGGGGATCGTTACCAAACTGGAGAACCTCTCCGGAGGTAACCAGCAGAAGGTGGTGTTTGGGAAGTGGCTCACTCCCGAGCCGAAGCTCCTTCTGCTTGACGAACCTACCGTCGGTGTCGACGTTGGAGCCCGTGACGAGATCTACGGAATCATCCGTCGCTTCGCCCAAAAGGGCTGCGCGATTGTCATCGTCTCGTCCGACCTCGTGGAGCTCGAAATGCTCTGCGACAACATCGCCGTCGTCCACGACGGCCGCATCATGACCACCGTCCATTCCTCTGAGATCCAAGGCGAAGAGGGCCTCCACCAACTCGTACAGGAGTCAGCGCGATGAGTACAACTACCCCCGGGGCCCCAGCAATGGTGAGCGAGACGAAAGTCAATCCCGTCAAGAGGATGCTCAACAGCGACAGGCCGTACACCGTGTTCGTGGCCTTGATCGTACTCATCGCATTCTTTTCGGTTCTATCTCCCGTCTTCTTCTCGACGGCCAACTTCGCGAATATCGGTCGCCAGACGACCCTCGTGACCATCATCGCTGTCGGTATGACCTTCGTGATCATCTCCTCCGAAATCGATCTGTCGGTCGCCTCGATCCTCAAATTGTCCGGCGTCTGCGCTGCGCTATTCATGGAGAATTTCAGCGACAACTGGGTCTTAGGCGCCCTCGTCGGCCTTGCGGTGGGCACATTCATCGGCCTGGTCAATGGCTTGCTCACGACAAGGCTGGGTATTCCGAGCTTCCTCGTCACGCTGGGCATGCTCGGGGTGGCGAAAGGTATCGCATTCGTCATCACCGATACGGCACCCGTGTTGATCGACAACACCGCCTTCTTCAAGGTGTTCTATGAGGGATCCATCCTTGGTCTTCCTGCCCCCATCATCTGGACAGCAGTGTTAGTGACCATCGGTGGCATTCTGCTGCACTTCTCGACGTTTGGCCGCAAGGTCTACGCCACGGGTGGTAACGCGGTGGCAGCCCGATACTCGGGCATTAACACGTCGCGAGTGAAGATCTACTGCTTCATGCTCTCTGGCGTGCTGGCCGGCCTGGGTGGGCTGATCTTCGCGGCCCAAGCACACGCCGCACGACCTGACTTCGCCGATGGTCTCGAACTCGATGTGATCGCTGCGGTGATCTTGGGTGGTACCAGCCTGTTCGGCGGACGCGGAACAATCATCGGTACCCTCATCGGCTCGCTGATCATCGGAGTCCTCAACAACGGTCTGGTCATCATCGGCGTGAGTTCGTCGTGGCAGATCGCCGTCAAGGGTCTCATCATCATTCTCGCCGTGGCCTTCTCAGCTCGCAGAAAATGAACCGCTTTTCCCACATTCGAGCAAGCAGGAGGAACAGGCCATGAGCGGTCGACTTGAGGGCAGGGTGGCGATCGTCACCGGAGGGTCACGACAGATCGGCTTCGCGATCGCGCGGCGATTTGCCGTGGAAGGAGCGTCGGTCGTGCTTGCCGCTCGCGGCCGAGACGACGGACTCGAGGCAGAGCAAGCCATCCGTGCCGCCGGAGGTGAAGCGACGGCCATCGTGTGCGACGTGGCCGATGAAGCCAGCGTTGCGGCCACTGTTGATCGAACGCTCGAGCTGTACGGGCGACTGGACGTGATGGTGAACAACGCGGGCACTGGAACAGCCGAGGACATCACTGACCTCTCGTGGGATGAGTACCGGCGCGTGATCGACATCAACGTGGGCGGCGTGCTGCTCGGAACGAAGTACGCCGCGCGCGCGATGAAACTCGGTGGTCGCGGTGGGAGCATCATCAACATCTCGTCCATTCAGGGAGTCCTGCCACTCAAGCAGTCAGCCGTCTACGCCGGTAGCAAGGGCGCGGTGAACCTGATCACGCAGCAAACGGCGACTGACCTCGGGCCGTTTGGTATCCGGGTGAACACGATCGCACCGGGCTACATCGACAGCCCGATGATGCACGGATACCACGATCTGGTGAGCACGTCGCCTGGCGAGGCCATCGGCGCGGCCAAGCGCTCGATCGTCCTAGGACGACTGGCAACGACCGACGATGTCGCGGGCCCCGCGCTCTTCTTCGCTTCAGACGACTCGGTGTACGTCACCGGGACACTGATGCTGGTCGACGGCGGATCTCAGTGTCACGGGGCCATCGCGTGAGTACGGCCACACCGCCCGCCACCTCCGGTTCGACCGAGTTTCCCCACCTGTTCTCCCCCCTTCGGGTGCGCGGAGTCGAACTGCGCAACCGGCTCGTCTTTCAACCGCACTTCAACGCCCTGGCTGACGTCCACGGGCTGCCAACGCCGGACCTGACCGCGTACCTCGAGGAGCGTGCCTGGGGCGGCGCAGGGCTCATTGTCGACGGCTCGATGGCGACCATGTACGAGGGCCAGATGTCGCGCAAGTACGTCGCGGCGTGGGACGAAAGGTCGGTGGAACAGAACCGACGAACGACCGACGCGGTGCACGCGCACGGAGCCTCGATCTTCGCGCAACTCAATCACGGCGGGCACACGTCTCTCGAGACACCGCCGCCGGTGCTGTGGGCGCCGACGCAGATGCCCGAGCCCTCGAGTACGCATACGACGAAAGCCATGGACGCAACTGACCTGCGGCGTGCAGTGGAAGGGTTCGCCGCATCCGCACGCAATCTGGCGACCGCCGGGTACGACGGGGTCGAGTTGAAGATCGCGCACGACGGGCTGCTCCGCAGCTTTGCGTCACCGTTCTTCAACCGTCGCAAGGACGCCTACGGAGGTTCGTTCGAGAACCGCATGCGCTTACCGCTCGAGTGTGTTGCCGCTGTGCGCGAGAACGTGCCCGATGAGATGGCGGTGGGCATTCGGATCTGCCTGCACGAGTACACACCGTTCGGCTACGAACTCGACTACGGATTGCGGATGGCCGAGCACCTCGAGGCGAGCGGTCTGGTCGACTACTTCAACTGCGACGCGGGAAGCTTCTCAAGCTTCTGGATGGAGATTCCGCCTGCTGCGGTGGCGCAAGGGTTCTTCCGTCCGCTCAACCAGGCGCTCAAGGCGCAATCGGACCTTCCCATCGTCGCCTTCGGAAGAATCAAGGATGCTGGCCTCGCCGAACACATGCTGGCGAGCGCCGAGGCCGACCTCATCGGAATGGCGCGGCAACTCATCGCTGATCCCGAGACGCCGCGCAAACTGCTAGAGGGCCGGGCGAACGAGGTGCGCGCCTGCATCGCCTGCAACGACGGCTGCCTGCACGCGGTGGCGCAGGAGAAGCCAATCCGCTGCGTACAAAACCCCGCAGCCGGACAGGAACTGCTCTACAGCGAGCGGCTGCTCGTGCGAGCGTCAGAGCCGCGATCGGTTGTCGTGGTGGGTGGAGGTCCTGCCGGGTTGAAAGTGGCCGAGATCGCCGCCCGACGAGGGCACCGCGTCTCACTTTTCGAGCGTGAAACACACCTTGGTGGTCAGGTCAAGCTCGGTTCTCGCCAACCCCACCACGAGGAGTTCGCCGAGGTTGTTCACTACCTTGAAGCGGCCGTACGAAGGCTTGGCGTCGAGATCTGGACAGGTGCGGAAGTTGATGCCGAGGGAGTTCTCGACCTCGAGCCGGATGTCGTCATCGTCGCGACGGGGTCGCAGCCCAATCTGCCTACCGCCCACCGTCAGGGTGCCACGGACCCAGACGCGGGAACAATCGCTCGCGAGCGCGGTCTCACTATCGGCCCCGAAACTCCGGGCCTGGAGTTACCGTGCGTTTACTCAACCGACGAAGTCCTTGCCGGTGCAACCCTTCCCGGAACAGATGTGTTGGTGGTCGACGATCAGGGGCACTGGGAGGCTGCAGGGACAGCGGAGTTTCTGGCAGCGGCAGGACACCGGGTCACCATCGTGACGACGCGGTCGACGGTCGCCAGCGAACTCGAGGGGACGAACCTCGCGATGTTCCTTCAGCGTGTTGGAAAGGCACAGATCACGCTGCGGCCACTCACGGCACTGCGTGCTGTTGAACCCGGGCGGGCACTTCTGGTCGACGCTGTCACCGGGGAGGAATCATGGCTGGTGGTTGACGCCGTTGTGCCCGTGTCCTGGCGGCGGTCCCGCGACGACCTTTACTACAGGCTTCACGAACTGGTGCTCGAGTCCGGCTCGACAATCCAACTCGAGCGCGTCGGTGACGCTGCCGCCGCTCGCATGGTTCAGACCGTTCTTCTCGAGGCGCACCAGATCGCGACGGCTTTGTAGATGGCACTCACGATTGCGGTGTGCGTCAAGCCGGTGCCGGTGACGACCCGCCTCGATGCCATCACGGGACGGCTCGACCGTTCGGTGGCGCACCGGCTGAACTCAGTGGACGAAAACGCTGTCGAGGCGGCGCTCACCCTGCGCGAATCGGATCCCGGCAGCGAGGTGGTCGTCGTCTCCGTGGCACCCGCTGAGTTCGCCGAGTCACTGCGCCCCGCTTTAGCAATGGGGGCAGACCGAGCGATCGTCGTGTCGGCCCCGGAGCTCGAGGGAGCCGACCTGCTGGGTGTGAGCGCGGCACTTGCCACCACCCTCTCAGGTCTGCACCCCGATCTGGTGGTCTTCGGATCCTGGAGCAGCGACGGTTACGGAGCGATGCTGTGGTCTGCGGTCGGCGAGCGGCTCGGGTTCGCGGTCGCCTCGCGCGCTGTCGACTTCGTGCTCGACGCAGATCGTTTGACAGTGACCCGTCAGATTGAGCAAGGCACACAGGTTGTCGAGGTCGCGCTTCCCGCTGTTCTCGCCCTGTCCGGTGAGGTCAATACACCGCGCTACCCGTCGTTCAAAGACGTCATCGCAGGCAAGAAGAAGCCGATCGAACTCCTCACAATGACCGACTGCACGGTTACTGCGGGAACGATGGTCCTCTCGGTCGAACCATCGCCAGCGCGAACCAGAGGCATCGTGATCGAAGACGACGGTCAGGCGCATGTGCAGTTGATTGACTTCCTCACGCAAAGGGGAATCGTGTGACCACTCGAGCCCTGGTCCTCACCGAACTGCGTCGCGGCAGTGTGCCGCTGGGCAACCTCGGCGCAATCGCTGCAGCCTGCGAATGTGTCGACGAGGTAGACGTGGTCGTCGTGTGCGAAAACGGGGAGGTGCTCAATGACGCCCTCCTCGAAGTCCTCGGTGGTCAAGGCGCGCGCACTGTGCACGTCGCTTACCTCTCGCCAGTACTCGCCGCGGTGTGCACCGACGTGCTCGACCAGCTCGTCTCAGAACTGAACCCTGACATCGTCATCCTCGAGGGCTCGTCGCTCGCCTCGGATGCCGCGGCTGCGCTGGCGGCGCGCCGCTCCGCTGGCGTGAATTGGGATCTCGTCGGTCTCGAGCCGAGCGGCACCGGATCGTGGATCGGCACTCGGCTCGCACTCCAGGACAGCCTCGTCGTCAAAGTCGGATGGACCACCACGCTGGCCGTGGCCGTTCTGCGCCCCGGACACTTCGAACCGCGGGAAGCGATGCCACTAGCGCCCCTGGTGCGAACCCTGCAGCATGCCGACAACAGCAGCCGGGCCGGCAGGGTGGTGTCGTCAGGTGCCAGCGACGCAGAGTCGTCAGGATTGGAGTCGGCGGACATCGTGGTCGCTGGCGGCCGAGGTGTGGCATCTCGGCAGGAATTCACGCTCTTGCAGGAACTCGCCGAAACCCTCGGCGGTGCACTGGGGGTCAGCATGCCGGTGGTCGACAAGGGCTGGTACCCACACTCGTATCAGGTCGGTCAGACCGGTCGCACGGTGCGCCCTCGCCTGTACCTCGCGTGCGGCATCTCCGGTGCCATTCAGCATCGGGTCGGCATGGGCAGGTCGGGCACGATTGTCGTCGTCAACTCCGACTCGCAAGCCCCACTGTTTGGGGTCTGCGACTTCGGAATCGTCGGCGATCTCGCGCAGGTAATTCCGCGACTTACCCAAGCCCTGCGCGACCGAAGTTAGCTGCCCCGATCGAGGTCAGATAGCTGGGGCTGCGAGGGCCGGCAACTCCTCAGGCACATCAACCCACTGGCCCTGTTGCGCCGAGTCGAGAACGGCTCGAGTGATTCGCGCCGCACGAAGGCCATCGCCGAATGCAGGCAACCCATCGACAGCCTCGCCTCGCACCGCGGCGTAGACATCGCCGACGAACGCGTTGAAGCAGTCCTGGTACCCCTGGGGGTGACCCGGAGGCAGCGGGGTGAGCAGCGGGGAGGCAGAGGGCATGGGTGTGATACCGCGCGGAACGACGGACGCGCTGGCGCGCGAACCCACCCACAGGGTCTCCGGCTGTTCCTGGTCGAAGGCAATCGACTGCTCAGCACCCTCGATCGAAAACCACAATCGGTTCTTGCGGCCAGGCGACACCTGGCTCACAACCAGCGACCCGATGGCCCCCTGACTCGTCTCAAACTGCACTGTCGCGAGGTCTTCGGTGGTGACCTGTTCCGATGCTTGCCTGGATGCAATGGCGGTCTTCATCTGAGCCGATAGGCGAGTGATGCGGTGGCCACTCACAAACTCAACGACATCACACCAGTGCACTCCGATGTCGCCAAACGCTCGCGAGCTGCCGCCCAGAGCTGCATCGACGCGCCAGTTGATATCGGCGGAGCTCGATAACCAGTCCTGCAGATACGACCCGTGCATCACCCACAATGCGCCGACGTCTCCACGCTGCACGCGCATCCGTGCCTCGCGCACGGTCTGGTAGTAGCGGTACACGAAGGGCACGCCGGTGACAACGCCCTTCTGCCTCGCGAGGACGACGACATCCTCGGCGTCAGTCACCGTCGTTGCCAATGGCTTTTCACAGATAACGGCCTTGCCGGCACTGATCGCCTTGAGAGCCAACACGGCGTGCAGGTGGTTAGGCGTGCAAATGTGCACGACGTCAATGTCAGGCGACTCGATGAGCTCCTCGGCTGAGGCAGCAGCAGCACGGGCACCCATCCGCACCGCTGCAGCCGTTGCGGCCTCGGGGGTCACATCGGCCACAGCAGCTACGATTCCACCCGAAGCGCGAACGGCCTGGGCGTGCACGCTGCCGATGAAGCCGGCTCCGATAATGCCTGAGCGAAGCGGGTCACCCATCGACGTCAACCCACTGGTCGGTGCGTGAAGACTCCAGGATGGCATCGGCAATGAGTGAGATTCGGTAGCCGTCCTCAAAGTTAGGGGACACCGGGGTTCCATTGACGATGGCACTCACGAGGTCGTACGCCTCAATGATCTTCGTTTCTCCGTATCCGATTCCTAGGGCCGGGATCGGCCAGAGGCCCTCGCCGTACGGGTGCGCGGGACCGGTGTACACGGTGCGGAAACCGCGCCTGTCGCTGGGATCGTCAGCAAAGCACACCTGGAGTTCATCGCGACGCTCGTAGTTGAAGAACAGCGAACCCCGAGTTCCATGGATCTCAAAGGTGATGAAGTTGTTGCGGCCGTATCCGTTACGGGTGGCTTCGAGCGAGCCGACAGCCCCGTTGGCGAATCGAATCATTGTGACCATCTCGTCGTCGACATCGACCGGGCCGAGCTCGCCGCCGGACCGTGAGGTTCCGAGCGCATCGCGTCCGCCCGACTGCTGCGGACGCTCAGGCACGATGTTTCGGGCAATCCCGATCACCGATGTGATGGAGCCGGCGAGATAGCGCGCCATGTCGATGATGTGTGTTCCGATGTCGCCCACGGCTCCTGAGCCCGCGATCGCGCTCTGGAAACGCCACGACAGCGGCGACGCTGGGTCAGCACTCCAGTCTTGAAGGTACGTGCCGCGGAAGTTGAGGATGTCACCGATCGCGCCTTCTTCAATGTACTTCTTGGCCAGCGCGACAGCGGGGGTGCGGCGGTAATTAAAGGCCACCATGTGAACAACGTCGGCGGCCGTGACCGCGTCGAGCATCGCCTTCGCCTCAGCGGCAGTTCGGGCCAACGGCTTCTCGCAGATGATGTGCTTGCCAGCCTCGGCCGCAGCGATGGCCATCTCCGGGTGGAGGTGATTGGGAGTCGCGATGTCGACGATGTCGATCGAAGGATCGTCAATGATGCGGCGCCAGTCGCCGGTGCTCGACTCGAAGCCAAACCGAGCAGCACCTTCAGCGGCCAGTTCCTCCGTGGCTTCTGCGATCACCGCTCGCACGGGAATGGCAGGTGCTGGCCAGAAGAACATGGGCATCGCCGCGTACGCCAATGAGTGGGCCTTGCCCATGAAGCCGGCCCCGATGAGGCCTACGCGCAGTTCTCGCATTGTCCGTTCTCCGTTCAGAGGTGTGGCTCCGCCGCCGGGATCACTCGAACCCGGTCCTGATTGCGATGGATGGGTTCAGTCGATCGTGATGCCCAGATCAGAAACGATCTGGTCGAGGTGTGCCTTCGACGTCTTAGCCGCTTCGAGGTTGGAGCCGGCGTACTCGTCGAGTTCGACCATGAGCCAACTGTCGTAACCGGTCTCGGTGACGGCGCGCACGATGTCGGTGAAATCGAGCGTTCCCTCACCCAGTGGTGTCCACGTGAATGGTTCGGGCTTCCAGTCCTTGAGGTGCACGTGCTTGATGCGGTCGGGATAGGCACGGATGAGCGCTGCAGGGTCGCCACCCGCGGCAGCTAGGTGACCGGTGTCGGGGCAGAACCCAATGCTGCTGCAGCCCATAATGCGCTCGAGTTCTGCAGGGTTCTCGACGATCGTGGTCAGGTGGGGGTGGAAGGTGGCGACCAGCCCCTTCTCGGCAGCCATATCGCTGACCCGATCAAGGCCTCTACCCAGTGCGAGGTAGTCGTCGTCGGTGGTGCCTGCAGCACGTCGGGCACCACCACCCACCACCAGACGCTCGGCGCCGAACCTCACCGCGAGGTCGATCGCGCGTGAAATCTTGTCCATTTCATCAGGAAGAATGTCGGCGTACACGAAGTTCGCGCCGGTGTAGACGCTCACGAGCTCGAGGCCATTTCCCTCAAGCAACGCGAACAGGTCATCGGGCCGGTCAGCGTATTTGGCGACATCGCCATCGAACATCTCTGTACCGGTATAGCCGGCCGCAGCGATGTCTCGCGCCGCCTCTGACATGTCGCCGACCCCGCAGTAGAAGAGGTCCTTAATGCTGGTCACGCCCACGGGATGGCCAAGCACGCCTCCCCACGTGATCGAGTGGTATCCGAGCTTCACGGGTTCTCCTTCGTCAGGGCTCTGGTGCCGGGTCTACGAGGCTGACTGTCAGCCGACGATGTGTGGTGAGAGCGTGCGATATGCGACCTCGAGGCCGGTCTTGATCTTGGCCTCGGTGCCACCCCAAATGGGGTCTTCGTGCTCGACGGACAGCACTCCGTCGAAGCCACCTTCATAGAGCGCATCGATGAGAGCAGTCCAGTCGACCTCACCCAGCCCCGGCACGCGGTAGCGCCACCAACCGACGTCCCAGGGATTCGGGCGATTGATCGCCTTACCGGGCCACCCATAGCGGTTGCGCAACTCGGGGAAGGTCTGAATGTCCTTAGCCTGTGCGTGCGGGATCTTGTCGACATAGGGCTTGACAGCAGCAACGGGGTCGATTCCCATCCACACCAGATGTGACGGGTCGTAGTTGAGATAGAGGCCGATCGAGAACATCCATTCCCACAGTTCAGGGGAGTAGGCGAGGTTGCCCGGGTAGCCGTCGGGGTGCCACCCCTCCATCACGCAATTTTCGATGATGAGCTTCACGCCCTTCTGACCCGCTGAATCAACGAGGGGCTTGAAAACTTCCTCTGCCTGCGCCAAGTTCTCCGCCACTGACTTCGAGGGGTCGCGACCGACAAAGGTGCCGACGGTTGGACAACCGAGCAGTGCCGCGGCGTCGATGCACGCAAGTACGTGCTTGTTGATTGCCGCGCGCTCAGTGAGGTCGGGGTGCAGGTTGTTGTCGTAGAAAGCGAGCGAGGACAGCGTCAGGCCAGCGGTATCAAAGCGTTCCTTGATCTCATCAGCAGCGGCACTGTCGAGCGACTCAGCGGTAATGTGAGTGGCGGTGAAGGGACGATCGCCCAGTGCCGGCCAGGCTGCCACCTCAAGGGCTTGGTAACCGGCCGCCGCCGCCCACTCAATGATGTGGTCAAGACTCCTGTCGGGGAGGCAGGCCGTCAGCAAGCCCAACTTCATGGTCCGTCTCCTTCGCTCGAATCGATGTCCGCCACTCTAATGTCTCTTCGAGACAAAAAGACAGGCCTTTTCGGAAAAAAGTCAGTCAATCTCATCTAAAATCACTTCATGCTGGCTGACGCGACCCCCACACCCGACGTACTTGCCGTGTTGCAACGAATCCGCGAAGCCGGTCCGACAACCCGGGCCGATCTGGGGTTGGATCTGGGCTTGCGCCGTGGTGTGGTGACGCAGAGAGTGGGCGTTCTGCTGGAACTGGGCCTGGTCGATGAAGCCGTGATACGCCCCTCATCTGGCGGGCGCGCTCCTCGGGAGCTGGCCTTCCGCCGCGACGCGGGCTATGTGCTGGTGGCCGAACTCGGTGCCACCACCCTGGCTACCGGTATCGCCGACCTTTCCGGAGCCCTGATTATCACCGATGAGGTTCAGGCTGACGTCGCACAAGGCCCCACGCCTGTCCTTGACCAGTTGGAGGCGACGTGGTCTCGCCTTCTCCACGAATCCGGAATCAAGCGCGAGCAGTTGTGGGGGGCTGGACTCGGAGTGCCCGGGCCCGTCGAGTTTGCGACCGGCCGGCCGATCTCACCACCGATCATGCCGGGGTGGGACGACTTTCCGCTGCGCGAGCGGCTCGCCGCCGCGTTCGACATCCCCGTGTGGATCGATAACGAAGTGAACCTCGAAGCACTCGGTGAATCTCGAATCGGTATCGGACGCAACGTCGACGAAATGATCTTTGTGAAGATGAGCGTCGGTATAGGTTCGGGAGTGATTTCCCGCTCGGTGCTTCATCGTGGAGCGAACGGAGCCGCGGGAGACATCGGCCACATCGCGGTGGCGCAGGACGACGATGCCACGTGCCGATGTGGAAACACCGGGTGTCTCGAGGCAGTCGTTGGTGGCGCTGCACTCGTTCGATTGGCCAGAGAACGAGCGACCGTCGAGAACTCCACCATTCTGGGGCGCCTCATGGCCGACGGTGTTTCCATCGGCGTCGA
Organism: Bifidobacterium breve; assembly: GCA_943329595.2. Lineage (GTDB taxonomy): Bacteria > Actinomycetota > Actinomycetes > S36-B12 > CAIYMF01 > CAIYMF01. The sequence continues at coordinate 26,467 of CALQEM020000016.1, forward strand.
TGACCTCAGTACTGCTGCACAGGGCGGTGACGCCGTTGCGGTCGATCTGCTGATGCAATGCGGACGCATGGTTGGCGAAACCCTGGCTACCTTGGTCAACTTCTACAACCCCGGGCTGCTGGTACTCGGAGGACGGCTGGCCCAAGGCAACGATGTCGTCCTCTCGACGGTGCGCGAAACCGTGTACGGCCGCTCATTGCCCCTCGCCACAAGAAACTTGGTGATTGCTCGCCGCGAGTTGGGGTCTGCCGGTGGGCTGGTCGGTGCGGCCGTGATGGTCGTCGACGAACTCTTCTCGCGCACCCGGTTTGCCCTCTGGTCTCCTCGAAGTTCACCGCACGGCCACTCCGAGATTGCGAGCCCCGTATGAGCCTATTTACCGTTGCACACTTTCACTGTCTACCCGGTCGAGGTGCCGAAGTGGAGGCACACCTGGCTCCGCTCGTGGAGCCCACTGCCTCAGAGGACGGCTACGTGTTCTATCGGTACTTCCGTGACAGCGCCGATGACGATCACTTCGTGTTCTGGGAAGAGTGGCGCGACGACGCCAGCCTCGACATCCACATCGCAGGGCCTGGAGTCCAGTCGATGCTCGAGGCAGTCCTGCCACTCTTGGCTGAACCGATCGCCGCCTACCGACTCAGCATGCGTTGAGTCGCAGCGGTCGGCGACGGATTAAATCACCGAAGGGACCTGAGTGCCCTCGGCCCAGGTAGCGAAGTAGGACGGCTGGAAGATCTCATCAATGGCGAGCGCTACCGCACCGTGCAAGGCGGCGCGCTCGCCGAGGGCCACTTTGGCGATAACCAACTCGCGGGTGGCGAGGGGCAGCGATCTTGAGTAGACAATGTTGCGAACCGTCGCAAGATAGGCGTCTCCAGCCAACATGAGGCGACCACCGAGCAGGATGAGTGACGGGTTGTAGAAGTTCACGATGCGAGCCAATGTGTCACCAACGAGGCGTGCGGACTCGCGCATCAGCACAACACTGACCCGATCGCCGCTTGCAGCCCCAGCGACGATGTCTGCGGCGGCCAGCGGATGATGCTGCGCACGCTGGGTGAGGAAGGGGCTCTCGCCACTGGCGGCCAACTCGGCGCCACGTTGTGAAAGAGCCCAGCCGCCAGCGAGGGCTTCCAGGCAACCGGTGTTACCACATCGGCACAGGGTCGTGGAATCGTCGCCAACGTTGACATGGCCGATATCGCCCGCCGCTCCTTGAGCACCACGGTGCAGGACTCCGTTGGAGATAAGTCCCGCTCCAATACCGGTGCTCAACTTCACGACGACGACATCGCGATGACCCACGGCGGCACCGGCTCGCAACTCGCCCAGAGCCATCACGTTGACGTCGTTATCGATCCAGACGGGAACTCCGTAGCGATCCTGAAGCACGCGTCGGATGTCGAACTCATTCCACCCGGGCATGATGGGCGGGCTGACGGCTCGGCCCGTGGCGAACTCGACCGGTCCGGGGATACCAATGCCAATCCCCCACAGTTGGACGTTGAAATCCTCACGCTTCTGAAGGATCGCATCGAACTCAGCGATCACCACTGTGAGTGTCTCGTCGGGACCCGAACCCACATCGTGTGGCAGGTAGACCCGTTCGAGGATGCCGCCCGCAAGGTCGGAGAGGCCAACGAACATGCCCTGTGCCCCGATATCCGCGGCGAGAATGTACCCGCGCGTCTTGTTGAATTGAAGGCCCCGAGGCGATCTCCCCCGCGGAACCGCGAGTACGTCACCTTCGACAACGAGGTCGAGGGCAATCAACTGCTCGAGCCGCTGGGCGATGACAGCTCGCCCCAGCTCACTGGTTCGAACAAGATCCGGTCGGGTTACTGCTGATCCCGTGCGCACGAGATCGAGAATCTGCAGCAGCGTCTGCGCCTGCTCCTCCGTGACCACAGCTTGAGGATAGCCCGAACCGGGGAAATGCTGGGCGGCCCGCTCGGTGTCTGGTTTCGAGGGGCCGCAGGTGAGGTGGTTGCCGAGACCGACGACTGACCGCGAACGCACAGCCACCGCGTTGTCAGTCGCCGAGTCGAACTCCAGTGCCGGCATCGAACGCGTGGGTTTGCGTCGCATCAATCGACACGAACACAGTCTCTCCTCGACGTGGTGGAGTACGCCCATCGGTTCGAACGGTGACCTCAGCACGCGTTCCATCGTCGCGGCTCATCCCCCCGTACACGTAGGCGTCGGCACCCAGCACCTCGACGAGGTCGACTTCCACGGCGAATCCACTTTCGGCGGTGGTGAGGCGCAGGTGGGCCTTGACCGCTTACGAATCACGCTGCTTGCCCTGAGTCAGAGTCGAGTCAATACCTCGGGCGCATCAGCACGGTAAAAGCACCTACAACGAACACGCATCGATCTGGTGCGGCACGCCGGCGATCCCCGGGCACGGTGAAGCGGAATCTGAATCCATTCGCGCAGGGCCTGCCTCACCGTCGTGAGGTTCGCCGCAACGACAGCGTCAACGTCGTCGATGTACACTCCGGTGCCGATCACCCATTGCCACGGCTTGTAGAACTCGATGTATCTGACTTTGGGAGCGGGTGTAGTACATCCGAGCCAAGTACCCACGTCATCGACAAAGCCACTACCGGGGTTAGGTCAACGCCTCACCGTGATCACCGAGGTACCGATCCCGATGCTCGATGATCGACGCTCGTTTGCGCGACGTCAGCAGGTCGGACGCTCCCAACTTCATCGAACCGTAGAGCCGATACGGGTCGACGCCGTTGGCGCGCAGCAGTGGCTCGGCACGCTGCGACACACTCCCCGAGACCCCGAGCGACGCGAGTAGGTCTTGCACGGTGAGTCCCGACCAGTAGCCGCCGACGGTGTCGTTCGCGCGAGCGATCACCCAGGCGACGGCTGCGGCTCCCCGTTGGGGTGACGCCTTGCGCCGAAAGATGGCCGGGTCGCCCACTGCGGCGCGGCTGAGGAAGCGTCGCATGGCCGTACGGTGCTCGAGATCGAGGATCTCGTCGGCAACCCGGTCGCACGCCTCGAGGATCTCGCCGATCACTGGTCGGATGTCGTCGGCAACACCAGTCCATTCAAACGCCTCGTTCGGCAGCGGTGCATCGGTCAGCGCCAGCAGTTGCGCGCGACCACCCACGGCCTCATCGAGGCTTTCCAGCATGGTCTTCTCGTAGCCGAGGTCATCGTCATCCGCCGGTTCCAACATCCCGGCGATCAGCGCCGCGCGTCCCTGCAACCGCGACGACCAGATGGTCCGCTGGAAAGCCGGCTCCCACACGTCAAC
>CALQEM020000017.1:0-28233 GCA_943329595.2 Bifidobacterium breve
CCTCATTTAACGCCTGCATGCGAGCCAACGTCACCAACGCCAACAGCTGCGGCGGTGTGGCCCGGCGGGCGCTCGACTGGCGCATCGCCGGGGCTGAAAAGCGCGTGGCCGCCGAGTTTCCCAACGTCGAGGTGCTCGACCTCACCGCCGACCTGTGCCCCGACGGCTACTGCCTCACGGTCTTCGACGGCATCCGCGCCTACAAGGACGACAACCATCTGAGCCAAAGTTTCGTGTACCGCGTGATGTCTGGCCGCATGCGTCCGACCCTCAATGCAGCGATGGATCTGGCCACGGCCCCGAAGTAGCACCGCGACCTCAGCGGTGGCGCGGCACGGATCAGCCCGAGGCCAGCGAGCCGCCCAGCACCAGCACCTCAACCCGGGCATCACCGAAATCCTCCCGAAGCGCTTCGGCCTCGCGCCGCAGGTTCGACGCCCCCACCACTACCCGCACCCGCACCTCCCGGTTCTCGCTGAGAACACGGGCGAGGTCTCTGAATTCCTCGTCGGCCACCTCGATCACCTCGTTGTCGGCGACGGTAAGCACTGCCCCAAGCCCCGCTGCCATGCGTCCGCTCTCGACCCCGTGGTCGCCGACGGAAACCACCGTGACCCACCCCGACTTCTGGGCCGCGGCGGCCAGCACCGCGCGTCCCTCACCATCGTCGCCGGTGAGGAGTGCCACTCGGTCGAGCGCGGCCCACACACCCACCGGACGCAACCACCGCAAGGCTCCGTCGGTGGCAGGGTCGGGCCCACCGGTGGCCACCGACACCACGGCGAGTACCACGGCCGAGACTCCAATCGCGGCCACCACCCTCAGCGTTCGGGGGCGCCCACTCTCGGCCGGAATCGTCCGTGCGACTCGTGCCCCCAGCAGCCCCATCGCGAGGGGCAGGGCCAGCAGCAGCACCGCATAGCAGATCTTCTTGGTGTAGTACGAGTCTCCCAGCGATGTCGACGTGCCCACGGTCTGGGCCGCGAAGAGCGCGGCCAGGACAGCAGTGACCACCACGGGCGCCAGCAGGGCGAGGCGGTTGGCCAGTCGAATCGAGGGAAACCGGGAGAGCACCACCACGACGACCACCGTGGCCATGATGAGGCCAGGGATGAGTTCGAAGGGTGGCAGCCCACCCTTGATATCGCCGACCTGCCTACCAGCGAATGGCTCTGTCACGATGCGTGCCGCTGGCAGCACCGCGACCGCGCACACGAGGCTGAGCCCCACCATGCCCAGCGCGGCGAGCGAGCGTCCGCGCACGAGCACCACGAGGGTGATGAGCGCGGCGACAGCTACTCCTCCGGCCAGCGGCGTGTAGGCGTAGGAGGTGGCCACGACCCCCAGCGGGAGCACCAACCAGCCAGACGACACCATGGCCGCCCGCGAACGCGCCCCGACCACTACGGCGGCGCCTGCGAGTGCGCTTCCGAACAGGAAGTTGCTGAAGGCGAAGTCGGCCATCAGCGCAAAGGTGCCCACGAGACACCACGCTGCAGTGAAGCTCGCCGCGAGCACCGGCGTCACGCGCGCCGCGGCGCGCCTGCTCGCCTGCGCGGAGAAGGTGCGTGCGGCAACTGCCGAGGTGGCCACCAGCAGCACTGCTGACAACGACGCCGTGAGGGTCGACCACGCCACGAAAGAGTGGATGAGATCAGTTCCGGCCACCTGGGGCGACACTCCCGCGACCCACTCCCCCACCGACCAGAGCCCGGTGTGCAACATCGGGTAGACCGCGAACATCACGTCGTCGCCCAGTGAGGCCGAGTTCCAGCCCTGAGCGTGCATCGTCTGAACGAACATGGGCAGGTGGCTCGAGTGGTCCCAGCCCCCGAGTAGACCGCTCAGTACCTGGGCTGACGACGAAATAAGGTACGGAACGCCTAGGAGCGCAAAGAGCGCTACACCCGTCACCAGGGCTATGACGTCGTCGCGGCCAACCTCCGGCCACACCCGGGGTGCGCTGAGCCAACGATCCGAGCCCCGGGCCCACACGGCCGCTGCCTCCGCGAGAAGCACAGCGGTTGCTCCGATGCGCCAGCCCCACCACGGCAGAACGCTCGAGCTGATCTGCAGGAACGCCAACACGATGGCCACCGATCCCGCCGCGACCACAGTGACAATGAGAATTCTTTCCCCTAGGCGTCGTCCCCACGGGGCTAAAGCCACCCCCAGGGCCGCGCCCGCGACCACGCCCAGCGGGGGCACGAGCCACAGGGCAAGAGCAGCACCCACGAGGAGGCCCGCAGCGCCGAAGACTTCGACGTCACGGGCATGACCAGGGCGTCGCAGAGTGGCCAGAGTCGGTGCACCTGCCATGCCGCACCCCTTCGCCTCCACCGTCAAGGACAGCTCGATCAGCGGGTCGGCCGTACTCCTGAGACACCTACTTTAGCCCACCGACGGGGCCCCGGATCCCCTTGGCTTCCCCTCGGCTCCCCCTCGCACCAGCGAACGGCTGCCACCGGGGCGCGGATTCCCTGAGCAGGCCCGGTGTGTGACGATGGCGGCATGAGTACTGACAGCCCCGCCGCCAACCCGAGGCGCTGGGTGCGAGTGTCGGTTGCCGGAGTCTGCGCCGTGGTTGCACTGAGCGCACTCTGGCTCGTGGTGACCGGCTTGTTGGCCTACCGCGAGGCCACCGCGGTCAACGACACAGTCCGCGCCGCCGAGTCAGCTCTGGCAACGCAGAGCTTCGCTGACGTCGCTGAGGCGCTGCCCGCCGCACGTGAGTCGGCCCACCGTGCCGCACAGCTCACATCAGGAGCCCCCTGGTGGGTGGCGGGTCACCTGCCCTTCGTAGGCTCCTGGGTCACCTCCGCACAGTCGCTGCTCTGGTCGTTCGACTCGGTGCTCGCAGCCACTGCCCCTCTTGACTCTGGTCTGACCGCGGTAGCCAACGGCAGGCTGCGTTCGGCCGACGGGTCGGTCAACCTCGGCCTCCTCACCGATGCAGTCCCGTCGCTGAACGACACTGCCAACGCAGCGCGCGATGCCGAGGTGACGCTCAACTCGATTGACGCCACCTCGGTGCCGGCCCCCCTCGCCGCTACCCTGCAGCTGTGGACCGCCCGCCTTCCCGAGATCGCGGCCATGCTCGACTCCGCAGCCGAGTTCGCTACCCACATTCCGCCGCTGCTGGGGGCCAATGGGAAACGGACCTGGCTCGTGCTGCTGCAGAACCCCGCTGAGGCGCGCGCCACCGGCGGGCTCATCGGAGGCTACGCGCTGGTCACGGCCGACCGCGGCCACCTGGCGCTCACCTCGTCTGGAAGCAACGACGATCTCCTGAAGAACGGGCCCATCACCACCTCAGTGGTGTCTCAGGGCCTGCGCGACCTGTGGCGTAAGGACCTCGCCGACTGGCGGTCAATCAACCTCTCGCCGCACTTCCCCGACACCGGCATCCTCGCGCACGAGGGGATGAATGAGCGCGGAACGCCGGTCGACGGAGTCGTGGCGGTTGACCCCACCATCGTCTCAGCGTTGCTCGCCGGCACCGGCCCCCTCACTGTCGGTGGCACGGAACTCACCTCCACTACCGTGGCCGACTACATCACCCGTCAGGTCTACGTCGACCATCCCAACGACGCAGCGAAAGACGCAGCCCTTCTGGGCATTCTTCGGCAAGCAATGGTGGCGCTCACCACCGGCTCGCTCGACGTTCCAGCGCTCGGCACAGCACTGGTCGCCTCGCTGCCCGACGGCCATCTCAAAGTGTGGAGCCCAGACGCCACCGAGCAGGCCTGGCTCGAGCCGTCTGCCGTGGGAGGGTCCGTGTCAGTCGATCGCGGCCCCCACATCGCCCTCGGACTCAACAACGGCGCGGGCAACAAGATCGACGCCTTCATCACCTCGGCCGCCGAGTATCTGGCGGGCGGCTGCCCCAGCTTCGCGCGCCAGAATTCCCAACTCACCATCGCGATGACCAATGCAGCCCCTGAGGGCCTGCCAGAGTACGTGTCCGCGCGGTTCGACTCCCCCGACGCGCCCGCTGCCGGCGAGCGCATCCTGCTCGCCGTGTACGCGCCGGTAGGGGCACTTCTCTACGACGCCACCCTCGACGGCACGTCAGTGCCGATCGGCGGTGGAATCGACAGGGACCGGCCGGTATGGACCGTCAAGATCGACCTCGACCAACTGGCGACCCGCGTGCTGGTCCTTGACTTCAGCGAGGACACCGTGCAGGGATCGACACCCACGATTTCCGCTCCGCCCATGGCCAACCGCATGGACGCGAGGGCAGGCTACGACCTCACCTGTGGGGTTGAGCCCGAGTAGCAGAAGCGGGGGCGGCTCGGATTAACGTCCCGGACAGCGCAAAAGCCCCCTAGGGTGGAGTGAGAGGACGAATCCTTCACCCCACATAGGGGGCCTTGCGCTTCAACGTCGTAGAGTCACCCACCCAGTGGGCGACAACCTGACGGACAGGACAGGTTAGCGGTGCCTTCCGCTCTTGGTGACCGTGACGGGGGTCGTGTCGCTTTCTCCCCCACAGCTACCCGACGTCGTGGCCGCACGGACCGTGAACGACCCAGCCTTGTCGAACGAGGCCCTAATCACCGCCCTGCCATTACTGTCCGCCTTTTTCTTACCGCCGTGGAAGTAGCGACTAGTGCTGGTAAAAGTCACGTAACACCCGGGCTTGGCGTCTGTAGCCACCAGGTAGAAGTAGTGGCCCTGCTTCACAGTGGAGGGGGACGCCGCAACGTCGAGAAACGTGCCCGGGGGATAGGCGTTCGCGACCGGAGCGGCGATGAGGCCGGCTCCGAGGGCGCCCACGACTAGTGCCGACAATGACAGGGTGCGAATCGTGGTTGTGGTCATGCCAGCACTGTACAGCGCCCTGTATGCCGTGACAACCCCCGACACCGCCGCCCTCACTCGGCGAAAACCACGTCACCCTCCACCACCGTGGTAACAACTCGCGTGTCGAGCAGTTCCGCAGGCTCGCAGGCCAGCACGTCGCGCGAGAGCACCGCGAAATCGGCCAGGCGCCCCACAGTCAGGGCGCCTAGGTCGGCCTCCACGAAGTTGGCCCACGCGCCAGCCGTTGTATAGGCGTGGAGGGCAGACTCGATGTCGACCGACTCCTCAGGCACCCATGACTCACTCCCATCGAGCGACGCTCGGGTCACCGCCGTGTAGAGGCCCACCATCGGGTCCATTTCGGCGACATTCCAGTCGCTGGAAAACGCCACCCGCGCCCCCGACGCCATCAGGCTGCGCATCGGCCAGGCATATCTCCAGCGCGCCTCGCCCACGTTGGCACGCCACTCGCGCACGATCTCCGGGGCGCAGTGGCGCGGCTGCATGCACGGCACCACTCCCAATTCGGCGAACCGGCCCACCTCGGAGCGGTCGAGGCACTCGACGTGCACGATCTGGTGTCTGCTGTCGCGAGGCCCGTTGACTTGTCGGGCGTGTTCGAAGGCGTTGAGCGCCATGCGGTTGCCCCGGTCGCCCGTGGCATGCACGAGGCACTGCAGCCCCCGCGCGTCGAGTCCGGCCACGACGTCGTTGAACTCCTCCTGCGAGTAGTACGACTGGCCGCGTGACCCGGGCAGGTTGGCGTAGGGCTCGAGCATCGCTGCGGTGTGGGGCTCCACGATGTCGTCGATGTACAGCTTGATCGGCCCCAGCCTGAAGCGATCGGTGCGCACGCGTGCGATCGCCTGCTCGAACTCGTCAACCTCGGACTTCGTGGTGCCCACCGGGTGAAACAGCGCTGCCACGACCCGAGAAAGAAGGTCGCCGTCTGCCTCGGCCCGCGTGAAGAGGGCGAGGTCGTCGAGCGAGTTCTGTGGCTCGACCACGGTGGTGATGCCGAGCCGCGAGGCCATGCGCAGCGCTGACCGCACCCGGTGGTACTGGGCCTCTGCACCGAAGGCGGGCACGATCGGCAGCAGGGCTGCGAGCCCCGCGCGTGAGAGCCCGCGAGTAGCGAAGTCGGCCAGGTAGCCGGTGAGGTCTCCTCGCTCATCAACCTCGAAGGTTCCGTAGGCAACCTGGGGAGCACTTGCATCGGCCCCCAGCAGCGCGAGCGCCTCACGGTTGAACCAGGCGGCGTGCACGCTGTAGTCGAGCAGCATGGCTGGAAGCCCTCGTGTGGCCCCCAGAAGGTCGTCGGCACGGGGGTGCCGGCCCCCGGGAATCGCCGCGTAGTCGAAGCCCTCCCCGTGCACCCACGTCGCGTCGAGGTTGACGTCGAGCCAGACAGCGATGCGGTCGCGGATATCGGCCAGTGTGGTGGCCCCGGCCAGCTGAACGGCCGAGTCGCCCGAGCCCAGCCGCAGGTGGTTGTGGCTGTCAATAAAACCAGGCACTACCAGCCGGCCCTCGCAGTCGAGGGTGTCGGACCCGTCGGCCGCGAGGACCTCGACTTCATCCTCGCGCCCGACGGCCGCGATCCGACCATCCCGCACCACCATTGCCCCAGCCCATGGGAGAGCGGGGTCAGCGGTCCAGATTCGCGCGTTACGCACCATAAGGTCCACGAAGGAACCCTACGTGCACGAGACATCGGGGAATCACGCCGCACTCCCGAGCGCGACCACTCGTTCGGCCTAGTCTGGTCCCATGACCGACGGCCTGATCCGCCTTGCGACCCCCGATGACGTGCCCGAGATCGTCGGCATGATTCGTGAGCTCGCCGAGTACGAGAAGGGGCTCGAGCAGGTGCGGGTCACTCTCGAGATGCTCACCGGGGTGCTCTTCGGCGACGAGGGCGGCGAGGTTCCGACGGGCAACCACCTCGGCCGGCCGGCCGCGTGGTGCCACGTGGTCGAGCACCTCGACGACAGCGAGGACCCGCCGCGCACGCTCGGGGGCTTCGCCCTGTGGTTCCTCAACAAGAGCACGTGGACGGGTCGGCACGGCATCTATCTCGAGGACCTCTACGTGCGACCCGACCTGCGCGGACAGGGGTACGGACTACGGCTGCTCTCGACCCTGGCAGCCCTGTGTGTCGAGCACGACTACGCACGACTCGAGTGGTCGGTGCTCGATTGGAATGAGCCAGCGATTGACTTCTACCTCTCGCAGAACGCCGAGGCCATGGACGAGTGGACCGTGTACCGCCTGGCGGGCGACGCCCTGCCCCGCCTGGCAACGAGGGCCGGTAGCGTCGCACCATGAGTCTCGCACCCCTGATCGAGCTGAGGGTTCCCGTCGATCCGGCGGCCGTCGCGATCGTGCGCACCTCGGTGGCCTCACTTGCGGCGCGCCTCGACTTCACCCTCGACCGGCTCGAAGACCTGCGGCTCGCCACGAACGAGGCGTGCGCCCTACTTCTCGGCCTCAGCAACGAGCCCGGCCCCACCCTGACCGCTGTGGTTGATTCGCCCATCCCCGGAACTCTTCGGGTTGACCTCTTTCGAATCGGAACCAGCGCTGCTCTCCCCGACCGCGACTCGTTCGGCTGGACCGTACTGCATGCGCTCGTCGACTCGGTCGCCGTCGCCGACTCAGACGGCGAGGTGCACCTCGTCCTCACGGCGACGAGCGGGATGGGGCACTCGTGAACCAGCCCAACCACCCCCACCAGCCCCTCGTCGAGCGTCGTGAGGGCGACAGGCAGATGCTGCGCGAGTTTGCGGCCATGGCCCCTCACGATCCAGCTCGCTCGCCCTTGCGCGATCGCATCATCACCTCGCACATGCCCCTCGTGATCGCCATGGCGCAGCGGTTTCGCGATCGCGGCGAGCCGCTCGACGACCTGATTCAGGTCGGCATGATCGGCCTGGTCAATGCCGTCGACCGGTTCGATCCCGGCCGAGGGCTCGAATTCTCGACGTTCGCCACGCCCACGATCATCGGCGAGATCAAGCGGCACTTCCGCGACCGTGGCGGTGCCATTCGCATTCCGCGCCGACTTCAGGAGTCGCGCGTGCGGGTAAACGAGTCCACGGAGGCGCTGGCCACCAGCCTGGGCCGGTCACCTACCGTGCGCGAGGTCGCCGCGCACTCGGGGCTCACCGACGACGAGGTGCTCGACGCGCTCGAGTCGGCCCACGCCTACAGCGCGCTGTCGCTCGACAACGGCGGCGGCGACGACGGCCATTCGTTCTCACTCAGTGACACCCTGGGAGGCGACGACGCCGAGTTCGAGCAGATTGAGGTGCGCGAAACCGTCATCCCCCTGCTCGCCGCCCTCGACCCGCGCGCTCGACGCATCGTTGTGATGCGCTTCTACGAGAACAGGAGCCAGTCCGAGATCGCCCAGGAGATGGGTATCTCGCAGATGCACGTGTCACGACTCCTGGCCCGATCTTTGGCCCAGATGCGCGACACCCTCGGCGCTGATCTGTAGCTCGGTCAGCGGTCGAGTTCGGTCGCGCCCCGCGCCAGCATGAGCCCGAGCGCGGCACCCGCCACCACGAGCAGTGCGGCGCCCAAGACCCGCGGGGTCACCCCGTCGCCACTGGCCAGGGTCCAGCCGACCACGAGTGCAAAGGCCTGTGCCACCACATAGGGCGTGCGCGCCGACGACCGTCGATTCCACACCCCCCACGACACTGCGCCAACGAGCGCCGCGAACACCACCAGCAGCCCCGCGAGCACCGGGCCAGCAAGGTCGCTCGTGCCGGAGATTCCCGAGGTGGTGCCCACCACCTCGAATACCACGATTGAGACGCCGTAGCCGAGCAGCATCAGCGCCTCGGACGCCGCTACCGCCGAGACGAATACCAGCACCGCAGACCGCTTCACCCCGGCGACGATATCCGACCTCAGCGTCGGCGGGGGCCGCCGCGGCCCTACCCTGATCGGATGCGCGGATACTTGGTGGTCAACCCCAATGCCACCGCCACCTCCCCGCGCACGCGCGACGTGCTGGTTCACGCGCTGGCAGCCGAGCACGACATTGAGGTGATCGAGACCAGCCATCGGGGCCACGCCGAGCAAATCGGGCGGCTAGCCCGCGCGGAGCAGGCCGACATCGTGGTGGCGCTCGGTGGCGACGGCACCGTGAACGAACTCGTCAACGGCCTGCTGGCACAGAGCGGTCCCGGGCCCGACGTTCCGGTGGTCACGGCGGTCCCCGCCGGCAGTGCGAACGTGTTCTGTCGGGCCCTAGGATTTCCTGTCGACCCGGTGGAGGCCACGGGCATGGTGCTCGAGGGCCTGCGCGAGAACCGGGTTCGCACCATTAGCCTCGGCCACCTCCGTGCCAGCCGGGCCGATGGCTCGACCCTGCACCGCTGGTTCCTGTTCAACGCCGGACTCGGCGTCGACGCCGAGGTGATCCACGCCATGGAGGACCTGCGCGAACAGGGCCACACCGCCAGCACCGGTCGCTATGTGCAGGTGGCACTCGAGCAGATCCTGAGGCATACCGACCGTCGCAACCCCGCACTCACCGTGACCCGCCCCGGCGTGCCGCCAGTCGATCATGTGTTTGTCGCGATCGTGCAGAACACAGCGCCCTGGACCTTCCTCGGGTCAGTGCCCATCAACCCGAGCCCGCGGGCCTCCTTCGACACCGGCCTCGACCTCTGGGCGCCGCGCACCCTGTCACTCCTTCCTACCCTGCGCCACGCACGACGTATGGTCACCGGGTCGAAGGCGGGCTCAACCCGGCGGGGGCTGCTGGCCATCCATGACGCCACAGAGTTGGGCTTCGAGACCAGCAGGCCCGTCGCCCTGCAGGTCGACGGAGAGGGCCTCGGAAATGTGTGTCAGGCGCAGATGACGGTCGAACGGCGCGCTCTGAGGGTGATTGTCTAACCCCCATTACTAAATGCCCGATATGTCACTGTCAGTGAGAATCGACATAAGGCGTGAGGGCCGTGGCGGCGGTGTGCTCCCCACTGGTTACTCTTGGCTACCTTGTGATCTTCCCGACACTCACTTTTCCCGCTCAGGGCGCGTTCATGCTTGTGTGGGCGGTTGCGTTGTGTGACCATAATGGGGCAGCATAGGCGGATGTCGCCGTCAGGCGAAGGCGCGGATGCTTCATCATCGTCCTTCTGCGAACTGCGAAAAGATGTAGTACCGGTGGCACGTGAAAGCATTCACGAGCCACATCTGGGAGCGCGGTAGCACCGCACCCGACGGCTTCTGTAAGACCGACAAGGAGGACCCCATGGACTGGCGCCATCGCGCTGCATGCCGTGACGAGGACCCGGAACTGTTCTTTCCCATTGGGAACACTGGGCCCGCACTGCTGCAGATCGAGGAGGCCAAGCAGGTCTGTCGCCACTGTGAAGTGGTCGAGGACTGCCTGTCGTGGGCGTTGGAGTCGGGCCAGGACGCCGGGGTGTGGGGAGGCCTCAGCGAGGACGAGCGTCGGGCGCTCAAGCGCCGCCGTCAGAGGGCGAGCGCAGCCGCGAGGCTCGTCTAGGCACGACTGATACTCAGGAGACCGGAACCCTGATCGTCACCACGCTGCCCGGACCACCCACATGACCGAGGTCGAGAGTTCCGCCGAGGTCCTCGACGACGAGCGTGCGCACGATGTGCAGCCCCAATCCGGTGGCCGACTCGTCGAGCGTGGAGCTGAACCCCGGGCCGTCGTCGCTCACCACGAGAGTCACAGCGTCATCTGACCGCACGGCGGTCACCGAGACCAGGTGACCCGAGCCACCTCCCAGCCCATGCTCCACCGCGTTCATCAGCAGCTCCGTGAGGGCCATTGCTAGTGGAGTGGCTCGCTCGGTGGGCCACTGGCCGACCGAGCCCTCCCGCTGCACCACGCCGCCCTGAGCCCCGGCCGCGTCGGCCGCGAGCGCGACGACCCGATCGGTGACGTCGTCAAAGTCGACGAGCTGGCCGGGCGCGAGTGCCAGCACCTCGTGCACCACCGCGATGGCCCCGACTCGGCGCACGGCCTCATCGAGGGCCTCGCGCGCCTCCCCCTGCGGCATTCGTCGTGACTGCAACCGGAGCAGGGATGCCACGGTCTGCAGGTTGTTCTTCACACGATGATGGATTTCGCGGATCGTGGCGTCCTTGGTGAGCAGCGCGCGGTCACGGCGGCGAAGGTCGGTGACATCACGCACCAGCACCAAGGAACCCTCGGGCTGCTGACCTGCTGACCTCAGCGGCAGCCCCCGCAGGGTCACCACTGCGGCCCCGCCATCGATCTCGGCCTCGCCTGCTGCCACACCCGCCGCCACGACCGACAACGACTCGTCAGACGTGCCCGGCCGCGTCTTGAGGCGGGAGACCACCGACGCGAGTGACGCGCCTTGGAGGTCGACCGCCAGACCGAGTCGGTGGAAGGCCGAGACGGCGTTGGGGCTTGCGAACTCAACGCGTCCGGCGGTGTCGAGCCTCAGCACACCGTCGCCGACCCGCGGCGGGGCGGTGCTGACCCCGATCCGCTCGACATAGGGAAACTCACCCGCGGCCAGCATGGCAGCGAGGTCGTCGAATGAGCGCAGGTACACCTGCTCGAGCTCGCCGAGCACGACCTCAGCGCCAATTCCGGACACACCGAGTCGACGCGAGAAGGCGGCGGCATGCCGCCCCATGACACCGAGAACGCGCCCCTCTCTGACGACAGGAATGGCCTCAACTCCCAGCGGGACCCGCGGTTGATCCTCGGCTCGCACCAGCACCGACTGCCGCGACACGAGCGCGCGATCAACGCAGGGCCACTCTCCCTTGGGGGCGAACTGACCCACCACATCGTCGGGCAGCGAGGTGGCACCCGTCGTGGGCCGCACCTGGGCTACGGCCACGCAGCCGCCCTCATTCCAGGTCGGCACCCACAGCACGAGGTCGGAGAATCCGAGGTCGGCCAGCAACCCCCAATCGGCCACCACTGCTTGTAGATGGGCCGCGTCGTCGTCGCTCAACTCGGTGCGGTCGCGTGCCAGCCCAGCCAGGCCGATGAGACTCGTCACTGCAGCGGCGCCTAGAGCACCTGCGCGACGACAAGCATGACCATGAACGCCACGAGAATCAGGGCGACGACCACGAGGAGACCCCTGTTCATGTCGATCATGTGACGCACACTACTACCGCGACCCACGTTCGCCCGCGTCTGAGTCCCCCGCGCGCCGCGCCCGATGTACGGTCGTGCGATGAGCAGCCTTGACGACGAACCCGATGGCCCCGATGGCCCCGACGGCCCCGAAGCCCGTGAGCACGGCGGCGTGCACGCTCTCCGTGCGGCGCGTGCGCACGGGGTCACCACCCTGTTTACCCTGTCGGGGGCCCACGTGTTCCCGCTGTATGACGCGGCGGTCGGAGGTGCCGCAGGGTTTGCTTCGGCAGGCGACGCCAGGCGCGCCGCGGAGACTGCGAACCCCCGCCTGCTCGACGTGCGCCATGAGGCAACCGCAGCCTTCGCGGCCGAGGGCACCGGACGACTCACCCGCCGTCCAGGCCTCGCGGTAGTTACTGCCGGCCCCGGAGTCACCAACGTGGTGTCGGCTGTGACCTCGGCTCACTTCAACGGCGCTCCCCTGGTGGTGATCGGCGGACGATCACCGGACTTTCGCGCCGGCTCAGGGGCACTTCAGGAGCTTGACCAGCCACCGCTGCTCGCCCCTATCACCAAGCACTCGAGCACCGTGCACCACGCCGACATGATCGGACAGGCGGCTGAGGAGGCGTTCACAATCGCCGGAGCGGCACACCGGGGCCCGGTCTTCCTCGACATCCCCATGGACGTGCTCTACACGCCCACTCCTTCCGCCGCACCCGCTGACCCCGATTCCCTCCGCACACCGACGGCCCCCGACCGGTGCCCGGACCCAGATCTCCTCGATGCTGTGGCAGCCCTGCTGGCCGAGTCCGCACACCCGGTGCTGGTGCTCTCGACCGACGTGTGGGCCGACGGTGCCGAGCACGCGGCCCGTCGGTTCGCCGAGGAACTCGGGCTGCCCACCTTCACCACCGGCCTTGGCCGTGGAATTTTGCCGCGAGGGCACGACCTTCTGGTCACGCGCGCTCGCTCCACCGCCTTCGCTGAGGCCGACCTCGTCATCGTGGCAGGCGCGCCCCTCGATTTCCGGCTCGCGTACGGCAGATTCGGCAGCCGCGACCGCGCAACGACGGTCGTTCATCTCGTCGATTCAGCCAGCCAGTCGGCGGCCCACGCCTCGAACCACACCACGACCGTCGCAGGCGACCTGAGCGCCATCTTCGACGGCATCCTGCTGTCGTGGGCCACCCTCGTGCGACGACCGAGCTTCGCCCAGTGGGCCACTCGCCTGCGCGGACTCGACCTCGCCGCGCGGGCCGACGACGCCTCGCTGCTGCACAGCGAGTCAGACCCCATCCACCCGGCTCGCATCTACGGCGAACTACTGCCACGACTCACCGACGACACCGTGGTCATCGGCGACGGCGGCGACTTCGTGTCGTTCGCCGGGCGGTTCATCGAGCCGGCCGCCCCGGGCCGCTGGCTCGACCCTGGACCCTACGGCTGCCTCGGCTCCGGACTCGGCTACGCCATCGCGGCACGGCTCGCCCACCCCAGCTCACCGGTGGTCTTGCTGCTCGGAGACGGGGCGGCGGGCTTCAGCCTGATGGACGTCGACTCACTGGTGCGCCACCGACTGCCGGTGGTGATGGTGATGGGCAACAACTCGGGGTGGGGGCTCGAGCGTCACCCCATGCGCTTCCTCCACGGCTACGACGTGATCACCGACCTCAACCCGGCAGTGCGCTACGACGAGGTGGTGGTAGCGCTCGGTGGAGGGGGCGAGCGCGTCACGGCCGCCGATCAGATTGGCTCCGCGCTCGACCGCGCGCTGGCCTCGGGCATCCCCTACCTGGTCGACATCGCGACCGACCCCGAGGCGACCTACCCGCGCACCACGACAGGCCTCTAGAAGCAGACCACCCTGATGAACGGCGCGGCGTCGATCGGGCTGCCGAGCCAGCGGTGAACCCCGTCGACGCTGGTGACCACGCGCGGGTGGAACTGGAAGTGCAGGTGGAATGCACCCGGGTTCGGACCGGTATCGCCCACGTAGCCCAGGACCTCACCGGCCTTGACGCGGTCGCCCACCGCGACGAGGTTCACCTTCTGGTGCCCGTAGTAGTAGCCGGCGCCGCTGACGCCCACCACCTGGACCACGAGGGCCCCGTTGTCCTGGCGACGAGACTTGAGGATGTAGCCGTCCTCGACCGCGACGATGGGCACATTGGTGAGGTACTGCGCCTTGGTGATGAGCAGATCGACACCCTGATGGCCACGTCCGGCACCCCACCCGTCGCCGAGGGTGGCCCCGAGCACGGGGCAGCGAGCCGAAATGCGGTGTCCGGCGAATTTCACCCGCTCAGCGGTCGACTGACACGTACGGCCGGCAGCGGTTCCACATCGAACGGCGGGTGTGGGTGTGGGAGTGGGCGTGGGGGTCGTGCCGCCGCCTCCGCCGCCTCCTGACCGAGCCGTGAGCGCCGCATAGGTGCGAATGCCGACTCGCGGGGTCGACCCGAGGTCATTGCCGCGCCGCGCCTGAGCGGTCTTGAACGCGACGACTGCTCGACCCGTCGAGGCACCGTACACGCCGGTGACAGCCACGGCATAGCCCTTGGCCCGGAGTGACCTCTGCACAGCGAGCACCGCCGTGCCGCGGGTGCTGCAGCGGTACGTCACGCGCACGCAGCTGGCCTGCAGAGCTCCGGCAGGACCGAGCGACCAGGCGGGGGAAGCCAGTGCCACGGTGGAGATCGTCGATGAGGTTGAGGCCCCTGACGGCAGTGGAATGGCGGACACAGGGAGTGTGAGCGCTACCAGTGAGACAGCCAGCGCCGCGGTCGCGGGATAGCGGGCAGCGTTGGCAACGTTGGCAGCGTTGGCAGCGTTGATGAAGCGGATGAGACGACCGGGCATCAGCGATCCTCCACACGCCTGCGGGGTGAGCTGTCGGGTTCGGGCCATCGCTTCGGCCCGGCCCGCGACATCCGACCAGCGATATCGCGGACTTCACCCCGAGGGTGCTGGCGCACGATCACGCAGCACCCGAAGGTGGTTCCCCCACTCCCGCCCACGAGCGTGGCACCGGACGTGGGCGGGACTCGGCGTCCGCCCGGCGATCGACTCCTCGATCAGAGCCGATCCGGTAACGCTACCAGCCGTCCCTGATCACCACCCCCCGAACGGCAGGCCCCGCCCGGTCGGCACCGACAACTGGGCACAATGAGGCCATGACCGCACACGACCTGCGCCAGTCATCGGGTCGGGCCCTGCTGCTCGCCGGGCCGCGCGGATCGGGCACGACGTCGGTGGCGGTCGCCATCGGGCAACTGCTCGACGAGGCAAGGGTCCCCCACGCCGTGATCGACCTCGACGGGCTCTGCCGCCCCGACCCCGACCTCACTCCCGACCAGTTCACCGCGATGATGCTCGACACTCTCGCGACGATGACCTCGCGCGCCGTGCTCGCCTCGCTCGACGGCACCGCCACCCTGGTGCTCGCCCGCGCGGTGCGCTCCCTCGACGAGGTCGCGCTGCTCAGGGCCGCGGTGGGTGGAGCGCTGGTGGCGCTGCGTCTTTCGGTTCCACTCGAGATCACAGCAGCACGTCTGCGCCTGCATGACACCTCTGACAACCCCGACTCCGCGGTGGTCACCCTCGCCCAGGGCCGGCTGCACCTGCCGGCGGTGTCCAACCATGGTCGTTCACCGGTCGACACCGCCCATGAGGTGCTGCACCGAGTGGGCTGGATTCGACGGACTATCACCACGATGACCCCATGAGCCCGGCGTCCGAGCGCCTCGTGGTGCGTGTCGCCAAGCCCGACGAGTGGATAGCGGTCGGCGAACTCGCCTACGACGCCTACCGCGCCGGTGGACATCAGGGCGCGGGCAGCTCCGAGTACCTCGACGCCGTTCGTGACGCTGCGGGGCGAGCCGACTCGGGCATCCTGCTGGTCGCGGTGCGTGGCGAAGGCCTCGTCGGAACTGTCACGATGTGCCCCCCGGACTCTCCCGAGGCCGAGCTGTGTCGAGCCGACGAGGTCGAGTTTCGCTACCTTGCCGTGGCTCCGAAGGCGTGGGGCAGCGGGGTGGCGACCGCGCTTGTGCACGGGGTGGTCGACCGCGCCCGCAGAGCTGGCGCGCATCGGCTGGTGTGCTGCGTCATCGACTGGAACGTGCAGGCCCATCGGCTCTACGTGGGCCATGGGTTTTCGCGGGCCCCCTCGCGCGACTGGAAACCGAACTCCGAGGTAGATCTGCTGGCCTACGAGCTCGACCTTACGAGCCAAGCCGATCGACGAAGCCCTGGCGGCTGAGTACCACCCGGGTGATCTCGCCATGGGCCAGCAGAATGTCGCCGTCGTCGTCGCGGCGGGTGAGGTCGACCTCCAGGGTGATGATGCGCCCATCGATGGCGGTGACAGTGGCAGTCGCCTCGACTCTGTGTCCGACCGCCGAGGGCTGCACGTGCTCGAGGAGCACGCGCGTACCCACGCACACGTCAGAATCCCTCACCCCGGGCGCCACCGCAGCCATCGTTGCCTCCTCGAGCCACGCAACCACACGGGGAGTGCCGAGCACGTCGACGTCGCCGCTCAGCAAAGCGCGCGCGGTGTCATCGGGCGTCACGACGTGTGACACCGATCCGGTCATTCCCACCATCACTGCCATCACGCCAGAGTACGGCAGGTGTGTCTGGAGGCGCCTAGTGAAGGAGTCCAAGCTGGCGCAGGGCGACACTGAGGTCGTGAGGGCTGGTCGACGCCTCGAGAGCTGAGTCGAGGGTGACCACTCCGTCTCGGAACAGCGTGATCAGGTGTTGGTCGAACGTCTGCATCCCGTAGAAGTCACCCTCAGACACGATCGTGTTGATGGTGCCCGTCTTCATGGGGTCGACGATCGCCTCAGCGATGCGCCCGGTGTTGATCGCGATCTCCATGGCCACGCAGCGGCCCTGGCCGTCAGCCCGGGTCACGAGCCGCTGACAGATCACGCCGCGCAGTGCCCCCGCGAGCGAGGTGCGAACCTGCTGCTGCTCGTGCGGGGGGAAGAAGTCGATAATGCGCGCCACCGTCTCCTGCGCGTCAACCGTATGCAGGGTCGAGAACACCACGTGCCCTGTCTCGGCCGCGGAGATGGCCGCGTGGACGGTCTCACGATCGCGCATCTCCCCGATGAGGATCACGTCGGGATCCTGGCGCATCGCCGCTCGCATCGCACTGACGAAGTCATCGGTGTCGACGCGCACCTCGCGCTGGTTGACCATCGCCATCTTGTCGATGTGCACGACCTCGATGGGGTCCTCAACCGTCATGATGTGCACCTCGCGGCTGCTGTTCACGTGGTCGATCATGCCGGCGAGGGTGGTCGACTTGCCCGATCCAGTCGGCCCCGTCACCAGCACGAGTCCACGCGGCTCGAGGGCGAGTTGCGATACCGCCGCGGGCAGACTCAGTTCGGCCAGCGGGATGGCACCCACGGAAACCCTGCGCAGCACGAGACCCACCACGCCCCGCTGGTGAAATGCGTTGACTCGGAAGCGTCCGAGCCGGTCGTCGGCAAAGGCGAAGTCTGCCTCATGGGTGCGCTCAAACTCGTCGACGAGGTCTGACCTGATCACTTCGCGGCACATCGCTGCCGTCTCCGCCGCAGTCAGGGGCGGAGTGTCGAGATGGCGAAGGCGACCGTCGATCCGCACCCGGGGGGGTGAGCCCACCTTCAGGTGCAGGTCGCTTGCCCCCAGTTCCGACGCGGCGCGCAGCAGCGGCCTAATCGAGCGAAGCTCGTCGGTACCACTCTCGATCAGCGTGGGCGATTCGATCAGGGGCAGAGTGTCAGTCACAGGTGAAGTGTCGGCAGGAACGCCCCATTCCTTGAGCCGCGCAGCCGGGCTAGGCCCCGTCGACGAGTGGGAGCAGCACCACCAGCACATCGCCCTCCTGCACGACGTCGCCCGACGACACGCGGACCTCCACGATCGTGCCTGCCACTTCGACGAGGACCGGGATCTCCATCTTCATGGATTCGAGCAGCAGCACCATGTCGCCTGCCGTCACCACGGTGCCGGGCTCAACGAAGACGTCGGCCACATTGGCGACCATGTCGCAGTGCACCTCGATCACAAGTCCTCCTGGGGGTCGCGCCCATCCAACCACGCGGGTCAGGGCACGAGGGCGAGGCTACGCCCGACGATGCGCGACAGGACGTCGACGACTCGTCCGTCGTAGACGCGTGAACTGCTCAGGCGCAGGTCCTCGAGGGCCCGTAGCCGTCGGTCACTCTCAAGGCTGGCGCCGACGCGGTCGTCGTAGGCGTTGCACACAGCGATGATCCGTGAGCCAAGCGGGAGGGTGTCATCGGCGCCACCTGGACCGCTGCGCACCCAATCGGCCTGCCTCTCGACCATGTCGGCAACGCGCGTCAGCAGGGCAGTCTGGCGAATCACCGCCGCGCCGAGCCCAGCGATACGTTGCTGCTCCTCGACCGACACGAGGGTGGTGGCCCCGCCGGCGATGGGCTCCTGCAACGAGAGCTGCCCGATGTCGTGCATCAGGGCCGCGTACCGGAGGTCGTCAAGCTCACGCTCAGACATGCCCATCTCGCGACCGATCCCCACCGACAGCTCGGCGACGCGACTTGCGTGCCCCGTCTCGGTGTATCCCCCCACCTCGGTCACGCGCGCCAGTGACCTGATGGTCTGGTCGTAGGTCGATCGGATTGACGAGTAGCGGCGGAAGGAGAACTGGGTCAGCAGCAGGGGGATGACGAATACAACGAGCGCCCACCAGGCCATCACCTCGCCGGCGAGCGCGATGAGCACTCCGGTCGCGGTAATGGCCGAGCCGATTCCGACGAGGGCGCGCGTCTCGTCGATGAGGGTTCGACGGAAGGGCGAATGATCCTGGGCCGAGCGCAGTGCGGCAGCGAGGAGGGTGTCGATCAGGAAGCCCGCAACGGCGACGGCGGACATCACCAGCGCCAGAGATGCCCGGCTTGTCCACTGAAGGTCGAGCAGTGGCCGGAATAGTGCGGCCACCACGAAGGTCACGATGACGCGCCGAGCAAAGTCGTCCAGGCGAATCGATTGCTCGGCCGCGAGGTAGGGGATCGCTCCCACCGCGGTTCCGACACTGACAACGATGACTGCCTGCGGCACCCCGTAGGACATGTGCTGATGGTCGAAGGCGGGCAGGAGCGCGTAGGCCAGGGTGCCAGCGGCCGCCAGGGGCGCGGCCTTCCGGCCACCCGGCAGCGTAATGCGCAGCACCTCGCCGACAGCGATGAGCAGGGCGAAGGCCGCGGCGACCCGCACCTGCTGCAGACCCTGCACCGCCAAGAGAGCGGCCGAGGCCGCCACGATGACCCCGGCCAGAACCACAACGGGAAGCTGACCGCGCAGCGCGGGATTCTCGCTCCGCGTCGGGCTCATCATGGTGCGACCCCGTCATCTGAGCGCACATCGGAATCGCCATCGCGGGCCAGACGGTATTCAAGTCCCCACAGGTTGGCCAGCACGCTGTCGACCTCGGCCGCAGTATCGGCGACGGTGGCTTCCTCTGCTCGGACCGGCGCCTCTGAGGCCGCGGCCAGTAGCTCGGCCGATGACGTGGGGTCGTCGTCGTCGCTGCCGTAACTGGGCACCGAGTAGGGCGACGGATCGGCCAGGGGGTCGTCACCAAGCTCGCGAACCCAACCGTCGTCGGCCAGGGCCGCGACCAGCGCCGTCACCATCGCCGGGTCGAACTGGGTGCCGGCGCAGCGGTCGAGCTCAACGATGGCGTCGTCGACCGTGCGCGCGCCTCGATAGGAGCGAGTCGTGGTCATCGAGTCGAACGCATCGGCCACCGCGATCACCCGGGCGAACTCCGGGATGTCATCGCCCGCGAGGCCCAGAGGGTATCCGCGTCCGTCGAGGCGCTCGTGGTGGTGGTAGATGCCGTCGATCGCCTCACCGAGAAACTCGAGCTCGCGGGTGATATCGCGGCCACGCACCGGGTGCAGTTGAATCGCGGCAAACTCTCCGTCGTCGAGTCGGCCAGCCTTCTGCAGCACGCGCGTGGGGACACCTAGCTTGCCAACGTCATGCAGGATTCCTGCATAGTGCAGCGACTGCACGCGGTCCTCGGGCATCGCGATGCGTCTGCCGATCATCACACTCGCCCGGGCAACCCGCTCGGAGTGACCACGCGTGTACGAGTCCTTCGTCTCCACCGCCTGGATGAGAGACCGGATGGTGCTGTCGTAGGCCTCCTGCTCAGCGGCGAAGAGGGCGAACACCCATCGCGCGACCAGCAGGGGCGCAAGCACCAGAACGGCGGCGAAGGGGCCGACCCCGCTGGCCCACACGACCGCAAGCAGGAGCCCGAACACCGAGTAGACGAAGTACGGCAGCGCCGAGGAGCGCATGGTGCCGGTCCACACACGCGCGGCCGACACCTTCTCAACGAGGCAGATGACCACGACGATGAGGAGCCCGTTCACGAGTTCGAAGGCGAGGTTGCCGACCAGCATCGGCAGCAGGACGCCTCGGGGCGAGAAGGTGCTGAGCGGAGCCTGGCCGCCGACGGCGACATAAACCCAGCCGGCGGCGAAGGCAGCGATGCACATCTGCGCACCGTTGAAGGCACGCTTGACTAGGGGCAGGCGGCTCACTTCCAGCGCGCTCGACACTCCAACGACCGCTGCGCCCCACGGGCCGAGCAGCAGCACTGAGGCAATGATGATGGGGGTGGTGACCGAGATGCCGACATCGCTGCCCCGGCTGACACTGCGAGACAGCGTGGTACTCAGCGCCTCCGAACCGACGACCAGCGCTGCCAGCACCGTGACGGTGACCCAGTCAACCCCCTGCCGCGCCGCCATCGCCGAAACTGCGACCCCAAGGCCGACCACCAGGAGGACGTAAGCGCGTGCGATCGGAGGAAGCGCGCGCATTGATCCTCCTCGGTGATCCGGGCCGTGATCGGCGATCGGGGCTCAGGGCGGAGGGACAGGGATCGGCAGCGATGGCTCACCACTTGGATGTGCGCACCTGGCCAGCGGCGACTAAGTCACCGCCACGACCAGGCGGCCTCGGCGCCGAGCATGCGCTCGACGACAGCCGTGATCTTCTTCATGGGGATATCACCTCTGGGATCTGAAGTCACGGGCGTCCGCTGTGTAAGCCCGTGCATGATCCGCTCCGCTGGAGGTAGTACGCGTGCAATGTCAGGACAACGCACCCAAACGCCACCGCTCGGGCCTGAGCCCCAGCGTGTGCGCGGGGAAGTGATGCGTCCCTCGACTGCCGATCCCTGTCCCGCCGCTCTGAAGTTGTCGGATCGCACTCCGTCGAGTGTGACCCGTGTTACTAATGTGACCAGTGAGACTGCTGCTTGTCAAGTGATGGATGGTGCTCAGGTGCCGCGGCGCGCTTACACCAGAGCAGCGCCGGCCCGCCGTACTCTGAGGGCCATGGGGCACGAAACGCTGGATCCAGGGCTGGTCACCGCCCTGCTCTCGGCACGCGACGACGCCGCCACCCGCGCTTTCGACGACGCCATCCGACTGGCCCAGTCAGTCGGGTACCTCGACGCCGTGGCCGCCCGTGAACTCACCTACTGGCAGCGACGCAGTATTGAGGGGCTCGTTGAGCACGCGGCGGCCGTTCTTCCGGCCGCCCTTGAGGCGCGGCGACGTTCCGACATCGCCGCGAGGGGCGCCACCGCCGAGGCGCGGGCCAGTTGGACCCAGGCGCGCGCGCTGCAGCAATCCCAGCAGGCCGAACCCGCCTCGGACTCCCACTCCTCCGACTCCTCCGACTCCTCCGACTCCTCCGACTCCTCCAACTCCCCTGCGTCAGTCGCGGCTCTGAATGATGTAGCCAATGTCGGCGCGCCCTCACGCCGTCCCGGCGCGGCAGGTCTTAGCGTGGTCTCTGATGACGACTGAGATGGGACTTCCGCGATGACAGCCCTGCGTCTGCTACCCGAACTTGAAGATGCCCTGCGCGACATTCCGGGCGTGCGTGCCGTGAGCGTGGTCACCGGTCCCGATGCCGCTCCGCTCGAGGTGCACGTACTTGCCACCTCGTCCAAGCCTGCCAAGCAGGTGGTGCGCGACATCCAGTCACTCGCCATGGCCTCGTACGGACTCGCACTCGACCATCGCATCGTGTCCGTGGTTCAACTCGGAGACGAGCCCTCGCTCAGCGGTAACGCCGCGGGCGAGGCCGACTCCGGCCCCCTCCTCGCGTCGGTGCATGAGCCTGTCGCGCCTCCCCCGAGGCCCTCGCTCACCTCCATCACCGTGCACACCCGCGACGGCGAGGCCGAGGTCAGCGTCGCCCTCACGATCGACGGCAGCGTGTACACCGGCACGGCAACCGGCCCAGGGTCTCCCGCGCACCGGCCGCGCATCGTGGCGCAGGCCTCCTTGCGCGCGGTCGACGACCTGCTCGGAATTCCGTCGCACGTCGACTCAGCGATGCTCGTTGCTGCTGGCGACCGCGAGGTCGCGCTAGTGGTGATCACCCTGGCCATCCCGCGACTCGGGGAGCAGGTGCTGTGCGGGTCAGCCCTCGTTCGCGGCGACTCCGAGGATGCGGTGGCCCGTGGGGTGCTGGCAGCCATCAACCGCCGTCTGGCGGGCTAACCGTCTCAGTGTGAGACACTGACGGCTCGAGGTTTCGAGCCAAGGAGTTCATAGTGAGCAAGCGCGGACGCAAGAAGAAGGATCGCAAGAAGAACAAGGCCAACCACGGCAAGCGCCCCAACGGCAGCTGACGTCAGGGGCTCTCGTAGCGATAGGTCACTCTGACCTCAGTGATTCGCTGCACGACCCGCAGTCGCACCTCGTCTGGTGCAGGCTCGCAGGCGCATGAGCGGGCGACCAACTGCTTGACCATGCGTTCAACAGCGGCCTGCTCCAGACAGGGAGCGCACTCGTCGAGATGGCGCTGGATTTCCTTGGCGCTGGCGGTGTCGAGTTCGGAGTCGAGAAACGTGTACAACCGTTCGAGGACCTCGTCGCAGTGGTGAGGCGCGCCGCAACTCATGTCGTGCTGCCTCCGCGCCCAGCGCCGACGAAGCCACGCTCGCGGGCGTAGTCCTCGAGAAGCTCCCGCAACTGCCGGCGGCCCCGGTGCAGCCGGCTCATGACCGTGCCGATCGGCGTGCCCATGATGTCGGCGATCTCCTGATAGGAGAAGCCCTCGACATCGGCGAGATACACGGCGTCGCGGAAGTCTTCAGGAATGGCCTGCAGCGCCTCCTTGACGTCGGAGTCGGGGAGCCTATCGAGGGCCTCGGCCTCGGCCGAGCGAAGGCCGGTCGAGGTGTGCGACTCGGCCTGGTGCATCTGCCAGTCTTCAACCTCGTCGGTCGACGACTGCAGCGGCTGCCGCTGCTTCTTGCGATAGGTGTTGATGTACGTGTTCTGCAGGATGCGGAAGAGCCACGCCTTGAGGTTGGTGCCGTCGCGGTACTGGTGAAACGCGGAGAAGGCACGGGCGAAGGTGTCTTGGAGGAGGTCCTCGGCGTCCTGCTGGTTGCGGGTGAGGCGCATCGCGCCGCCATAGAGCTGGTCAAGGAAGGGCAGGGCGTCGCGCTCGAAGCGAGCCGAGCGCTGGGCATCAGTTTCGCCCTCGGGGGCACGCGAGAGGTCGTCGCCGACCCCTTCACCGATTCGATCGGCCAGAGGCTCGACGACGTCGACGGTCTCAGGTACCTCGGTGGTGTCGGGGGCCTGACTGGTATCACTCATCATTGTTGAATCTACCGGGTTGGTCTGAACGAAGCCTGTCGGAGTGCGCGACCGGGTGGCATCAGGGAGGCCGAAGCCCATGTCCGCTGAGGTCACCGAGCCGCCCTTGTCGCCCTTGAGCTTCTGGCTGGCCACCGGGGGTTCAACAGGGCCCAGGCCCATGACAGGCCCCGGGCCTGGCGTCGACAGGATCATTCGCACACCTGCAGAACGACGCCACCTCCTCGTTCATTCCCCGGCCTCGATGCTCACCGGAGTCAGCAGGCTCGGGCCGTTGTTGCGCACGCTGTTCACCTCGGTCGAAACCGGGGTGGCCACCAAGTCTTCGGACGCCCGCCGGAGCAGCGGGATCAGCCTGCTCGGATCGTGATTGGTTGGGTTGAGCCACTGCGACCTGAGTTCGCGCGGCACCAGCAGGGGCGTGCGGTGGTGAATACGAGCAAGCTCGCCGGTGGCCTCGGCGGTGAGCACGGTCGCGGTCCACAGCCAGGCGGCCGGGTCGTCGTTGTCGCGGGTTCGATCGCGCCACACCTCGTAGAGGCCAGCCATGCCCAGCACGTGGCCGTCGCCAGCATGGATGAACCACGGCTGCTTGGGCGCCTTTCCCGAGCCGTCAGCGTTTTGGGCGACCTGCCACTCGTAGTAGCCGTCAGCAGGCATGATGCAGCGGCGGCGTGAGTACGCCGACCGGAACGACGGCTTCTCGGCTGCGGTTTCGAGCCGGGCGTTCACCATGCGGCTTCCCACCGACGGGTCCTTCGCCCACGACGGTACGAGTCCCCAGCGCACGATAGCCAGGCGGCGAGAACGCTCGGCTTCATGCTCGAGCCGCTCGAGCACCGCGTAGACCGGCTTGGTGGGGGCAACGTTGTAGTCGGCGGGCAGGGCGGGGGGCGCGGGGTCATCGACCTCGAACTCCTCGACCAGTTCGACCGCCCCACGGCTCATCGCGTATCGACCGCACATGGAACCACTGTGCCACGGCGACGGTCAGCGGATACCCCGCCGCTCGGCCGATAGCCTTGGGTTATGCCCGATCCGTGGAGAGCCCCACTCGCCACCGCGCCCGTGCGCGCCACCGTCGCCGTTCCCGGTTCGAAATCGGCCACCAATCGGGCCCTCGTCCTAGCCGCCCTCGCCAACGGCACCTCGCGCATCGAGCGCGCGCTGCTCGCCCGCGACACTCTTCTCATGATCGATGGCCTCCGCACGCTCGGCACCGAGATCACCGTGGAGGGCGAGACCGTCACTGTGAAGCCCGCGCCCCTTCGCGGTCCGGCCACCATCGACTGCGGTCTTGCCGGCACGGTCATGCGCTTCCTCCCCGCGGTGGCAGCCCTCGCCGACGGCGACGTGACCTTCGACGGCGACCCCCGAGCACGCGAGCGTCCGATGGGGCCGATCGTCGAGGCGCTGCGTCAGCTCGACGTGCGGGTCGATGATGGCGGCCACCCCGCGCTGCCCTTCGTGGTGCATGGTGCCGGCCGGGTCACCGGCCATGAGGTCAGCCTCGACGCGTCAGCCTCAAGCCAGTTCGTCAGCGCACTACTACTTGCGGGCGCTCGGTACCAGCACGGCGTCACGGTCACGCATCGTGGTGCCGCGGTGCCGTCGATGCCCCACATCGTCATGACGGTCGAGATGCTGCGCGAGCGTGGAGTCACCGTCGACGTCGACTCCGGCGACCCGGCCGCCGCCCGCTGGCGAGTGCACGCCGGCACCATCGCGGCCCGCGACGTCGAGGTCGAGCCAGACCTCTCGAATGCCGCACCGTTTCTGGCCGCGGCCGCGGCCACGGGTGGCCTCGTCACGGTGCTGGGTTGGCCACGCACCACCACGCAGGCCGGCGACGCTCTTCGGGCGCTGCTGGCCACCATGGGGTGCGAGGTCGCCCTCGTGCCCGAGGGACTTCGGGTCGCAGGGCCGGCCATGCTCTCGGGCATCGACGTCGACCTCCACGACGTCGGCGAGCTCACGCCTGTCATCGCCGCGCTTGCCGCACTGGCCGACTCTCCCAGCACGCTTCGTGGAATCACCCACCTGCGCGGGCACGAGACCGACCGGCTGGCCGCCCTCGAGACCGAACTGCGCGCCATCGGGGCCTCGGTCACGCAGACCACCGATGGGCTCGTCATCACCCCGGGCCCGCTGCGGGCAGCCCCCTGGCACGCCTACGACGACCACCGCATGGCGACCGCCGGGGCCGTGATCGGACTCGTCGTACCGGGCATGACCGTCGACGACATCGGCACCACCACGAAGACCCTTCCCGACTTTGAGGGCCTGTGGGCGACCATGGTCACCGGCGGGGGTCGATGAGCTCCGCGCGCTCCACCGGCCGGCGCGAACTCGACGAGGACGACGTGCGAGTGCGCCCCTCGCGCACCAAGTCACGACCCCGGTCTAAGGACCGCCCCCAGCACAGCGATTCCAGGCCCGGCTTCGTGGTGGGGGTCGACCGCGGCCGCTTCACGTGCGTCGAGGGTGATTCGCACGATGAGCGTCCTAACGACGTCGAGCCGAAGAGACTGATGGCGGTGAAGTCACGCGAACTCGGCCGCAAGGGGGTGGTCGTCGGCGATCGCGTGGCGCTGGTGGGCGACCTGACCGGCGCCCCCGACGCCCTCGCCCGCATCGTGAGGGTCGAGACGAGGGCCACCACCCTGCGTCGCACCGCCGATGACACCGACCCGGTTGAGCGAGTCATCGTCGCCAACGCTGACCGGCTCGCGGTCGTGGTGTCACTGGCTGAGCCAGCGCCCCAGCCGCGCCTCATCGACCGCGCCCTTGTCGCAGCGTTCGATGCCGGCCTCGCCCCGCTTCTCGTGCTCACCAAGAGCGACCTTGCGTCACCTGCGGCGCTGCTGGCTGACTATCTCGCCCTCGACGTTGACACCGTGGTGCTTGATCGCGCTAGCGACCTGACCGAACTGCGCTCAATCCTGCGCGATGACCTCAGCGTGTTCCTTGGCTCGTCGGGCGTTGGTAAGTCAACGCTCGTCAACGCCCTCGTGCCCGGCGCGTTCCGCGCCACCGGCCGAGTTAATGACACCACCGGCCGGGGCCGCCACACCTCCACGTCGGCAGTGGCGCTGCCGCTGCCCGGCGGCGGCTGGATCGTCGATACGCCCGGACTCCGCTCGTTCGGACTCGCGCACGTGAGCGCGGAGAAGGTCATCGATGCGTTTCCGGAGTTTGTGGGAGGCACCACCCACTGCCCGCGCGCCTGCTCGCACGTCGAGGAGGAGTGTGGCCTCGACGCCTGGGTGGCCGACGGCCACGCGGGCACGGGAGGTGCCGAGCGACTGGCGTCGCTGAGGCGGGTGCTCGATTCGCTGCGCTCGGGGGTCGACGAGCAGTCAGGCTAGGCGGCTAGATCCACTCGATCAGGCGTTGGCCTCGGCCGTCACCACGGCATCAACCTCTGCCCTGCGCGCCTGCAGTTCGACATCGAAGCGTGCCTTGGCAGCGCGCTCGATGCGCACCTGATCGAACGAGTCGGCCTTGGCCTCGTCGTCGGCCATCAGGTCATCGAGGTTGAGGCCGGCCATATCGAGCACCCCGAGGTCGGCATACGCCTTCTGCACCTTCGGACTCCAGAGGCCGATGTCCTTGACGCACGGCACGATGCGGCTGAACAGCAGGGTGCGGAAGGCCTGCATATACGGCGAATTCTCCACCGCGGCAACGCAGTCGACCACGTCGTAGCCGAGACCTTCCCACACCTCATCACCGCGGAAGCGGCTGCGCATGAGGAACGAACCCTCGATCACGAACTCCTCGCGCTCGGCCAACTCGGCGGCGCTGAGCTGCGAGTAGTAGTCGCGCAGCGCGATGCGGCCAAAGGCAACGTGCCGAGCCTCGTCGGCCATCACGTACGACAGAATCTGCTTGGTGAGTGCGTCGGTGGAGATGTCGCGCAGCACGCCGAACGCGGCGAGCGCGAGTCCCTCGATGAGCACCTGCATGCCCAGGTAGGGCATATCCCACCGAGGGTCGGTGAGGGTGTCGTCGAGCAACGCCTTGAGATGCGGATTGATGGGGTAGACCTCGCCCACCTTCTCCTGCAGGAACCGCGCATAGGTCTCGACGTGGCGAGCCTCGTCCATCACCTGGGTGGCCGCGTAGTACTTGGAATCGAGGTCGGGCACGCCTTCCACGATGCGGGCCGAGCAGATCAGAGCCCCCTGCTCGCCGTGCAGGAACTGGCTGAACTGCCACACCCCCATCGCCCGGCCACTCGCCGTGCGCTCAGCCTCGCTGAGGCCCTCATACGTGCGCGAGCCGACGAGTGGATGGATCTCTTTGGGGAGTCCGAAGGGGTCGTCGGGGTCGATCTCGAGGTCCCATTCGATTCGCTCGGCAGAGTCCCACTGCTTCTGCTTGCCCTTGGAGTAGAGCCCCAGCAGCCGGTCGCGGCCGTCGCCGTACTCCCAGGTGAAGCGAGCGGCACCCGCTGCCTCGAGGTCCCAGGTCTGCAGCTCGGCGGGAAGAGCATAGAGGTCAAAGGTCGACATGGATTTACATTAGTGTGCATCACCCCGATCCGCGCAGGTTCAGAGCCGATAGCGTCGGGTCATGGACTCCCCCTGGGCACCGGATCTGGCCCTC
>CALQEM020000018.1:0-27464 GCA_943329595.2 Bifidobacterium breve
GGCACTGCCGCGCGAGGCGCCCGACAGCGAGTACACCGACGGCAGACCTTCAAGTCCGCCGCAGCAGGTGACTGAGCTTGAGGCCGACATCGCCGACATGGGGGCCGCCGTCATCGACATGCCACCGCGCACCATGGCGATGGCGTCGATTTCCTCGATGAAGCCGATGGCGCCACCCTCACGCCGAGCTGCCTTGCGCAGCGCCTTGAAGTACGAGCGGATCTTGCGCGCCGTGGCCCCGTAGTACATCGACTGGAAGGACGTCGCGGAGACGAATAGGAAGGGGACGCCTGCCTCGCGCGCCATCGCCTTGGCGAGGTGCGTCTTGCCGGTGCCCGGTGCTCCCTCGAAGAGCAGCCCGCGGCGGGGGCTGCCACCCATCTCGTCGGCGAAGGCCCGGTGCGCGAGGAAGAGGTTCAGCGACCGCTGCACCTCCTCCTTCACGGGCTCGATTCCCACCACATCGTCGAGGCCAATGCTGATCTGCTCGGGGCGGTAGGTGACGTGCGGCGAGCGTCCGGCGATGAACGACGTGCCCACCAGCGCGAAGATCAGCACCACGAAGAAGAGCACGGGTGTGACGGTCAGCGGGTCGACCTCCGGAAAGGTCAGGTCGGTGACCACCATCGGGTTGCCCAGGACGATTCGAGCCGCCAGCCACAGCGCCGGCAGAAGAAGCACGAGCGCCAGCTTCTCGAGGCGGCGCCGTCGCGAGGTTTCGCGCGATCGGCCCACGTCGGCGCCGCCTCGCTCGAACTGGCCGGACCCCGCCTGAACGAGGGTGGCTTGACGCGCGGCTGACTCGGACATTGACGGCTCCAGGGCTCGGGCTGGTGAGGGCTGCCTCGCTGACGTGGACGACGCGTTTCACGCACCGAGGCCTGTGCCCATACTGACGCCTCAGATCGGGAATCGGCACCTTTCGGCCACGATGAGTCACCCGAACGGACTACTCCTTTTGGCCTAGTGATGACACAACGTGATGACTCAGTACTGAGAGCAACGAAGTGGGGCTGCGGTGGGTCAGACACCCGCGAAGAGGTCGGTCTCCCTGCCTTCGGAGTCGAGGGGGCCCGACGCCCGGCCGCCGACCAACTGGAAGTACTCGACGCCGAGCGCCTTGGACCCCATGTTGTTCGACAGCGCGAAGAAGCCGCCGTCGACGCTGACCTGGGTGGCGTGAGCCCGCAGCGAGGCGAACTTGGCGTCGAGGTGGTCGGAGGCGTCGATGGCCGTGGTCACCAGTGAGTCGTCGACCGCGAAGGGGAGGTCGTCGGGGTCCATGGCCGCGAAGTCACTGGTGTCGCCCGACGCCTTGAGCGCCTCGATGCCGGCTCGCAGCACCTCACGGGGAAAAGCGGTCCAGTACACCTTGGCGATCGGCCACGCAACGCCGAGGTCGGGGCGGAACCCCGGCGCCGCGGCGAGCATGGCGGCGTACATCGCGACGCGGTGTGCCTGGATGTGATCGGGGTGACCGTAGCCGCCGAAGTCGTTATAGGTGATGAGAACCTGCGGCCGCACCTCGCGGATGATCGACACCAGGTGGTTGGCCGCGCTGAGGAGGTCGGCCCTCCAGAAGCAGTCGGGGCGCTCGTTCGACGCGGTTCCGATCATGCCTGAGTCGCGGAACGCCCCTGGCCCGCCCAGCAGTCGCCAATCGGTGACTCCGAGTGCGTCCATGGCTGCCGCCAGTTCCTGCTGCCGATGCTCGCCGAGTCGGTCATCCTGGTCGGCGGCGAGGTGCGACACCTCGGGCAGCAGGATCTCGCCCTCCTCGCCGAGGGTGCAGGTAACGAGGGTCACGTGCGCACCCTCCGCCGCATAGCGCGCCATGGTGGCGCCGGTGGCGATGCACTCGTCGTCAGGGTGGGCGTGCACGAGCAGGAGCCGGCGATCAGCCAGCACGGAGGCCTCAGACATGTGGACGAGCCTAATGCCTGCGAAGATTCGGCTCATGTCACAGCAGACCGAAAGCTTTCCCCGGCAGTCCGCCCGCACGCGTCACTTTCGGCTCGGGGCACCTCGCCAGGTGTCGGTGTCACCCAACGGCCACCGCATCGTGTTCGTGCGCTCGAACTCCGGCGGCGACGCGGTCAACCGACTCGTGGTCGCTGACCTCGAGGGCGCCTCGCTGGTCGAGCGCGTGGTGGCCGAGCCCGCGCTACTGCTCGCCGGTCATGGCGAGCACCTGTCGGCGGTCGAGCGCGCCCGCCGCGAGCGAATGCGCGAGACCACCTCAGGAATCACGGCCTACTCACTTGACTCCGCCGCCAGCCGCGCTGCCTTCGCGCTCTCGGGACGCCTGTTCGTAGTCGACCTCGCTCCACAGTCGGGCCCCCCGCGCGAGATGCCCGTCGCGGGGTCCATCGTCGATCCGCGACTGTCGCCCGATGGGCGGCAGATCGCCTACGTGCGTGACCGCGCCCTCTACGTGGCCAACCTCGCCACCGGCGAGGAGCAACTCCTCGCAGCGCCTGACTCCGAGACGGTCACCTGGGGCCTAGCCGACTTCATCGCCGCCGAGGAGCTCGATAGGCATCGCGGGCACTGGTGGTCACCTGACTCGTCAACCCTGCTGGCCGAGCGCTTCGACACCCGACTGGTCTCTCGCTGGTGGATCAGCGACCCGGCTGCCCCCAGCGTGGAACCGGTGGCGATTGCCTATCCCAGCGCCGGCACCACCAATGCCGAGGTGGGCCTCTTCCTCATCAACGTGAGCGAAGCTGCGCAACTGGGCGAGCAGCTGAGCGAGGTGGTGTGGGACGCCGTGTCGTACCCGTACCTCGCCGGAGTGTCGTGGTCGGAGTTCGGGCCGCCGCTGCTCACCGTGCTCAGTCGCGACCAGATGAACGGGCAGGTTCTGATGGTCGACCCCGAGGCGGGCTCAACCGACGAACGCGCCGCTCTCTCTGACGAGTGCTGGGTCGACGTGATTCCGGGCCTGCCCTGCTGGACCGCCGATGGACGACTCGCGCGAGCAGTCGACGACGCGGCCACTGACACCCGGCGGCTCGTTTTCGACGACACGTTCGTCACCCCCGCCGATGCTCAGGTGATGGCGGCGGGCATCAGCGACGCCCGCGGGCTCACGGTGACCCTGGCGGCTGATTCCACCGAGCGCACGCCCTGGCGTGTTGGACTCAACGGCTCGCTGGTGCCGCTGACCTTCGAGGCCGGCGTGCACGCGGCCTCGAGCGGAGGTGATACATCGGTGGTGGCCTCGACAACGCTCGACTCAACCACCACACGCTGGGTGGTGTGGCATACCGGCCGCGAGGCGGGCGAGCTCGTGTCCCACGCTGAGCAGCCCGCTCTCACCCCGCGGGTGCGCCTGATGCGCGCCGGCGACCGGGGAATTGCTACCGCGGTGCTCCTGCCCACAGGGCACGTCTCAGGGTCGGCGCGGCTGCCCGTGCTGATGGCCCCCTACGGTGGCCCTCACCACAGCGAGGTGCTGGCCAGCGGCCTCGCCTTCGCCGACGACCAGTGGCTCGCCGACCAGGGATTCGCCGTGATTGTGGCCGACGGGCGCGGAACGCCGGGCCGAGGACCTGCGTGGGAGCGCGCGATCTTCCGCGACTTCGTGGGACCTGTGCTCGACGACCAGATCGCCGCCCTTGAGGCGGTGGCCGCCATGTACCCCGACGACGTTGACTCCTCGCGCGTGGGCATCACCGGATGGTCGTTCGGCGGCTGGCTCGCCGCCTATGCCGTACTGGCCCGCCCCGACATCTTCTCGGTTGCGGTCGCGGGGGCACCGGTCACCGACTGGCACCTCTACGACACGGCCTACACCGAGCGCTACCTCGGCCACCCCGATGCTGAGCCCGCCACCTACGAGCGGCACTCCCTGGTGGGGCTCTCCCCCGCACTGCAGCGGCCATTGATGCTGGTGCACGGGATGGCCGACGACAACGTGGTGGTGGCCAACACCCTCGCGCTCTCGGGCGCGCTGCTGGCCACGGGGCACCCGCACACGGTGCTGCCGCTGACCGGCGTGACCCACATGGCGACCGACGAGGTGGTGGCTGAGAACCTGCTGCTGCTTCAGGTTGAATTCCTGCGGCGCGGGCTCGAGGTCGGCCGATAGTTCTACTGGATGTGCGTGATCGGGTCGAAGTCGTGCGGGTCGTCGCCCTGCCAGGCCTGCCCCCGACGAGCCTGGGCGGCCTTCTGGGAGAGGTGCTCGGGTGTCGCCAGCGACGAGTCACTGGCGACCAGCGGCGCGGCTGGCCCCACGATGGTCTCGCCCGGCGCCAAGGGGCCCTGCGGGAAGTGGCACGCCACCTCATGCCCCTCGGCCAGCGTGCGCAGGAGGGGAACCTCGACCCGGCAGCGGTCCTCCGCCTTCCAGCAGCGCGTGTTGAACACGCACCCCGACGGCGGGTTCATGGGGCTCGGGAGGTCGCCCTGCAGCAGGATGCGCTCGCGCTTGGCGGCAGCGCCCGGATCAGGGACCGGCACCGCTGACAGCAGCGCGTGCGTGTAGGGGTGCAGGGGGTTCTCATACAGCTCGTCGCGCCCGGCGAGCTCCATGACGTGCCCGAGGTACATCACCGCAACACGATCGGAGATGTGGCGCACCACCGAGAGGTCGTGCGCCACGAACACATAGGCCATGCCAAAGTCGTTCTGCAAGTCCTCGAGGAGATTGACCACCTGAGCCTGAATTGACACGTCGAGCGCCGACACCGGCTCGTCGCACACGATCAGCTTGGGCTGCAGGGCGATGGCCCTGGCCACGCCGATGCGCTGGCGCTGGCCGCCGGAGAACTCGTTCGGGTAGCGGTTGTAGTGCTCGGGGTTGAGCCCCACCCGCTCCATCAGCGACTGCACCGCCGACTTGATTCCACCGGGTGGGTCGACCTTCTGCACTACGAAGGGGGCGCTGATGATGGTTCCCACCGTATGCCGCGGGTTGAGCGAGTTGTAGGGGTCTTGGAAGATCATCTGGGCCTCGCGCCTCAGCGGCACCATCTGCTTGCGCGACAGGTTGGTGATGTCGCGGCCGTTGAGTTCGATGCGCCCACCGGTGGGGTCGAGCAGTTTCAGCATGGTGCGACCAGCGGTCGACTTTCCGCAGCCGCTCTCACCTACCAGGCCGAGAGTTTCGCCGGCCATCACCTCGAGGCTGATTCCGTCAACCGCTTTGACGCTGCCCCGGGTGCGTCCCATCATGCCGCCGGACTTCACGGGAAAGTGCTTGCTGAGGTCGGTGACGCGCAGCACGGGATCGGTGCTGGGGCTCATGCGGGATCTCCAGACTCGGGGTCCGAGGGAGTCGCGGCCTGAGCTCCGGCGTCGGAGCGGCCGTCGAGCAGCGCGAACATGGCATCGGCGTTGCGAAGACGCTTCTCGGGGGTGAGGTGGCAGCTGACCTGATGCCCGTCGGTGACTTCGGCAAGGTCGGGGCGCACATCAGAGCAGAGGTTGTCTGGCACCTCAGCGCTGAAGGTGCAGCGTGGCCGGAACGCACAGCCCGACGGCAGTGCTATGAGCGAGGGGGGCGTACCGGGGATGGGATCAAGGCGGGTGACTCGTGCGCGGTCGATGCGCGGCACCGATGCCAGCAGGCCCAGTGTGTAGGGCATCTGCGGCCGACGGTAGACGCCCTCAACCGACCCGTACTCCACCACGCGACCGGCGTACATCACGGCGACGTCGTCGGCAGTGTCGGCCACGACACCGAGGTCGTGGGTGATGATGATGATGGCCGTGTTGAACTCCTGCTGGATGCTCTTGAGCAGGTCGATGATCTGGGCCTGCACGGTGACGTCGAGGGCCGTGGTGGGCTCGTCGGCGATGAGCAGGTCGGGAGAGTTCAGCAGCGCCATCGCGATCATGACCCGCTGACGCATGCCGCCCGACAGTTGGTGCGGGAAGTCGTCGATGCGCTTCTCGGCGGAGGGGATACCCACCCGATCCAGCATGCCGATGCACTGCTTGCGCGCGTCGGCCTTGCTCACCTTCTGGTGCACCCGCACCGCCTCGACCAGTTGGCGTGAGATCGAGTAGTACGGGTGCAGGCTCGACAGCGGGTCCTGGAAGATCATCGCCATCTTGGCGCCACGCAGACGTCGCACCTCCTCGTTGCTCATGGCGATGAGGTCCTGACCTTCGAGCACCACCTGGCCCTCGACGGTGGCCGACGAGCGATTGATGAGGCCCATAATGGCCTGCGAGGTGACGCTCTTACCCGAGCCCGACTCGCCCACGATGGCTAGGGTGCGGCCACGCTCGAGTGAGAACGACAGGCCGTCGACGGCCTTCACCACTCCGTCTTCGGTAGGAAACTGCACCCGAAGGTCGTTCACCGAG
This sequence comes from Bifidobacterium breve, assembly GCA_943329595.2. Classification (GTDB taxonomy): domain Bacteria; phylum Actinomycetota; class Actinomycetes; order S36-B12; family CAIYMF01; genus CAIYMF01. The sequence goes on from CALQEM020000018.1 coordinate 6,322, forward strand.
AGGAAGCGGCTGGCGTCGAACGGGGCGGCAGGGGCATCGATGAGGGTCACACCAGCCTCACCCTCGGGTCGATAACCGCGTAGAGCAGGTCGACCACCAGGTTCGCCACGATGATGAACACCGCGGTGATGAGGGTGATTCCGACAATCACCGGCAGGTCGGCGTCGTTGACCGACGAAATCGCGAGTGTGCCCAGCCCCGGCAGGCTGAAGATGGCCTCGATGATGATGGCGCCTCCCAGCAGGCCGGCGAGGTCGAGCCCCGCGGCCGTCACGATGGGGGTGAGACCGGCGCGAAGCGCGTGCCTGCCGATGACGACACGCTCGGGCAGCCCCTTAGCACGAGCGGTGCGGATGAAGTCCTCACCGAGGGTCTCGAGCATCTGACTGCGGGTGAGTCGCACGTAGAAGGCGGCGTAGAGAATCGCCAGCACTATCCACGGCAGAATCATGGTTTGCAGAAACTGCTGGGGGTTCTCGAAGGGCGATACATACGACGGGAAGGGCAGCACCTTCCACTTGAGGATGATGAAGAAGATGGCGAGCAAACCAATGAAGAAGGAGGGCAGCGAGTAGCCCACGAGCGCAACTCCCATGGCCGTCCTGTCCTGCCACTTACCGCGGCGAAGCGCCGAGTAGATGCCCATGGCGATGCCCACCACCATCCACACGATGAAGGCTCCGATGGCGAGCCAGAACGTGGGGGGAAAGTTCGACTTGATCAGCACCGTCACCTCCTCGCCACGCTTAAACGAGTACCCCAGGCACGGAGCCTGACAGTCGATCGGCGACGGCGAGTTGGCGCCGTAGGTGCGCCCCACAAACAGGCCCTTCAAGAACTCCCAGTACTGCTGCAGCACCGGCAGGTCGAGGCCGAGTCGGTGACGGTTGGCCTCGATGATCTCGGGCGTGCACGACTTGCCGCACGTGAGCCGGGCGGGGTCGGTGGGCAGCACGCTGAAGAGGAGGAAGACCACCAAGCTGAGCAGCAGGAGTAGCAGCACCACGCTGAGCAGTCGGCGCACCACGTACGAGGTCACGGTTGCCCTTCCTGAAGTGCTGGGGGCGAATCAGGACCGATCCGCCCCCAGCAGCCGTTCAGCGTGGTGAGACGAACGTTAGGACAAGACGCCCATCTGCGCGTACGGCCACGAGCCAAACGATGCCCACAGGTAGACGGGTCCAACCTTGGTGCCTGTCATACGTTGGGTGCGTCCGTACCGGGTGGGAATCACCACGACGTCGGCCATGGCCTGCTTGTTGAGTTCCTGCCACATGGTGGCCTGCTTGGCAGGGTCGAGCTCGATCTTGGCCGCGTCAGACTTGGCATTGAACTCGGGGTTGTCGTACTGCGACAGGTCGAACCCGCCCGACGGCGTGAACAGCTCGGGGATGACCGTGGAGGCGTTCGGCCAGTCAGATGCCCAGCCCCCGGGCATCAGCTCGTGGGCCTTATCAGGGTCGAAGACGATGCCGTAGTACTGGCCGGGCTCGATCGGGTTGAGCTTCACGGTAAATCCAGCCTTGCCAAGCGAGGCCGCCACGATGGCCGCCGCCTTGTCGCCCGTGGGCGACTGCGCGTAGTCGAAGGTGATCGTGGGGGCGGGCTTGCCCGTCTCGGCGATCAGCTTCTTCGCGTACTCGGGGTCACCCGTCGCCGGAATCGGGGCGCCCAGCAGGGTGTCCCACAGGCCCGTGGGCGCATAGTCAGCGCCCATGTTGGGGCTGATAACTCCGTCGGCGTAGTCGCCCGCGTAGTCGCCACCGGCGTTCTTGCGCAGGGCCTGGCGGTCGAGAGCGGCAGCGAGGGCCTGACGTACCTTGAGGTCAGGAACCTTCGCGACGTTGATCGCGTAGTAGGCCACGAACGGGTCGAGGGCGCTCACAGCACGGCTGGCGAACTGCGGCTGGGCCTCGGTGGGGCTCACAAAGACGGTGGGAAGCGACTCGGGCTCGAGGCCGAGTGCGACCGCCGTGGAGTCGTTGCCCGAGCTCTGGATCACGCGCTGGTCGATGACCTTGGGGTCGATTCCATAGTCGACCTCCCAGGTGTCTGGAAGTCCCGCGCGGTAGTTGTCGCTGGCCGCGGACCACTTATCATTGCGCGACAGAACCATCTTGCCGCCCTTGCCGTTCTTGTTCGACGTGAGGATGTACGGGCCCGACGACACGGGAGCGTCACCGTACTTCTCGCCCGTATCAGCGGCCTTGGGAACCGGGGAGAAGCACAGCAGCGTCACGGTGTAGTTGAAGTCGGGCACGGCAAGCTTGAGGTTGAACGTGATTGTCTTACCGTCGGCCGAGCACGTCACGGCCTTGTCGAACAACTCCTGGCCGGTCTTGACGTACGGGCCCTTGTAGGCAGATCCACCCTCGGGGTCGTCAGGGATGTCGAGCATCGTGATCGCGTACGTGGGGCCTCCGATGATGATGTCGGTGGCGAAGGTGCGCGAGACGCCGTAGGCGATGTCCTTACATGCGATGGCGGAGCCGTCCTGGAAGGTGGCGCCGTCGCGGATGGTGAAGGTCCACGTCTTGCCGGCGTTTGACTCGGTACCGAGGTCGGTGGCGAGGTCAGGCACGATTGTGGTGGACTCGAGGGGGTCGGGCGACAACTTATAGGACGTCAGTGTGCGGTAGAGAGTGGCGCCGAAGAAGGCGAGGTCCTCACTGGAGTAAATGCGCTGAGGGTCGACCGCATCGAACTGCTCAGCGTTGGTCAGGACGTAGAGGGTTCCGCCCTTGGTGGTGGTCGCGCCGGCAGTGCTGCTGCCACCGCCTCCGCTGGACCCACCACAAGCGGCAAGCGCTACCGCCCCCACCGCGACCACCACGGCAGCTTTCACACGCGACTTGGTCATGCCCATAATTCCTCCTGAGTGTCGAGCCGGGACGGTCCCGGTTGCCGGAGTAGTGACCATGTCGTCACACCCGCCCGGCACGAGGGTCAAGGGCGTCGCGCACAGCGTCACCCAGCAGATTAAAAGCCACCACGAGCACCGCGAGCAGGGTGCCTGGGATGAATAGGTACGACGGCACCGCGTTGAAGTAGGACACCGAGTTGGCGAGCATGGCGCCGAAGGTGACGTCGGGGGGCAGCACTCCCACCCCGAGGAAAGCCAGGGCGGCCTCGGTGCCGATATACGCCGGCAGGGTGAGCGTGGCGTAGACGAGGATGGGCGCCCACAGGTTGGGCAGGATCTCGTGGAACAAAATGCGCGGTGTGCCCGAGCCCATGGCCACCGACGATTCGACGAACTCCCGCTCGCGCAGGCTCAGCACCTGACCGCGGATAACTCGGGCCAGATAGGTCCAGCCGAAAACGCTCAGCACGATGATCAGGTAGTAAATGCGGGCGCTGCTGTCGGGGATCCCGAGCTCGACCAGCCGCTGCGTGAGCACACCCGACAGCGCCAAAATCAGCAGTAGGAACGGGAAGGCGATGATGAGGTCAATCGTGCGGCCGATGATGGCGTCGGTGGCGCCCCCCACGTAGCCGCTGATGATGCCCAGCACGGTTCCGATCGCCACGGTGGCGACGGTGGCGACGGTGGCGATGAAGAGCGAGATGCGCAGCCCGTTGAGCAACTGCGCCAAGATGTCGCGGCCCGTGCCCCACTCGACGCCGAGCAGATGCTCGCGGCTGACTCCGCCCCAGGGGCCATAGGGCGCCCCGGCATTGTCGCTAATCGAGGCACTGTCGAGCACATAGGGGTCGATTCCGAGCAGGTTCATCAGGAGGGGGGCCACGAGTGCCACCGCGTAGAACCCCACCAGAATCCACACGCACACCATCGCCGTGCGGTCGCGTCGAATCCGAGCCCGGGTGATCTGCCACAGCGACCGACCGGCAACCTGCGGACTGTCAGCGGGGGTGTCGAGAGTCGCGAGGCTCATCGAACTCCCTCCGCAGGTGGTCGTGGCGGCACATCGGATTCCCGAATGTGCGATCAAACACGACTCTACGTGCTAGCACGGCCACGCGCCGTCTAGGAAGTACGGGCGCGCCGCAATCGTGACACAACCGACACCCTGCGCAACACAGGGGATAAACAAGGTCGCCGAGTGGCCAGAGGGGGTCAGGCCACTAGGACGAGGCCTTCTTGGCCCGCGCCGTCGAGCGCCCACGCTCGGTTTGGTCCAGTACCAACTTGCGGAGGCGTACCGTGGCCGGGGTTACCTCAATGCACTCGTCTTCGCGGCAGAACTCGAGCGACTGCTCGAGCGACATCTGCTTGTGCGGGATGAGAGGCACCAGGATGTCGCCCGACGACTGGCGCATATTGGTGAGCTTCTTCTCCTTGGTGGGGTTGACATCCATGTCGTCGGAGCGCGAGTTCTCGCCCACGATCATGCCCTCGAACACGTCGGTGCCCGGACCCACGAACATGGTGCCGCGCTCCTGCAGATTGGCCAGCGCGAAGCCGGTGGTGGGCCCGCGGCGGTCGGCCACGAGCGAGCCTGTGGGCCGCGTGCGTAGCTCGCCGTGCCAGGGCTCGTAGCGGTCGAAGACGTGGTGCAGGAGGCCGGTTCCGCGCGTCTCGGTGAGAAACTCGGTGCGGAACCCGATGAGCGCTCGCGCCGGCACCCGGAACTCCATGCGTACCCAGCCAGTGCCGTGGTTGATCATCTGCTCCATGCGTCCCTTACGCAGCGCCATGAGCTGGGTGACCACGCCGAGGTAGTCCTCGGGAATGTCTACGGTGAGGTGCTCCATCGGCTCGTGCACCTTGCCGTCGACAATGCGGGTGACCACCTGAGGCTTGCCCACGGTGAGCTCAAAGCCCTCGCGGCGCATCAGTTCAACCAGCACGGCCAGTTGCAACTCGCCACGGCCCTGAACCTCCCACGTGTCGGGGCGATCGGTCTCGCGTAGGCGCAGCGACACGTTGCCGATCAGCTCGGCCTCCAGGCGGGTCTTGACCTGACGCGCTGTGAGCTTGGTACCGCTCTGGCCCGCCAGCGGCGAGGTGTTGATACCGATGGTCATTGAGATGCTGGGCTCATCAACGGTAATGACGGGCAGCGGGCGCGGGTCGTCGATATCGGCGAGGGTCTCGCCGATGGTGATCTCCGGAATGCCTGCCACAGCAATGATCTCGCCGGGTCCGGCCGAGTCGGCGGGAACGCGGTCGAGTGCCTGCGTGACCAGCAGCTCGGACACCTTGACGCGCTCAATTGAGCCGTCGGTGCGGCACCAGGCCACCGACTGGCCCTTGCGGATGGTGCCCTGACGCACCCGGCACAGCGCGAGGCGGCCAAGGTAGGGCGAGGAGTCGAGGTTGGTGACGTGAGCCTGCAGAGGCATCTCGTCGTCGTACGTGGGGGCCGGCACCCTGTCGAGCAGAGTGCGGAAGAGGGGCACGAGGTTGTCGGCGTCGGGCATCTCGCCGTTCTCGGGACGGTTGAGCGACGCCCGGCCGGCCTTGGCGCACGCGTACACGATGGGGAAGTCGATCTGACCCTCATCGGCATCGAGGTCGAAGAACAGCTCGTAGGTCTCATCGACCACCTCGGCGATGCGCGAGTCGGGACGGTCGACCTTATTGATGACCAGCACCACGGGGAGTCGCTTGGCTAGCGCCTTGCGCAGCACGAAACGCGTCTGGGGTAGGGGACCCTCGGAGGCGTCGACGAGCAGCAGCACGGCGTCGACCATTTCGAGTCCGCGCTCGACCTCGCCACCGAAATCGGCGTGGCCGGGGGTGTCGATGATGTTGAAGGTGACCCCACCCTCGGGCGAGCCCTCGCCCATGTACCGCACCGCGGTGTTCTTCGCGAGGATGGTGATGCCCTTCTCACGCTCGAGGTCCATCGAGTCCATCACCCGCTCGCGAACGGAGTCATTTTCGGCCTGATGAACGGTGAAAGCGCCTGACTGCCACAGCATGGCGTCGACGAGGGTGGTCTTGCCATGGTCAACGTGGGCGATGATGGCAACGTTGCGCAGATCATCGCGGGTTCTCAGAGTCACTACCTCACCCTAGGCCGCCGACAGGGTCAGGTGCGAATCCGTGCTGCCGCGACGAAACCTTAGAGTGCACTAGGTTGGCCGCATGAGCACCGGGGATGGTCACCTCACTCACAGTGGGGAGACCCACGACGGGCGCAGTCTTGGCGAGCGGGCCAACCGGATTCGAGCCTCGGTTCTCGGTGCCAACGACGGCATTGTCTCGGTGGCGGGCCTCGTGCTGGGTGTAGCAGGGGCCACCACCGATGAGAAGGCCCTACTTCTGGCGGGGCTGGCCGGGCTTGTCGCAGGGGCCCTTTCGATGGCCACCGGCGAGTTCGTGTCAGTGAGCTCGCAGCGTGACACCGAACTTGCGGCAGTCGAAAGGGAACGTGCCGAACTCGCTGCCGACCCCGACGGCGAATTGAGCGAGCTCACCGGCCTCTACATGAATCGCGGGCTGTCGCACGATCTCGCCCACCAGGTGGCGGTCGAGCTCACGGCCTACGACGCCCTCGCCGCACACTCCGAGGCCGAGCTCAACATCAGGCCCGGGCAGTACGTGAATCCGTGGTCGGCGGCGCTGTCGTCGATGGTGGCCTTCACCGTGGGCGCGCTCATTCCGCTGCTCGCGATCGTGCTGAGTCCGGTGAGCTACCGAGTGCCGCTCACATTCGCCGCGGTGGTGGTGGCGCTGACCGTCACCGGCTACCTCAGTGCCCGTCTCGCCGGGGCCTCCATTCAACGTTCCGTCGCGCGCAACGTGTGCGGCGGCGCTCTAGCAATGGGCATCACCTACGGAATTGGATCCCTCGTCGGCTCTGGGGTGGGCTGACGTGTCGAACGCGCCGACTGACGGGCCTCCCGACCTCATCGACTTCATCGCGGTCGTGGGGGTGGCCCTCGTGCGCGACGGTGCCCACGGGGTTGAACTACTCGCCGCACGGCGCATCGAGCCCCCCGCGCTCGCTGGCGGCTGGGAGATTCCGGGCGGCAAGGTTGAGCCCGGCGAGACCAACGAAGACGCTGCCCACCGCGAGATCGACGAGGAACTCGGGGTGGCGGTGCACCTCGAGCGCCGGGTTGACGGGCCGGTGAACGGCGCCTGGCCACTCGGTGAGCGGCACCGCATGGTGGTGTTCGTCGGCCGGGTGGTCGGCGATATCGAGCCGCGCGCGCTCGACCAGCACGACGCCCTCGAGTGGGTTCCCGTGTCCGACTGGCAGCGGGTCGCATGGCTTGAGGGAGACGTGGCACCTGTTCAAGCGGTGGCTGAGCTCTTCCTTGTGCCCTCCCCATGATGCGCCGGCTGCTGGTGGGAGACGAACTCACCCGCCAGCTCGTACGACTCCCGCACTGGGCCTGTGACGGCTTCTCCCTCACGGCGCGATTCGACTTTCCGACTTTTCTGGACCTCATCGGCGCGGTGGGCGACATCGCCCTCGTGGCCGAGGAGCTCGACCACCACCCCGACCTCGACATCCGTTGGCGCACGCTGAGGGTGGCGCTCACCACTCACTCGGCCGGCGGCCTCACGCAGCTTGACGTCGAGTCGGCCCACCGCGTCAATGAATGCGCGCGCGGCTTCGGCGGCACCGCACAGCAGCCCCCGCCTGCGCCTCGCTGACCGAGTCATCGCCATTGCTGCCCCACTCATCGCTGGAAGAGCCGCCAGCGATGAGTGGGGCAGCATTCGGCGGAAACCTTCGAAGTCGGGCCTTGACTTGGCACACTGAAGGCACAGCGTTGATGAAGGAGGAGGATCCATGACTGTCGTGTCTGTGGTCACGCCTGCCGGAGTGGTACCCGGCCATCTGGCCACGCCCAAGGGCGACGGGCCGTGGCCGGCGGTGCTGGTGATTCACGAAGCGTTCGGCCTCAACGACGACATCCGTGCCATCACCGATCGCTTCGCGGCCGAGGGCTACCTCGCGTTCGCGCCCGACCTGCTCGCGACCGGCAACAAGGTGGCCTGCCTAGTTCGGGTGGCGAGGTCGATGTCGACGGGCGAGGGCGTGGCGGCCGAGCAGATCCTCGGACTGCGCGAATGGTTGGCCGGGCAGCCCGACTGCACCGGTCGCGTCGGCATCGCAGGCTTCTGCCTGGGCGGAGGCTTCGCAATTGTGATGGCGTCGAAGGGTTTCGATGCCGCGGCCGCGCAGTACGCCAGGCTGCCGAAGAATCTTGAGGCGGCCATCGCGGGCAGCTGCCCGGTGGTCGCGTCGTATGGCGGCCGCGACCGGTCGCTGTCGGGGGCGGCGGCTTCACTCGAGGCTGCCCTCATGGCGGCGCAGGTGGAACACGATGTGAAGGAGTACGCCGACGCCGGCCACTCGTTCATGAACCGGGCCGATATGCCGGTGTGGATGCGGCCGATGTCGGCGGCTGGCGGACTCAATGCTGGCTACGTCGACACCGCGGCCAACGACGCGTGGCACCGCATTCTGCGGATGTTCGAGACGGCCCTCGCCTGATGCGGCCTTCGCGCGCCTTCCTGAACTTCCCTACGGTAGAGTAAGTTACGGTACCGTAGGTTTGTTGAAGGAGGGTCAGATGAGCACTGCGGAAGACCGCGCGATAAGCCCCGCGGGCCAGCGGTTAATCAGCCTGCACGGCCGCGACCTCGCGGTGAGCGAGTATCCGGGAACCGGGGTGCCACTGCTGCTCGTGCACGGGCTCGGCAGCAGTACACAAACCTGGCTCGACGTTCCTCAGCGGCTGGCCGCAACCGGAGCCCACGTGATTGCCGTCGACCTGCCCGGCCACGGCGAGTCGTCGAAGTTGCCGGGCGACTACAGCCTGGGCGCAATGGCCAACTCGCTCCGAGACCTGCTCGACCACCTCGGCATCGACCGCGCCCACTTCGTGGGCCACTCGCTCGGCGGCGGGGTCACGATGCAGTTCCAGTACCAGTTTCCTGAGCGAATCGCCTCGATCGCGCTGGTGTCGAGCGGCGGGCTGGGTGAGGAGATCTTTCCCCTGCTGCGCGCCGCAAGCCTGCCGGGCGCCGACCTCGTCATTCGGGCCGCCATCAACAACCGCACGCTGAACGCAGCGTCGTGGCTCGGCCGCCAGCTCGCCCGGGTTCATATCGAGCCCCACGCCCTGAGCCCCGGCGCCCTCGAAACCGCCGGCTGGCTGGCCGAGCCCGACCATCGAGCCGCGTTCCTGTCGACGGTGCGCAGCGTGCTAGGCCCGGCCGGACAGCGCGTGTCGGCACTCGACAAGTTGCACCTGCTGAGCGGCGAGGAGGTGCTCATCATCTGGGGCGACCAAGACCCGATGATTCCGATGTACCACGGCGAGCGAGCCCACTCGATGATTCCGGGAAGCCGGCTGGTGATCTTCCGCGGTGCCGGGCATGAGCCCCACATGCACGACCCCGAACGCTTCGCCACGCTCATCCTCGAGCACGCACGTGCGGTCGAGGCGCTGGCTTCGCGCTGAGTCAGGCGCGGGCCAGGGCATCGGCGGCGAGAATTCCGTCGCGAATCATGTCGGCCGTCACGGTGAAGGGTTCGTGGTGAGCGGTCTCGCCCTCGGCGACCGTGAGTTCGGCGATGCGCGCAAGGGTGGGGGCGTCGAGGTCGGCGAGTCCGAGGTCGGATAGGCGAGTGGGCAGTCCTACCTCGCGGCAGAACTGGCGCACCTGCTCGAATTCCTGCTGGGGGCGGCCCTCAACCACGAGCTGCACCAGCAGGCCGAACGCCACCTTCTCGCCGTGCAGGAAATCGTGTGTGGGCGGAGCCGCGGTGAGCCCGTTGTGTACCGAGTGCGCGATGGCAAGGCCTCCTGACTCGAAGCCCAGGCCCGACAGCAGCGTGTTGGCCTCAACAACGTTCTCGAGCGCCGGGGTGACCGCACCGGCGTCGACCGCGAGGGCGGCGGCGAGACCGTCGGCGTAGAGGGTGCGCGCACAGAGCTCGGCCAGCGCGCCGGCGCTGAGGGTGGTCGCGCCTCCGAGCTGGTTGGGCGAGCGGGCCTCGATGACCGTGCGAGCCTCGTACCAGGTGGCAAGAGCGTCGCCCATGCCCGACACGAGGTAGCGACGCGGCGCGGCGGCGACGATGGAGGTGTCGACCAGCACGAGCGCCGGGTTGCGCGGGTAGAACTGGTAGCGGTCGAAGGCGCCGTCGTCGGAGTACACCACCGACAGCGCGCTGCAGGGGGCGTCGCTCGAGGCCAGCGTGGGGCAATTGACCGCGGCGGCGTCAATCTCGGCGGCGATGGCGCGCGAGGTGTCGAGCGCTTTGCCGCCACCGGCGCCGATAACCACAGTGGCGCCGGCCGCGCGAGCGGCGACCACCCCTGCGTCGATTTCGTGCTGCGAGCACTCGCCGCCGAAGTGGTGAGTGACGAACGCGATGCCCGCGGCGTCGAGGCTGGTACGCCACGCGTCGCCGAGCATCGTGGCGATGCGCTCGCTTGCAACGATGAGGGCGGGGCCGCGCAGGCCCAGGTGGGCGAGTTGCTCACCGAGGGCGGCCGTGGCGTCACGACCCTGGACATAGCGCGAGGGCGCGCAGAAGACGGAGAGCATGGTGCGAGGCTACCGGCGTTGGCGACCGGGCAACAGGGCGGCGAGGGCCATTCCGAGCGCACACTTCCTTACGAGTAGGCGTCGCGTCGGTGTCGCACATCGATCACCCGCACCACCACCACGGTCTCGTGAATTTCGTAGATCACCCGGAACTCTCCTCGTCGGGCCGAGTATCGCCCACTCAGAACATCGCGCAGCGCCTTCCCCACTCGGTGCGGATCCTCGGCCAGCGGTCCGCTGATGAACTCCCAGCACGCGGCGGCGACAGTTTCGGGTAGTTCCTCTGACAGGCTGCGGCGCGCGCGGCGGGTCAGTTCGACCCGATACGTCATGACGAGAGGATGCCCCTCGCCCGGAGCTCGGCTGCGACCTCGTCGAGCGAGTAGATTCGGCCGGCTGCTATGTCGGCGTCGGACTCACGGATGGCCGCCATCGCCTCGGCGTCGCTGAGGATGTCGAGGGTCTCGGTAAGCGAGTCGTAGTCGTCGGCGCTCATGAGCACGGCGGCGCGCCGACCGTTCTTGGTGACCTCAACCCGCTGATGGGTGCGTTCGGCCTCCTCCACGAGCTTGGACAGGTTGGCCCGCACCTCGGCCAGGGGGAGAGTCGTCATGTACAGAATTCTAGCGCACTACCTCGTTGAGGGCTTCAACGCAGTGCGTCGCACGAGGGCGGCGATCCCCACCCCGATCGCGGCGCCTGCTGCGTCGGCCACGAAGTCCATCCACTCGAAGGCGCGGTAGGGGGTAAGGCTCTGCGCGACCTCGATCATGAGGCCGAGAGCGCTGACTCCGATCCATGCCGCCCACCAGCGGTCGCAGGGGACGCTCATGGCTGCGAGCAGGCCGAGGGCGCCGTAAGCCACGAGGTGGTTGACCTTGTCATTCGCGGTGCTGGCCACGATCTGGTCGGCGGGCACGAGCGACTGCCAGGTGATCCATGCGAGCGCAACGACGAGAAGGACACGCGCGGTGACTCGCACCCAGTGTCGCTCGACCATGCGGTTAGCGTAGGTGTGATGCGCCGCTCAGCCGAATCTGCTGATGACCACCTTGTACTCGGCGTATCCGTCGGTGGTGTTGCGGCCGAGGTACGTCCACTCATAGAGGTCCTGGCGGCTCCACGACTCGTCCTCCTTGCTGCGGTCCCTCGTCCACGTCCACTGCTGGCCGGGGTAAGGGCTGGCGATGCCCCACCCGTTCTGCACGTCGGTAACGATCACGAGATCATTGCCCTTGCACTCGGTGTAGTAGTCCGACAGCAGCATGCGGGCGGTGTACCGGGTGACGCTCGTGGTGGTCTTCAGGCAGGTCTCACGGTTGGAGTCCGACCCCATGTCCACCCGGAGATAGACGTCGGTGGCCGATCCCTCATTGCGCGCGAAGCTTCGCTCGCAGTCCTCGTCAGGCCAGTCGGCCTTGCACGAGACCAGCCAGCCCGGATCCTTTTGAGCACTGTCGGCCTCGCAACGCTGCCCACTCTTCAGGTCACAGAGGTAGATCTTGCTGCCAGTGCGATTCACCACGGTGACCCGAGACCCGATGGGCCTTTTGGGGTCGGAGAACCCGTCGATGCGGTAGTTCCACGGGTTCTTTGTCCTGCCGTTGCCGAGGTTGGTGACGTTGGCCTGCAACCCCTCGTCGCCGACCGGGTTGAACTTCCACGTCTCGCCGATCACGCCCACGCGGTTGAGAATCACCCGGGCGCCGCTCGAAATGTAGTGCGGGGCCGAGCACGACAGCCGGCCGCACACCCCGCCACTCGAGCTCGTCTCGATCGGGAGCTCTCGCAGGCCAAAGGCAGGGGACGACTTGCCGCTCTTGCATCCCTCGGCGCCGCCCGCGCTGGCCACGGTGCCGCCGATGCACGCTTCGATGAGGAGCTTGTTGTCGATGGTCTGGCCGGCGGTGACCTCTCGCCAGCTCTGCTCGCACGAGGTCGGGTTCGCCGGCACGACGACCGCCGGATTGGTGACGGGATCCCACGCGATGTTCGGGTTACCGGGCCACTGCGTGTCCTGAGTGCAGCTGGGGAGCCGCCAGACCCCACCGGTGCGCTGGTTCGTAACCTGCAGGATGTAGCCGCCGTCGTTCCTGACCGTGACCACGGACCCGAAGTTGCCCGTGCTGCTCGCGCCGGCGAGATCGTCGGTGGACGTTGACCTGCTGGCGACCGTCCACGCACCCAAGCCCAGCAGTACGACCAGGGCGACCACTCCTGCGATCCACGCGTTGCGCTTCGATGTGCGACTCATCACGGACTCCTGATGCGACCCGGCTGCTGAGCAGCGTTGACGTGTAACCACTTGCTTTATCGCTCAGCCAAACGCGAATCTGCAACTCCACCTTTCCAGATGGAAAGGTGCTCCCTCGGTCACGGATTGACGGGTCCACCCTCGGTTCAATTCTCATCGGCGAGGAAGGCTGCCAGGGAGTCGAAGTAGCTCTCCATGCCAGCCTTCGCCTGCTCGGCCTGACCCTCGGGCAGCTCACCGAACTGGCTGAAGCGCACCCATGTGCTAGCGCCGCGGTGCTCGAGATCGACCACCACGCGGTGGCTCGGCGTCGACTCGTCACGCGCGACGAACTCCTCGACCGACTGCGTGTAGTGCATGGTGTGCTCAAGTGCGGTCATGGGCTCGACCCGCGTGTAGCGGCCGTAGAAGCAGGCGGCGAAGCCGTGTTCGGGCACGTCGACTGCCACGGCCCACCAGCCGCCCACTTCGGGCTCGGACGCCACCGATTCGGGGACGTTGGGGAGTTGCACCGGGTGGTACCACGCTTGCAGCGCGGCGGCGTCGGTCCACGCGTGCCACAGGCGCTCGATGACGTGCGGGTACTGGCGCTCGACGGAGTAGGCGGGGGCGGTCATGAGTCTTTCTCGATGGTGGGCGTTGTTGACGTGGAAACCCGTGCGCGTGGGGCGCCTGGGCGCGATAGGTAGGGGCTTGGGTGCCCCCGATGCGATTAGACGTTGAAGCGGAACTCCACCACGTCGCCATCGACCATCACGTAGTCCTTGCCCTCCATGCGCGCCCGACCCTTGGCGCGGGCCTCGGCCACCGATCCCGCGGCGACGAGGTCGTCAAACGAGATCACCTCGGCCTTGATGAAGCCCTTCTGGAAGTCGGTGTGAATCACGCCGGCCGCCTCGGGCGCGGTGGCACCTGTGCGAATGGTCCACGCCCGCGACTCCTTGGGCCCCGCGGTGAGGTAGGTCTGCAGCCCGAGGGTGGTGAACGCCACGCGGGCCAGGGTGGTGAGCCCAGACTCGGTCATTCCGATCGACTGCAGCAGTTCGAGCGCCTCATCGTCGTCGAGCTCAACGAGGTCGGCCTCGGTCTTAGCGTCGAGGAACACCGCCTCGGCCGGTGCTACCAGCGCGCGAAGTTCGTCGAGCAGCGCGGTGTTTGACAGCTCGTCGGCGTCGACGTTGAACACGTACAGGAACGGCTTGGCCGTGAGCAGCCACAACTCGCGCAGGGGCTCGAGGTCGAGGCGCGCCTCAAACACGGTGCGGCCCTCGTTGAGCACGACGCTCGCCTCCTCGGCGGCCGCAAGCACGACGGCGCGCTCCTTGTTCATGCGCGCCTCCTTCTGCAGGCGCGGGATGGCCTTCTCGACGGTCTGCAGGTCGGCGAGGATCAGCTCGGTGTTAATCGTCTCGATGTCGTCCTTGGGCGACACCCGACCATCGACGTGCACGACATCGGCGTCGGTGAACACGCGAATAACCTGGCAGATCGCGTCGCTCTCACGAATGGTGGCGAGGAACTTGTTGCCGAGGCCCGCACCCTCACTCGCGCCCTTGACGATGCCGGCAATGTCGACGAACGACACCGTGGCCGGCAGAATTCGCTCCGACCCAAAGATGCCAGACAGCACGGCGAGCCTCGGATCGGGAACACCGACCACACCGACGTTGGGCTCGATCGTCGCGAAGGGGTAGTTAGCCGCCAGCACGTCGTTCTTGGTAAGCGCGTTGAACAGGGTGGACTTGCCCACATTGGGGAGTCCGACAATGCCGATGGTAAGGGCCACGAGGGAAGAGTCTAGGTGAGCGCGAGTGGCATCCATGTGCCGCGTCGGGTGGGTCTGGCGTAGATTGGTGTCTCGTGAGTGGTTCTGACGTCCCGCCCCCGCCCGGCAACCTAGCGGTGCCCTCGCATGGGAATCTTTTCGACGAGCCCGGCGAGTCGCCGTCGCTGGTGCCGTCCCGCGTCGGCCAAGACGAGTCACTCGCCCGAGCCGCGGCCTCCTCCGGCCGGCTCTACCGCTCGGCCGGAGCCGAGGGAGACGTCGCCGCGGCCGCAATTCCTGCCCTCAGCCGACCTCCGATGATTGATCCCGCGCTCCCCCTCTCACCTGAGGCAGTAGCAACGGCAGCAGCAGCACTCGCCCCCATTCCCGTGGATGCCGTGGATGCCGTGGATGCCGTGGATGGTGTGAACGCCTCCGAAGCCCCCGCCGTCGAGCCGACATCGACGCCCGACGCAGCCCCCGCGGAACTGGCAGAACTCGCGGCGGCCTCCGTCATCGCCGAACCCATGGCCGAAGCCGCCGCCGAAGCCGCCGCCGTGGCCCCACCACTGGACACCCCACCGATCCTGGCGCCTCCGATCGCCCCCGCAACCCCCTGGACGGCGATTCCGATCATCGCTCCGTCGGCGGGTACCCCCGCCCCGGTGGAAGTCGTCGCGGCTGAGGTCCCCGCGATTCCTACGGTCGAGACCGGGCTCACCTGGAGCCGCGCCTCGGCCCTGATCGTGGGTGGCACGGTGGTGGCCGCCTTCCTCGACGCCCTGCTACGCGACGGCATCGGGGTCATCACCGGAGTCGCGCTCGTGCTCACCAGTGCCGCGGCAGCCCTCACCCTGCGCCGGTCTGACATCTGGGCGGCCGTGGTGATGCCTCCGCTCGCCTTCCTCGCGGCCCTGCTCACGGCAGGCCAGCTCACGGTTAGCTCGTCGGGGTCGCTGCTCAGCCGTCAGGCGCTCAACATCGTCACGGGACTGTCGCTCAACGCCCCGTGGCTCATCGCGGCAACCCTGATTGCACTGGTGATCGTGATGGTGCGCCGACGTCGCACGCCTCTGGTGCGACCGGTCATCTCTCCCACGCCCGACGCCGTGCCCGAACCGACCGACGCCCCCGTCGCGCCAGCTGTGTAGCTGGTGACCCCTAGCGCCCCGCGGCCTTCATATCGCGGCGAAGTTCGGGCGGCAGGGCAAAGATCAGGTGCTCCTCGGCCGAGTTGACCTCGGTCACGTCGCCGAAGCCGTGCTCTGCCAGCAGGGTGAGTACGCCGTCGACGAGTTCCTCGGGAACTGAGGCGCCACTGGTGACACCGACCGTGGTGACCCCCGTGAACCACGTGATGTCAATCTCTTCTGCGAAGTCGACCCGGTAGGCCGCGGCCGCACCGGAGTCGAGGGCCACCTCGACGAGCCGCACTGAGTTCGAGGAGTTTCCGCTTCCGACCACAATCATGAGGTCGCACTCGCCCGCGATGGCCTTGACCGCGACCTGCCTGTTTTGAGTGGCGTAGCAGATGTCGTCGCTGGGCGGGTCGATGAGCAGCGGAAGCCGCGAGCGGAGCCTGGCCACGGTGGTGAGAGTCTCGTCGACTGACAGTGTGGTCTGCGAGAGCCAGGCCACCTTCTCATCGGGGCCGATGTCGACGTTGTCGGCATGGTCTGGGCCATCGATGATCGTGATGCTGTCGGGGGCCTCGCCGTAGGTGCCCTCGACCTCCTCGTGCCCCTCATGGCCGATCAGCAGGATGCGATAGCCCTCGTCGGCGAACCGACGCGCCTCGGCATGAACCTTGGTGACCAGCGGACACGTGGCGTCGATGGTCTTGAGCCCTCGCTCGGAAGCCTCGGCGTGCACCGAGGGCGCCACGCCGTGGGCGGAGAACACCACGGTGCTGCCTTCAGGCACCTCCTCGACCTCGTCGACGAAGATGGCCCCCGCCGCCTCGAGAGTCTCAACTACGTGCCGGTTGTGCACGATCTGCTTGCGCACGTAAACCGGCGGACCGTAGAGGTCGAGCGCCGCCTCCACTGTGAGCACGGCCCGGTCGACCCCCGCACAGTAGCCGCGAGGGGCGGCCAGCAGAACACGACGGACCGGGGCTGCGACAGCTTCACCTGACATGTCCCCATCCTAGGCGGCCCGGCAGTGCCCGCCCGTCGGAGCAGCAGGCCATCATGGTGGGGTGAGCCCCTCCGACGAGCACCCGCGCGGAGGAACCGTCGATGCGCCGTGGCAGGTTCGCGAGGTCTCGCGCCGCATCGGCGACTGGATCAGCCGCCTCGGCCGCGTGTGGGTCGAGGGTCAGGTGGCTGAGATCACCATCCGCCCTGGGCAGGGCCTGAGCTTCCTCGTGCTGCGCGACACCTCGTCTGAGGTCTCGCTGCAGATCGCTGCTCCCCGCGGAGTCGTCGACGCGGTGGGAGGCCCTCTTACCGAGGGCGCACGCGTGGTGGTGCACGCCAGTGTCGAGTGGTGGGAGCGACGCGGAGAAGTTCGCCTCAAGGCCCTCGAGATCCGTCCCGTGGGGCTCGGCGAGTTGCTTGCGCTTCTCGAAGCGCGGCGGCGCCTGCTGGCCCAGGAGGGACTCTTCGACGACAGCCGCAAGCGGCCGCTGCCTTTTCTGCCTCGTCGCGTGGGCCTGATCTGCGGCCGGGCCAGCGCCGCAGAGCACGACGTTGTTGAGAACGCCCGCCGCCGCTGGCCCGCGGTTGAGTTCGAGGTGCGCACGGTCGCGGTGCAGGGCCCCGAGGCCGCGGGCGCCGTACGCGCCGCGCTCATCGACCTCGACGCCATGGCCGAGGTTGACGTCATCGTGATCACGCGCGGGGGTGGCTCGTTCGAAGATCTCCTGCCCTTCTCCGACGAGTCGCTGGTGCGGGCTGTCGCCGCGGCCTTCACCCCGGTGGTGTCCGCGATCGGACACGAGGAAGACTCCCCACTCCTCGACCTCGTGGCCGACGTCCGTGCCAGCACCCCCACCGATGCCGCGCGTCGCATCGTCCCCGATGTACGCGAGGAGCGTGCCGCGGTGCGCGACTTTCGCGACCGACTCAGGTCACGCGTGGTGATGCGCCTCACGCACGACACACGCGAACTCGCCTCGATCCGCTCTCACCCCTCGGTGCGCGATCCCCGGTCACTTCTCGTCGACCGCCAGCGCCTGGTGGCCGAGCTGCGCTCTCGCCTGCGGTCACGCATCGATGTGCGTCTGCGGCACGAGGGGGCGCTCGCGGCCGGTCGCCGCGCCGAGCTCAGGGCCCTGTCGCCGCAGGCCACACTCGAGCGCGGCTTCGCGGTGGTGCGCACTCTCGACCACACGGGTGTCATCACTCGCACCGACCAACTCACGACATCCGAGCGCGTCGACGTGCGCCTAGCGACCGGCTCGTTCGTGGCCGACGTTGTCACCGTCACCGCCGCCCCTGATTCCACTCCACCGTCCGACCCACCCACCACGTCCCGCAAGGAGACCCATGGCCGCCCCTGACGACACCCCGCTCACCTACGAGCAGGCACGCGCCGAACTCGAGGGCGTAGTGCGCTCTCTCGACGACCCCGAGCAGCCACTCGACCAGATGATGTCGCTCTGGGAGCGGGGCGAGTTCCTGGCCACCCTGTGCGAGGCTCGGCTCGAGGGAGCGCGCGCCCGCTTCGACGAGGTCACCCGTCCCCCGGGCACGCCGGCATCAGCGGACTAGCCTGCGCGCAGTGAGCCTGCCAGCACTTCCAGCTCAGGCACTGCGGCGCTTCCGGTGACGATCACCGTTGAGTTCGGCTGCGCCAGCACCAGCGAACGAAAGCCATTCGCCCCGGGGCCGTACTGCTGCCATGTCTGTCCGGCGATGGTCAACTGGCCCACCGGCTGAGCCCCGTCGACCACGTCCTTCACGAAGCGTGCGGCGTCACCGTCGGTCTGCTCGAGGCCCGCATATCCGTTGCCGGGCGTAACCAGACCGAGGTGCCACACCGGCCTGCCTCCCGACGACGGCATCGTCTCGAACCGCGCACTCGTGGCGCGCCACTGGGCCGACAGACCCTCGGGGGCGAGCACCGGGTACTCGGCGCCAGCGCGGGCGGTGGCCGCCGCCGGCCGCCAGTCGATCTCCTTGATGCCGGCCTCCGGCTGAGGGCGGTGCGATACGAGCAGCAGCGCCAGAACTCCTCCACCCACGACCGCCATCGAGATGACCATGTCGCGCACGGTCTCTCGGCCTCGGCGACGCGTGGGAGCGCGAGTGAACGGCACCCCGCCGTAGGTCACCGGTTCCTCATCGCTCACCTGCCCAGTCTGGCCCGGATGGCACATCAGCGCAGTGTGGGGGGTGTGCGGCGGTACTCTGACGGGATGACGACCGGACACCCATCGCCGCAGGTAGGACGCGGCGAGACCCCCGACCGCAATCTGGCCCTCGAACTCGTGCGTGTCACCGAGGCAGCCGCCATGGCCGCGGCCCGCTGGACAGGGCGCGGCGACAAGAACGGCGCCGACGGCGCAGCGGTGAACGCCATGAGACAACTCGTCACCTCGGTGGCCATGGACGGCATCGTGGTGATCGGAGAGGGCGAGAAAGACGATGCCCCCATGCTGTTCAACGGCGAGCGCATCGGTGACCGCACCGGCCCCGAGGTCGATGTCGCGGTCGACCCCATCGACGGCACCACCCTGGCCGCCAAGGGAATGAATAACGCGATCTCGGTCATCGCGGTCGCCGACCGAGGGTCAATGTACGACCCCAGCGCCGTGTTCTACATGGAGAAGTTGGTCACCGGGCCCGAGGCTGCCGACGTCGTCGACCTCACCGCACCGGTGGTTGACAACCTCAAGTGGATCGCCAAGGCCAAGGGTGAGCGGGTGCAAGACCTCACCGTCGTCATCCTCGACCGGCCTCGGCACGAGTCGATCATCGCCGACGTGCGCCGTGCCGGGGCGCGCATCAAGTTCATCGTCGACGGCGACGTCGCGGGCGCGATCATGGCGGCGCGCTCGGGCACCGGCGTCGACCTGCTGCTGGGCATTGGAGGCACCCCCGAGGGCATCATCGCCGCCTGCGCCATGTCGTGTCTCGGCGGAACAATTCAGGGTCGACTCTGGCCCCGCGACGACGACGAGCGTCGCAGGGCACTCGACGCCGGGCACGACCTCGACCGGGTTCTGTTCACCAACGATCTGGTCACCGGCGAGAACGTCTTCTTCTGCGCCACGGGCATCACCGATGGTGAGCTCATGCGGGGGGTTCGATACTCGGCGGGCAGCGCCAGCACTCACTCGATCGTGATGCGATCGAAGAGCGGCACGATTCGTGAGGTCATCAGCGAGCACCGGCTCACCAAGCTCGCCACCTACGCCACGGTCGACTTCGAGTCAGCCAGCTAGCCTCCTGCCCGGGCGTGGCCACCCAGAGGAGGAGCTCGTGAGCGTGCTCGTGGTGGGCGAGGCACTCATCGACCTCATCGTGTCGCCCGACGGATCCATCTCGGCCATCCCCGGCGGCGGCCCGTTCAATACCGCCCGCACGATTGCCCGCCTTGGAACGACGGTGGCCTTCGGCGGGCGGCTCGCCGACGACGCCTTCGGCCGTCGGCTGTGGTCGTTGCTCACTGCCGACGGAGTCGACCTGGCCCTACCCACTCTGCCCGGTCTGCTGACCACCCTCGCCCTCGCTGAACTCGACCCCAGCGGCACGGCTACCTACCGCTTCTACACCGAGGGAACGGCGGCTCCCGCAATCGATGCTGGCGAACTCGTGCTCCCGCAGGGCACCACGATGCTGTCGGTCGGAACGCTGGGCCTGGTACTTGAGCCCATGGCGTCGGCCACCGAGTCGTTGGTGGCAGCGTTGGCCGACGACGTGCTGCTTGTCGTCGACCCCAACTGCCGTCCGAACGTCATCGGCGATGTCGACGCTTATCGAGCCCGCATTCGTCGTGTCGTGCGGCGCGCCGACGTCGTCAAGGTGTCTGGCGACGACCTCGATTACCTCTACCCCAACGTGCCGCAAGCGTCCGGGGCTCGTCTCCTGCTCGATGACGGACCCCGACTCGTGCTCTTCACCGACGGCGCGAGGTCGGTGCGAGTTCTCGCCAGCGGGTGGGAGGTCGAGCTTCCAGTTCCCCGTGTCGAGGTCGTCGACACGGTGGGCGCCGGCGACGCCTTCGGCGGCGCCTTCATCGCCTTCTGGCAGCGAGGCGGCTACGGCCGCGCCGAGCTGGCCGACGAGTCGCTGGTCTGTGCCGCCGTCGAGGAGGCCATCGTGGTTGCCGGAATCACCTGCCAGCGAATCGGCGCCGACCCACCGCACCTCGCCGAGCTCTGAGACCTCGCGCGACCACCGGCAGGTGCGCCTGCCGTAGCCTGCGGGAATGACCTCCGCCATCGTCCTTCGCGAGGTCGTCAAGACGTTCAGCGACAAGCGTGCCGTTGACGGCCTCACCCTCGAGGTGCCGGCAGGGGTGTGCCTCGGGCTCCTGGGCCCCAACGGAGCCGGCAAGTCGACGACGATGCGCCTGCTCACCGGCCAGTCACGGGCCGACTCGGGGACCATCGAGGTGCTCGGCCATCCGCTGCCGGCGGAGTCGAAGGCGGCTCGATCACTGATGGGCGTGGTGCCACAGGCCGA